>NZ_JBIWPN010000016.1:0-186112 GCF_044768305.1 Kitasatospora sp. NPDC101155 | reverse complement strand
GTGAAGAAGCTCACCGGCAAGGACCCGCACAAGGGCGTCAACCCGGACGAGGTCGTCGCCGTCGGCGCCTCGCTCCAGGCCGGTGTCCTCAAGGGTGAGGTCAAGGACGTCCTGCTGCTGGACGTCACTCCGCTGTCCCTCGGCATCGAGACCAAGGGCGGCATCATGACCAGGCTGATCGAGCGCAACACCACGATCCCTACCAGGCGCTCGGAGGTCTTCACGACCGCCGAGGACAACCAGCCCTCGGTGACCGTGCAGGCCTACCAGGGCGAGCGCGAGATCGCGGCGTACAACAAGAAGCTCGGCATGTTCGAGCTGACGGGCATCGCCCCCGCGCCGCGGGGCCTGCCGCAGATCGAGGTGACCTTCGACATCGACGCCAACGGCATCATGCACGTCGGCGCGAAGGATCTCGGCACCGGCCGGGAGCAGAAGATGACCGTCACCGGCGGTTCCTCCCTGCCCAAGGAGGAGATCGACCGGATGATGCGCGAGGCCGAACAGCACGCCGAGGAGGACCGCCGCCGGCGTGAGACCGCCGAGAGCCGCAACCAGGGCGAGCAACTCGTCTACACGACGGAGAAGTTCCTCCGGGACAACCAGGACAAGATCCCGGCCGACGTGAAGAGCGAGGTCGAAACCGCTCTGACGGAGCTCAAGGAGAAGCTCAAGGGCCAGGACACCGCCGCGATCCGCACGGCGAGCGAGAAGGCCGCCCAGGTCAGTCAGAAGCTCGGCCAGGCCATCTACGCCCAGGCCACCCCCGGTGCGCCGAGTGGCGGTGCCGGCGCCCCGCGGGGCGAGGAGCAGGAAGTCGTGGACGCCGAGATCGTCGACGAGGACGAGCGCAAGGAAGGCTCCCCATGACCACGCCACTGAGGCCGCGTCCCGAGGCCGGCACCGCGAGCACCAGCGCCGTGGCCCTGGAAGCGAAGATCACCCGCTCCCGCAGCACCTTCATCCTGTCTTGATTCATGATTGCGGGGCCTCAGCCCTCGTCCGACAGCGGCAGCGAGAACTCGTAAGCCTGTTCAGGCACCCCGCGGAGGAAGACCATCCGCACGGTGAGGCAGTCGGCCTCCGCGGCGATCGCGGGTCGGCCGGAGACGGAACCCTCGGTCCGAAGCCCGTCGGTGCTCAGCCCGTGTGCGCCGCCGTAGTCGGTGTACTGGTTGCCGAGGTCGTCGACGGCCTCCAGCCAGAGGAACAGTGGCGGCGCGGCGGGGGAGACGGGAGGGAGGTCGTCAGGCAGCGGCGGAGTGACGGAGTACGCCACGGTGAACGCCTCCGTCGTCATGGTGAGGGCGTGGACCGTGAGTTCGTGCCGCCCGTCCAGGATCCGGATCCGCTGCTTGCCGTCGTCGTGCATCGGTTCGTCCCTCCTCGTCTTCCGCCGGCCGGTCAGGCGCTGCCGGGTGTCGGGATCTGGCAGGTGATGTAACGGTCGGCCACGGTGTTCGGCTTGGAGCCCTTCAGGAACCAGTAGAAGGTGACCTTGTTGCCGGTCTGGATGGCGCCACCGCCGCCGCCGCCGATGAACTGGTAACTGTTGAGGCTGCCGTGGAAGTTGTACCAGTTCGGCTCGGTGTGCGGGTGGTACGGCGGGTTGATGGCGCGGCCGTTGACGTAGGAGTACGGCATCGTCACGGTCACGGCCGGCCCGAGCGCGGCCTTCGCGGTGTTGGAGAGCTCGAAGCTCCAGGCCAGTGTGCCGCCCGCCGAGCGCTGGAACTGGACGGTGGAGACCGCGTGCGTCCAGGTGCCCGTGCACAGGGTGTTGGCCGGGGTGCGGAGGTGGACCGTGAGGGCGCGGGCGGCGGGGCTGTCCGCTGCGGAGCCCTCGCCGTCGACCGCAGGGTCGGAGCCGACCAGCTCGTGCTCCGGATCATCCCGGCGACCCGCTGTCGGATACGATCGAACTGAATTGCTAATACAAAGTCAGATGTGCTCTTACGAACACTGGAGGTTCCGTGCCCAAGGGCTACTGGGTCAGTGTCTACCGCACCATTTCAGACCCTGAGAAGCTGGCTGCCTACAACAAACTGGCCGGTCCGGCCGTCCGGGCCGGGGGCGGGCGGCTCCTCGCCCGTGACGGTCGGGTCGTCGCACACGACGCCGGAATCGCCGAGCGCACCATCCTGATCGAGTTCGACAGCTTTGAACAGGCCCTCGCGGCACGCGAGAGCGAGGCCTACCAGGAGGCGCTGGTCGCCCTCTCCGACGGCGTCGAGCGCGACTTCCGCATCATCGAAGGCATCGACTGACAGTCGGCGACCCGCCCGGCGTCCAGCTCCGACAGGCACCGCGACGGAGAAGAAGCACCACACCGCCGGGCAGGCAGGCGGCCGGAGCTCCGGGCCGGGCGACCCGGGCGTCCGCCATCGCGACCAGCTCCAGATTGCCGACCTGGTCCGGCGCGAGCCCGAGTTCCTCCTGCAGCTCCCGGAGGGCGGCGTCGCGGAAGTCCTCGCCGGCGGCGATGTTGCCGCCGATGGTGGTGTAGTGCGTCGAGTCGGTGCGGTCCGGGCGCAGCAGCGCGACGTCGTCGCCGCAGAAGACGAGGCCGGTGATCCGGACCTTGATCCTGCTGAACGGCCTCTCGGTCGTCGCTTCGGTGGTGCTCATGGGTGTGGGTCTCCTCTGTGGGCGTGGCCGGGCCGGTTGTAGCCCGGCGGTGTCTCCCGGCCCAACGGCCGGAAGGAGCACGGGCTTTGGCGTCGTCCCCTGGCGTGCCCCGGGGAAGCCGTGGAGGGCGCGGGCTTCACTCTGCGGGACGTGCTCCATCTCGACACCGGTGAGGGGATGCGCCGCAGGCGGCATCCGGTGGCGCGCATGACGGGGGAGAGGTGGCAGGCGTCCATCTCCTCGACCATCAGCGTCGGGTGTGTGGTGCGGGTGTTCTTGCCCCCGGTGATGGTCAGCCCAGGTAGGGGTAGGACGAGATGTCGTTGTCCAGGTAGGGGAACAGCACGTCCGGGCGGTGGGCCCGGCCCTCCTGGGACGCGCAGAGGAGTAATCCGTTGCTTCCGGGATTCTGTCTCGTTGATGTGCTGCCCGACTCGTAGGATCCGCAGTCCATGTGTTTGGAAAGCGTCAAGATAGCGGAGAGCGGAAACCAGGTGACTGGCACGACCGTCAACATCATGGCGATCATTGATTCATCGTCGGAGAACTTCGGTCAGCATGTTCAGCCGGCCTTAGGAGTTCGGCATTGTCGCCGGAAGACGACGTCCCGCAGGGCGCACAGTCCGCGGCCGTGTCCGACCGGTCATCACATGGGGGAACGTTCATGGCACAGCTGCTCATCGAAGAGAACTTCCAGCACCTCGACGGCCAGGACGTCGAGTCGCTGATCGAGGCCCTCGCCGAGCTCGGCCTCAGCGCGGAGCCCACCCAGCCCCGCACGGCGACCCGAAGCGGCGACTGGGCACTCGTCCTGCACTGGCTCGGGGACGACACCGGGCGGATCACCGAGGATGCCGTGGCGGCGTCGCTCGTCATGACCGTGACGCGGATACTGGGCCAGGTGCACTCGGCCGGGGCTGGTGGGACCCGCGTGCGGGGCCGCACACTGCCGGTCCGCATCGACATCCGCGGGCGCACGGGGGAGCTGATCAAGTCCGTCGCGATGCCCGGTGTGCAGGCGAAGCCGGCGGCCGTGCGGTGGTGGCGCGGGCAGCACACGGTGGCCGCCGGCGGCGCGCCGCGCCCGGTCCCGTCGGTTTCCACGGCCGCTGAGGTGTAGCGGTCGCTCGTAGGACCGCAGGACCGTACACGCGGTCCTGCGGTCCTACGGTCCTGCGGTCCTACGGTCCTGCGGTCCTGCGGCGCTGGGGAGTGGAAAAGGAGCCTCAGCCACCACACCAGTTCCCGAACGCCGCACGCGATGGCCGCCAACGAGACCGTGTTCGCCTTCGTCCTGGGCCGCACCGCGCCTCGGCCGCGGACGGCGTTGGCACCGTGCGTTCCTGGTCGACCGAGACCGAGTTCCTGCTGCCGGGCGGGAAACGGAAGGTGCGCCCGGACGGTGTGGCAGGCAGCGGAGATCGGCGTGCCGGTGCTCATGGTCGAAGTCGACCGATCCACCATGGCCCCGGCCCGGGTCGCCGTGAAGTTCACCGCCTACCGTGAGCTGTTCCGTACCAGGGTTCGCGACAGCGACCCGGCCCGCTCCGGGGAGGAGCGCGCCGACCGTAGGTGCACTGGTGGCGCCGTGCCCACCCCGGCCACACCCGCGCCGGTACCCGTCGGTCGCCCTGCTCGTGATGGGCGCCGGACCCACCGCGCCGGCGAACCACCAGGAGGTGGCTCTGTGGTCCGGCTACGCTGAGTGATCGACTGAGGCTTGGGGCCTCTGCAAGGGCGGATCCACAAGTCTTGACAACCTCTCCGCGTGGCTGCGCCCCCGCGCTCGGCGCGGCAGTAACGGCCGTCTTGACGCCACACTGACGTTCCCTTTCTTGCAAGCACCTGATGGTCTGTTCTATAAGTAATAGAGCAGATGCATCCCGGGGAGTCACGCGTGATCCTGAGTATCGACCTGAGCAGCGCCGTCCCGATCTACCAGCAGATCCGGGACCAGGTCGTGACGGCCATCGCGGTGGGCGAGTTGGTGGAGGGAAGCGCCCTGCCGTCGACCCGACAGCTGGCCGGCGACCTCGGCATCAACTTCCACACCGTCAACAAGGCCTACGACCTGCTGCGCCAGGAGGGACTGCTACGGCTGAACCGCAAGAGCGGCGCCGTGGTGCAGCGGGACCCGCACTCCGGACCGCCGCCTCCCGGCTTCGCCGACGAGTGGTCGACCCGGCTGCGGACGCTGCTTGCCGAGGCGGCGGCGCAAGGGGTGGACGCGGCGGCCGTGCTGACGATGTGCGGAGGGGTCGTCGGCTCCTTCGGAGCCCGGCTCGGCAAGCAGGTCGGCGAGCCGTCCGATGGAGAGCTCGACGTGGAACACAGAGGCCTAGGAGAGCCGGCATGATGTCCGGAACAGCTGCCGTTCAAGTGGTCATACCGTTCGTCATACTGCTGATGGCGTGGCTGATGCCCGCCCTCACCGGGCCGACCGTGCCCTTCGGGGTGCGGACCCCGCCCACACACGTCAACGCCCCCGTGGTCGCCGAGCAGCGGCGCGCGTACCGCTGGTGGGTGGGTGGCGTCGGCGGGGCGGTGCTCGCGGCCGAGCTCGTATGCTGCCTCGCGTTCCCGAGCACACCGTTGTTCGCAGGAGCGTCCACGGCGATCGTGGGGGTGTCCACGGTCGGGTACCTGCGCGCACGTCGCGCGATCCTGACGGTCAAGCGCGGTGAGGACTGGTACGGCGGCCTGCGCCAGGTGGTCGCCGTGGACACCTCGCTGCGGACCGATCCGGTGCGCTATCCCTGGCGGTGGGCCGTGCCCGCGCTGCTCGTCCCCGTGTTCTCCGCAGTGCTCGCCGCAGTGGAGTACCCGTCGATGCCGGACCGGCTGCCGATGCACTACGCCACCCACGGGGAGGCCGACCGGCTGGCGGACAAGTCGATCGGCACCGCCTTCACACCGGTCCTCATCCAACTTGCGCTCACTGGGCTGCTCTTGCTGGTGACCTGGCTGGTCCTCCGCTCCCGGGCCGAACTCGACCCGGCGCGGCCGGCGACCAGCGCTGCGCGGCACCGGCGATTCGTCGTCCGGACCGCAGGTTCGGTCATGCTGCTGGGGGCCTGCGTCAACCTGGGCATGCTGGCCGCGGCCTGGCAGGCCTGGCACGGCGACCTCTCGTTCTCCCCTGCCCCCGTGCTGGCGCCGATCACGGCCGGCCTGCTCGTCGTCGTCGCGATCGCGCTGCGTACCGGGCAGGGCGGGCGCCGCCTGGCGACGAGTGAACCGGACGGCGCGGCGGGAGAGCCGACGGACCCGCGGGTGGTGGCCCCGGACGACGACCGCTACTGGCGCGCCGGCGGGCTGTTCTACGTCAACCGGCAGGACCCGTCCCTCTTCGTCGCCAAGCGGTTCGGCATCGGCTGGACCATCAACTTCGGCAATCCGCGATGCCTGCTGCTGTTGGTGGGGCTGGCCGTCTTCATCACGGCCCTGCAGCTGATCGGCCGCTGAGCTCCCGGAATTCGAAATCACACCCCAACTCACAGGAGAAACAGATGCGTTGGAGCAGCTTAGCGACCGCCGCCACGCTGGCCGCGGTCACCATGACGGGACTGGGCGCACCCGCCGCGAGTGCGGCCGTACCGGCCGCACTCGTCCCCGCCGCAGACCGCGCGGTGCAGTTCACGGTGGACGGCACCACCGCCTACGGCACCCTGCACGTGCCCGCCCACCGAACCGGCCACCACCTTGCCGCCGCCCTACTGCTGCCCGGCAGCGGCCCGACGGACCGCAACGGTGACGAGCCGCCCCAGCTCACGCCCGGGACCCTGGCGCTGATAGCCGACGCCCTCGGCGCCGACGGCGTGATGACGCTGCGCTTCGACAAGTACTTCACCGGCAGCACCGGAGCCGGCGCCTACCAGGGCGACCCCGGCCGGCTGGACCTGGCCGCCTTCACCCGCCAGGCCGCGGCCGCCTACACCACCCTGCGCGACCAGCCGGAGGCCGACCCGCACGCCCTGCTGGTCGTCGGCCACAGCGAGGGCGGACTGCAGGCCCTGCTCCTCGCCCGGACGGTCCGACCCGCGCCGGCCGGCCTCGCACTGCTGGCCCCGCAGGACGAGCGCCTGCTGGACCTCCTGGCCGCCCAACTTGACACCCAGCTCGACCAGGCCGTGGCGGCCGGGCAGATCACCGAGGAGGTGTCCCGGGTGAACAAGGCGGCCCTGGCCGCCGCCATCGCGGACTTCCGGGCCGGTCGACCCGCCGACACCAGCGCCCTGCTGCCCCCGCTCGCCGCGCTGCTGAACGCCCTGTTCGGCCCGAACAACGCCCGCTTCGTCCGCAGCGACGACGCCGTCTACCCGCCGGACGCCGCCCGGGCGATCCGGCCCGGCACCCGGGTCGCCGTCACCTGCGGCACCGCCGACACCAACGTGCCCTGCGCGACCACGCTGCCACTGCTCGGCGCCCTGGCCCGGGCACACGCCACCGGCCCGGGCCTGCGCACTCTGGACGGCCTGGACCACTTCCTGCACCCGGCCGGCACACCGGTGAACGACCGGATGCTCGCCCCCGCCGCGGTTGCGGCGTTGCACGAGTTCGCCCGCCCCTGGAAGTCGGCCGAATAGAGCCGGCCCGCTCTCCGGCCGGTGTACGACAGGCCCCGCTGGTCCTGGCAGTTCGGTTGCCTCGGGCCGGCGGGGCCGCTGCTCCCATGAGGTCACCCCGCGGGCTGGCCGGGCCGTCCGGCCCATGACGAGCATCCGTACCACCACACCGGCTACCGCCCTGGTCCTGCAGGCCGGTGACGTCCGCGCGGGCGCGCACGTCACCGGAATCGGCACCGACATGCCGCACAAGAACGCACTGTCGCCGGCGCTCTTCGCCCGCGCGGCACTGATCGCCACCGACGACCAGCAGCAGTGCCCGGACCACGGCGACTTCGGCCACGCCGTGCGCGCCGGCTCCACCACCGACACCAGCGACTCGCCCATCGGCCGACTGCTCGAAAGGCCCGCCGAGTGGCCGGACGGTGCGATCACGGTCGCCGACCTCACCTGAGTCGGCGCACTCGACGCGGCACCCGCCTCGGCCGTCCTGCGCGAGCCGCCCGGTCGAACGCGGCCGGGCCGCCCGGCCAGGACGGCGGCCAGACCCGTGAGGTCGAAGGCATCGGGCCGTTATGGCTACCGGTGCCCACCGGGCCAGTTCCGACGGGCGGGGACCGTAGGCCCGTCCGCTTCGCCGGGGTCGCTCGCCTGTGCCTGCCGTCCGGTTCCTGCTCGCCCGCGCTCGGCCTGGTCCTGCTGCTGTGCCTCGGTCGTCGTCCGGGCCGCCGATCTGGGCCGGAGGGTCGATCGGCTCGACAGACGGGGGTGCGGTGTGCGGGGTGACACTGGTCATGGGTCGAGTGCGGGCGGGATTAGTTGACATCCTCAACCATTGAGGTCTACCGTCGACCGCATTACTTGAGGTCCTCAATCATCGAAGACCTCAACTCATTCTGGAGTACCACCATGACCGCCGTCCTCTTCGTCGTCACCGGCGCCACGCACTGGACCCTCGCCGACGGCACCGCCCACCCGACCGGCTACTGGGCCGAGGAGCTCGCCGAGCCGCACCGTGTCTTCCGCGAGGCCGGTTACGAGATCACCATCGCCACGCCCGGCGGTGTCGCGGCCACCGTCGACCGCGGCAGCCTGACCACTGCGGCCAACGGCGGCCAGGAGCGGGCCGATGCCATCGCCGCGTACCTCGACTCCATCCGGGCCTCGCTCTCCAGCCCCGCCACGCTGGAGGAGATCGACCCGGACGCCTACGACCTGGTCTTCTACCCCGGCGGCCACGGCCCCATGGAGGACCTCGCGGTCAACGAGGCGTCCGGCCGGATCCTCACCCGCGCCCTCGACTCGGGCCGGCCGCTGGGCGTGGTCTGCCACGCACCGGCCGCGCTGCTCGCCGCGCGCCGCAAGGACGGCAGCTGGCCCTTCGCCGGCTACCGCATGACCGCGTTCACCAACGCGGAGGAGACCGCGGTCGGCCTGGCCGACCGCGCCGAGTGGCTGGTCCAGGACCGTCTGGTCGAGCTGGGTGCCGACTTCGCCGAGGCCGCCCCGTTCACCCCGCACACCGTCGTCGACCGCAACCTGTACACCGGGCAGAATCCGGCTTCCTCCGCGGCGCTGGCCCACCGGCTGGTCGAGGCCCTCGCCACCGACGCCGGCACCGTCGTGAAGCGGCTGCGTGCGACGTTCCGATCCGGGCGCACCAAGCCGCTCGCCTGGCGCTTCGACCAGCTGCGGGCTTTGCGCTCGCTGCTCACCGAGCAGTCGGAGTTGCTCTTGGCCGCCCTCAACGCCGATCTGGGCAAGGGTGCTGCCGAGGCGTACCGCACCGAGGTGGCCTTCACCCTCAACGAACTCGACCACACGGTGAAGCACCTGGAGGAGTGGCTGCACCCGAAGCCGGCCGCCGTTCCCGACGCATTCCTCCCGGCGGAGGCCCGGGTGGTCCGCGACCCGCTCGGTGTGGTGCTGATCGTCGCTCCGTGGAACTACCCGCTGCAGCTGGCCCTCGCCCCGCTGGTGGGCGCCCTGGCGGCCGGCAACACCGTCGTGGTCAAGCCCAGCGAGCTGGCCCCGGCGACCTCGGCGGCCATCGCCCGTCTGCTGCCCCGCTACCTCGACCCGCAGGCCGTCGCTGTCGTGGAGGGCGCCGTCCCGGAGACCACCGCGCTGCTGGAGCAGCGCTTCGACCACATCTTCTACACCGGCAACGGCGCGGTCGGGCGGATCGTCATGGCGGCCGCCGCCAAGCACCTCACCCCCGTCACCCTCGAACTCGGCGGCAAGAGCCCCGTCGTGGTCGAGCCCGGCGTCGACCTGGCCGTGACCGCGCAGCGGATCGCCCGGGGCAAGTTCCTCAACGCCGGCCAGACCTGCGTCGCCCCCGACTACGTGCTGGCCGTCGGCGACACCGCTGCCGCGCTCGAGGCCGAACTGGCCGCCGCCGTTCGTGCGGCCTACGGCGACGACCCGGCCGGTGACCCCGAGTACGGGCGGATCGTCAACGAGCGCCACTTCGACCGTCTCACCGCTCTGCTCGCCGAGGGGCGAGTCGTCACCGGCGGTGGCCACGACCGCGCCACCCGCTACGTCGCACCCACCGTGCTCGCCGATGTCTCGCCCGAGGCTCCAGTGATGCGGGAGGAGATCTTCGGACCGATCCTGCCGATCATCACCGTGCCCGACCTCGACGCGGCGATCGCCTTCATCAACGAGCGCGACAAGCCGCTCGCACTGTACGCCTTCACCGACTCCGACCGCACCAAGCGGCGGCTGGCCGAGGAGACCTCGTCCGGTGCGCTCGTCTTCGGCCTGCCCGTGTCGCACCTGGCGGTCCCGGAGCTGCCGTTCGGCGGCGTCGGCGAGAGTGGCATGGGCCGCTACCACGGCGAGTACTCCATCGACACGTTCAGCCACGCCAAGGCGGTCCTCGACAAGCCGCTCGGCTGAGGGGGCTCGGCCTCGGGCTCTCCGGTCAGGCGGAGCGGATGAGTCATGGTGGTGAGCAGTGTCGGCCGCACCCGGGTGCTCGCCCGGGTGCCTGGGCGGTGGTCGCGGGGCGAGAGCCCGTAGGCGCTCCTGAAGACGCGGCCGAAGTTGTCGGCGCGGGGGATGCCGCAGCGGGCGGCGATGGCGTGGACCGGCAGCCCGCGCAGCGCGGGGTCGGCCAGCTCGCGGTGGGCCTTCCTCAGCCGTTGACCACGGATCCAGGCAGCGACGGTCTCGCCCTGCGACTCCTGGGTGAACAGGCGATGCAGGTAGCTGACGGAGATGTGGTGGGCGGCGGCGACCTCGGACGGGGTCAGACCGGGGTTGTGGAGGTTGTGCCGGATGAACGACCGGACGTTCTCCACCAGGGCCCGCCGCCGGGCGTTCGGCGACAGCGTGTGCTCGGCGTCGAGCTCGCGGGCCATCCACGCCGCCACCAGGTCGACCACGACCGCCCCGATCCCGGATGCCTCGGCGGGCCGCAGCACGGCGGCCTGCCGGTCCAGGCCCCGCAGGAACTCCAGGAGCAGCGCGCCGGCGCCATTGCGCCCGAGGAGCCCCTGGCCCAGTAGATCGCGCCACTGGCGCCGGGGGATCGGCAGCAGCGCCGTCGGGACGTCGATGCCCACGCCTTCGACCCGGGGCTGCGCCGGGCCGGTGCCGCGGGCGCTGGTGGCGCGGGCTTCGTACGGATGTGAGCTGTCGGCCAGGAACATGTCGCCGGGCCCGTAGACCTCGGTCCGGTCGGTACAGTGCCTCATCGCCATGGTGCCGCTGAGCATCAGTGTCAGGTGGACCAACTCCGGATCCGACCGCCGAATCATGCGCTCGGTCCGCAGGAAGCGCACGGACGGGAACGACGTCCCCAGCACGACCACTGGCCCCAGCTCCGAACGCTGCATCTGTGCGGCGAAGTCGTCGGCGTGGGCACTGGTCATCTCGCAGTCCCGGGTCCGCCCGATCAGGTACCGCCAGCTCTCGAAACGCTCCTGCGGCGACAGACCGCCGTCCCCGTCGCCCCCGTCCGCGTTCTCCGCTCCCACGGGCATCTCGCTCCCTCCATGTCCGATCGCTAGCCGAACCGGCAACTCCCCGACGACATGATGGGGTTCTCATGACGACCGGGCCAAGTCGGAGCTTCGGACACGACGTGGGCGGTCTCGGCCGGAGCTGGGACACCGAGCCCCGCTGGCGGTGGGTGCAGATCCGTCTCGACGGCCGGTGGCGGGCCGGCCGGGTGGAGCGCCGGCGACTGCACCAGGGCTCCACCACCTGGATCGCCCTCGTCCGCTGGGGCCCCGACTTCGACGACTGGGGCTGGTGCCCGCACCAGCCAGCGCGATCCGCCAGAGCCCGGAACCCGCCGACCCCCGAGGCCCGGCGAGCTGGTGAACACCGACAACGACAGCGAGGCCGCCGCCGACCTCGCCGACGCCCTTCAGGCCTTCGCCGACCACTCCGCCCCACCCGGCACGGGCGCCGGCGCCGACGGCTGGCTGACCATCGGCACCCCGTACGAAATCGGACAGCGCGCCCTCCGTCTCCCGGCGGGCGTCGTCGACTGGATCACCGAGCTGCTCCACGAGGGGACCCAGGCGCTGGAGGCCGGCCACCATGCCGCCCACGGCGACCAGGACGACGACCAGGGCGTCGACGCCGAACCGGCTCGGTGGTGACCCGGCAACCCCGGTGCGCCCGCGCGGTGTCGGTGCCAGCTGGGATGCCGGCGGCATGGATGACGAGGCGCTGCCGCGGGGCCGGGTCTACGGCTCGTTGACTGAACTGACTTGGACCCGGTCTGATGGGAGCCGTAGCGTGAGTGACAATCAGTCTGCCGCAATTGCCGCCATGGCCGAGTTCCTGCTCAAGCTCCTGCGGAACGAGTGGCAGCCGTGGCCGATCAGCGACAACTCGCTCCAGGACATGGTGGACCCACGCTTCCTCCACGACAAGGACGCGGGAGCCTCGTATGAGGCGGGGGTCGATTCCTGGGAGTAGCTGATCCGTTCGGTGACCTGACCCTCGGAGTGGGAGGTTGAGCAAAACCGGGCCTGTTGGGGCGGCGGTTCGGGTGGGGTGGAGGCGGAAGAGGCTGCTGTTCGTGCGGGAGGAACCTCTCCGGTCACGTCCGCTCTCATCGCGTCCGCCGGAGGCCGAGCACGCCGTCCGGATCGAGATCGATGCGTGAGCCGAAGACGCGGCTGATCCGGTCGAGAATCTCCCGTACCCACTGGGAGTCTTCGTGCGATGCGAGCGTGAGACGCATCTGTCGGGCCTGTACGGGCGCCATGCGTGCGCCGACCAGCTCTCCGGTGTCCGGCTCGACCGAGACGAAGTACAGCAGGCGCAAGTCGTCCCGGTACTCCTCATAGCCGGAGATGCCCTCGTAGTCGTCGATGAAGTCGCCGCAGCCGTAGAGGATGAGCTTCCCGCGGTAGACCTCAATGGGACGGGGATGGTGTGAGGAGTGCCCGTGCACCACGTCGACACCTGCGTCGATCAGCGCATGCGCGAAGCGGATCTGAGCGCGTGAGACGTGGTAGCCCCAGTTGGACCCCCAGTGGATCGAAACGACCACGATGTCGCCCGGTCGCCTCACCTGCCGTACTCGGTCGGCGACCTCGGCGGCGTCCGCGTCCGAGGTTTCCGATACGAGGGCGACGCCGGCCTGGTCCTCGGCTGCGGCCCACGTCGGCGGAATCCCGCTGGAGGCCGTCCCGAACGCGAAGACCAGAACCCGCCTGCCGCCGTCGACCGGGACGATCGCGGGCCGCCGGGCCGCGCTCGTGTCCCGTCCTGCCCCCACCACCCGCAGTCCCGCATGCGCCAAGGTTCCGAGCGTCTCTTCGAGCCCGAGGCGCCCGAAGTCGAGTACGTGGTTGTTGGCCAGCACACAGGCGTCGGGCCGGGCCGCGGCCAGGCAGGGGAGATTGGCAGGAGCCATCCGGTAGTGCACCTGCTTACCTGGTGCGAAGTCGTCGCTCCGGGTGACGCTCGTCTCCAGATTCACCACCCGGACGTCGGGCGCGGCGTTGTCGAGGAGCCGCAGGGCCTCCCCCCAGGGCCAGGAGAAGTCGACCGGACGAGGAATCGGGCCGTTCACAGCCTCCGCCGACTCGACGTAGGTCAGTGCATCCCAGAGGTACGACTCCCGCAGGGTCGGATCGCCCGGGTGGGGGAGGATCTGGTCGACACCCCGCCCGAGCATCACGTCGCCGCAGAGAAACAGCCTCACCGGATCGGTGCCCATGCTTCAACGCTAGGTCAAGCCGCCGACTCCGGGAGCCGGGCTGTGTGTCAGGACCGATCATTGTCGACGCGAATAGTTGTTCGAAGCTCCGGCGTCCTTCAGGAGGAGCCCGGACTCCGGCTGTGGCACTGTTCTCCGCCCCGCTACCTGGCGATGGCCGAGGGTGCCCTGCAGCGGGAGTTGAGTGACCACCTTGGGCACGGCGGAGCGCGATTGTCAGCCTGGTGGACGACCTGGAGCGCCTCGGCCGCGCCGAGCGCCGGCCCGCCCTCCGGGGACCGCCGCAGCCGCATCGTCGTCCTGTCGATCGCGGCCGGGACACTCTGCGCGACACTGATAAGGACGAGTCCACGCCGCCCCTGGGCGCCCCACCACCGTGACGGCGGGAGGCGGCAGGACAGCCCGATGCATGGGGCGCATTCCGCCCGAGATGTCGTCGATCGACCGGGACTGGACGAAGTCACGATGGACGCCCGGAAGAGGCCCGAGCCACCCAGGGTGGCCGATGAGCGCACGACGCTGACCGGCTTCCTGCAGTACCAGCGCGAGACGCTGGCCATGAAGTGCACGGGGCCGACCGCCGAGCGGCTGAGGGAGCGAGCCGTGCCACCCTCGGGACTCTCCCTGCTCGGACTCCTTCGACACATGGCCGACGTCGAGCGGACCTGGTTCCGCAACGTGTTTCACGGCGAGCGCACCAAGTCCCATTGGCCCCGTAGCGAAGGCGGCGCATTCGATGTCGACACCGCAGACCCGGCCGAAGCGTTCGAGATCTGGCACGAGGAGTGCGCCCGATCCAGCGCCATCGTGGACGCCGCCGAATCCCTCGACGCCACCGGTCACTTCGGCCGGGACGTCTTCTCGCTCCGCTGCATCCTGATCCACATGATCGAGGAGTACGCCCACCACAACGGCCACGCCGACCTCCTCCGCGAACGCATCGACGGAGCTACCGGGGAATGAGAGGCGGCTCTCACTCGGGTTGGCAGCCAGGAGGAAGCCCTACCGCTCCGCCGTGCACGTTCCTCCACTCACGGCCGCCGGTGGGACACCCTGCTCGACGCGATCGCCACCCGGGCCGGCCTCGGCCCGCACCGCGGTGACCGAGGCGCTCACCGACATGGAACCCCGGGACGCCCCCGGGCGCCCCAGCGCCGCTGCCGGCGGCCCGGGATCGTCAGCTTGCCCCGGCCGGCGGGGACGGCAACGGCCTGTCGGTGTTCGATCACGCATGGCTGCCGCGGCAGGCCGGGTTCTGCCATGTCGGCTGCGTCTGGCAGTGGGGTGACAGTCGTGTCCTGGTGGTCGTGCGCTGCGCGCCGGCAGGGTCAGTGATCGTCCCAGTGTCCCGCGTGGGCGGCGTGGCGGTGTCCGTCGTGAACGTAGTCGACGTGGTCGCCGTGGGGCACGGCGGTGTGCCCGCAGCCTTCGCCGTGGTCGTGCGCGTGGTCGGAGTGTTCCAGGTGGGTGGCGGATTCGCACTCGTCGACATGGCCCTCGTGGGCGCGGTGCAGATGGCCGTCGTGCACGTAGTCGACGTGGTCGGCGTGCGGGACGGCGACATGGCCGCAGCCTTCGCCGTGATGGTGCTCGTGTGCACTGTGGGTCGCGTGGTCGGTTGGGGTGCTCATGGTGTCCGCCCTCTCCTCGACGTCTCCAAACCTACCCATGCATGGCGAAAGCGGGCAATGCTTCGCCGGTGGCATGCCTGAGCTCGCTTCTCTTTCAGGGTTATTGAAAAGCATTATCGTTTCACTCTAGAGTTGTGGCGCCGCCCATGAATGAGGGCAAGATGACCAACCACCAGATATCCCGCAGAGCCATGCTGAGCGCGATCGGCGCGGGCGCGGTGCTCGGCAGCGGCCTGCTCACAGCGTGCAGCAGCAGCTCGACCGCCCGGCCTCCGCTGGCTGCGGCGACGAGTCCGACGGCCTCCGTCGCACCCCGGCGAGGAGGCAGGCTCCGCGCGGCCTTCGCCGGATCCGGAGCCGAGTCGACCAGCGTGATCCAGGCGACCGGCAGCGCCGTCGGTCAAGTACGCGATCGACCGCGAGGCCATGGTCCGTACCGTCACCCTCGGCTACGGCGAGATCGCGGACGACGCGCTCGGACGCCACCAGTCCTGGTACGACACGACGCTCCCGCGCCGCGCCCACGACCCCGATCAGGCCAAGAAGCTGCTCCCGGGCGGGCAGTTCGCGGTGCGCACCAGCGACTACGAGTACGGGACGCTGGAGAGCGCCACCGCCTGTTTTGATGCCGTGCCGAAGTGAGCAGCGAATGGGTTGCCGATGAGGTCGGACAAAGGGGTCGTGTCGTTCAGTGGACATCCGGTGACGTGTGCTACACCGGGGGCGCCCCGGAATGCGGAATCAATGGCGTTCGTCTGGAGCGATCTATCCATCGTTGGTGAACAGCGGTCCGTCCTCCGTACGAGTGGGCTCGGTGGTTATCACCACGGGTGTCGGCGGTCGAACCGGCACGATGAGGCGCATGGACCGATTCATGACCAGGCGTGCCACTCCGGCCGCACTGGCAGCCGGTGCGGCCGCCGCCGGTCTGCCCGACAGCGCTTCCGTCGCCGTCCAGCCGCAGGACCGCCGTGTCGCCGGCCTGGTCACCCTGGTCGAGCTCCGGCTGGTGCACGCCGCGGCCCGGCACACGGGTCTGGCGTACGGGTGGAACCGGACCAGCGACGGCATGCCGATCAGCTGGCGGTCGGAGGTCGAGGAGCTCAGCTACGTGGGCGCCCATGACGTCCAGTCGGCGACCACGTACGACTTCCACCTCGTCGTGCAGCAGAGCGTCGAGCAGGCCGATCAGGTCCTCGCCGAGGCCACCGCCACCGCCACCCTCGCCTCGACCCACGTGCAGATGTTCGAGGTTGCTCGCTTCGCATCTGGCCGCCCGGTACGCCGTCGTCCCCGGCGGCTACGACCTCCGGACGTCCGTCCGCTGCCCACCCGACCCGCACGCCCCGGGCGAACCCGTGTCCACCGGCACGGCCCCGCCCGCCGTCCCACCAGCAACGGAGGCCCGTGGACGAGCCCTTCGCCATCGCTGTTCGCGACCGCGACCGCGACGGCGCCCGCACCTGCGATCGGGAAAGGCCCAGGGCGGACGCGCCCCTGTCGTTCGTCCTGGACCGCGTGACTGTGCGCCGCGCCGGGCGACTGCTGCTGGACGGCCTCGCGGCGCAGATCCCCGGCGCCGCGTGCACGGCGCTGGTCGGGCCGTCGGGAGCGGGCAAGTCGACGCTGCTGCGGTTGCTGAACCGGCTGGCTGAGCCGACGTCGGGTGTCGTCCGTTTCCGGGACAGGCCGCTGCCGGCGCTCGACGTGTTGGAGCTGCGCCGCCGGGTCGGGCTGGTCGGCCAGCAGCCGGTGCTGCTCACCGACCGTGTGGTTGACGACCTGCGGGTGGGCCGCCCGGACCTCGAAGAGGACCAGGCGGCCGTGCTGCTGGAGCGGGTCGGCCTGCCGGCCGGGATGCTGGAGCGGTCCACGGCCGGGCTGTCCGGTGGCGAGGCCCAACGGGTCTGCCTGGCGCGAGCGCTGGCCGTCGGTCCGGAGGTGCTGCTGCTCGACGAGCCGACCTCGGCGCTGGACGCGGAGAGCGCGCAGGCGGTGGAGCACACGATCAAGGGCCTGGTCGCGGACGGGCTCGCGGTGGTGCTGGTCAGCCACAACGTGCCGCAGGCGCGCCGGGTCGCCGACCACGTCCTGGTCCTGCGGAGCGGATGTCTGGTCGCCTCGGGGCCGGCGGACCATGTCGACTACCTCCGGAAGGGCACGTGAACACGGCCGTACCGACCTGGGCCGGGGTTGCCGCCTCCATTGCCCTGGTGCTGCCGGCGATCGCGGTGGCGTGGCGCAAGCGGCTGCACCTGGCCCGGGACATCGCCGTTGCCGCCGCCCGCGCCGGCGTCCAACTCACCGCCGTCGGCGCGATCCTGGTCTTTGTCTTCCAGAACACCGGCGTGGCCGGAGCCGCCGGCTGGCTCGCGCTCATGGTGATCACGGCCGGGCGCGTCTGCGCGGGCCGCTCCGCCGGGATGCCCCACGCCCTGCCGATCGCCACCGCCGCAGCCGCTGTCGGCTCCGCCGCGACCCTCGGCGTGCTGCTCGCCCTCGGGGTCATCGCCCCCCAGGCCCGGGTGGTGATCCCCGTCGGTGGCATGGTGGTCTCCGGCGCGATGCAGTCCACCACCCTCGTCCTGGTGCGCCTTCGCGACGAGGCCCGCACCGCGCGCCCCGCCATCGAGGCCCGCCTCGCCCTGGGCCTGCCCGCCGTCGACGCCTTCGCGCCCCATCTCCGCTCGACCCTGCGTACGGCGCTGATCCCCGCCGTCGATTCCACCAGGACCGTCGGGCTGATCAGCCTGCCCGGTGCGATGACCGGCCTGATCCTGGCCGGCGTCGACCCGCTCACCGCGATCCGCTACCAGATCGTCGTGATGTACATGATGCTCTCCGCCGCTGCCCTGGCCGCCCTCACCGCCGCCCACCTGGCCGAGCGCGCCCTGTTCGACGACGTCCACCGGCTACGGCCGCTCACCGCCGGGACCCGACGATGACACCCCGTCCGTCCCCGCCTGGGCCGGCCTCCACCCGCGCCCTCCGTAGGGCCGGTGCCTCACCGGAGTTCCGGATCGCCGACGGTGAGGGGCTCTGACTGTTTGCCGTCCACACCGGTCGGCACGTCTCCGGCGATCAACACCCGGTGCATGATCCGCGGGAAGTCGAGGTGCGCGGTGTCACGAGGGGCCATGTGAACGGTGGTCCGGTTGTCCCAGAAGGCAACGCTGCCCGGCTCCCAGCGAAACCGGACCGTGTATTCGGGGCGGACCGCCTGCTCCAGCAGCATCTCCAGGACCGCCCGGCTCTCCGGGCGGGAGAGGCCGATAATCTCCTCGACGTAGAAACCGTTGACGAACAGTACGCGTTCGCCGGTTTCCGGGATGACGCGTACCAATGGGTGGGCCGTGGCCATCTGATGACCGAGCAGGTGCTCGACGTACGCGTCATGGCCGGGCCTCGGCTGGTAGCCGACTCCGAGTCGGTGTTCGGCCCGCAGTCCGTCCACGAAGTCGCGCACGGGCGCCGACAGTCCCGCGTAGGCTGCGGCGAGGTTGGCCCAGGTGGTGTCACCGCCGTAAGGCGGTACGGTCTCGGCCCGCAGGATCGTCGCGGCCGGCGGGTCGATGTGGTTGCTCCAGTCGGAGTGCCAAGGGTGCAGCAGGCTGTCGTTGCGCCGGTGAAGCCACTCCGCCCGGTCCATGCCGTACCGTCCGGACAGTTCCAGCCGATCGGCCGTCGTCTCGATCTCGGGCACGTCCGGCGGGGACGCGCTGCCGCGTCGCGGCCAGACGATCGGGCGCCCGAAGCGTCGGGCGAGTGCCACGTGCCCGGCGTGGTCCAGTCGCTGCTCCCGGAAGAAGACGACCTTCCACCGCAGCAGCGCCGTCCTGATCGCCGCGATCACGGCCTCATCGAGATCGTCCGCCAGGTCGACGCCGGTGATCTCCGCCCCAATGTGTCCCGCGACCGGGTTCACCTCGACCCCGGTAGCGCGATCAGTTTCTCCTACCACCGCAGCCCCACTGTCCTCGTCCGATCGTCCCGGGCCCGCCCACGTTGCCCCGGCAGGCAAGGTGCCCAACCCGGGCCCCTTCGAATCCCCGCCGCGCGGGCCGGGCGCGGCGCAGGTGGTCCGCTACGGAAGACCCCGGGTGGCGGCCAGTGGGTTGGGGACGGGCACGAACCGGGGCTCGGTGCCGTCCGCGTCGAGCCAGCGGGAGAGCAGGTTGGCCTTGCCCTGCACCGTGGCTGCGGCCAGCAGCGCCGCAGCTTCCGGGAGGCCGAGTTCCTTCTCGCACCGCTCGAACTCCTGCCGCGCGGCCGGCCACAGCGCGCCCGCCACCCGGGGAAAGCGGTGCGCGAGGGTGTTGGCGATCTCGCCGAGGTTGTTGACGACGAGGCAGTACACCACGCGGCGCCAGGCCGCCTCGTGAGGCGTCTCGGGAACGACTTTGGCTCCCTCGGCGTCACGGAAGACGGCCTGGACGGGATGGCCGTCCGCGTCCACGGCGATCAGGGTGTTCTGCAGGTGGCACTCGACCGCCACACCGTGGCACGCGTACGCCTCCAGCACCGGCGGGACCAGGTGGCCCAGGTAGGCCTCCCACCAGCGCAGCGGGTCGGCGACGCGATCGAGTGGATTGCCGTCGAAGCCTTCGGTGAGCGCGGCGGTCAGTACCGCGGTGGCGCCCGGCACCAGGTGCTCGTCCAGGCCGTCGCGGACCAGGACCGGAAGGGTCTCCTCAAGGCCGCGAACCGTACGGTATCCCGGTTCACCCAACCAGGTCGCCCGGCCGCCCATGGCCGCGAAGGCGGCCGCGACCAGCGGGTCGGTGCGGCGCCCCTGGCAGAGTTCGTGCCGCCGCATCCGCCGGACGTCGTTGGTGATCTGCACTTCCAGGCTGAACTTGAGGAACAGATCGGCCGATCCGGGACGCTCGGGGCTTCCCGGGACGTGGACCGTGCGTACCGAGGACGTCGCCCGGGCCTGCCAGGGGGTGCTGCCGAGCCGAACGAGCCGCCCCTCGGCGAAGGCGGTGCGTACGGCCGGCAGGTGGTGGGTGAGGGCGAACTGCCAGGGGTGGACGGGCAGCAGGCGGTAGCCGGGCGGCGCCTGGCCCAGCGCGTCGAGGGCGCGGGTGCAGCCTTCGTCGATCACCGCGTCGGCACGGACACCGAGCAGCAGGAGGGGGAATCGCGCGTACGCCTCCGGGGCGTAGCGCAGCCAGGCGGCGGGCGGGCCGCCACCGCTGCGGGCCTTGGGGGCCGGGTGGCAGGGGTGTCCCATGACGAGCGCCTGCTCGGAGCGCAGCCACGGGTCCTCGGGTGGGGTGGCGCGTGCGCGGGCTTCGAGGATCGCCCCCAGGGCCGTGCGACTGGCCGTCGCCTCGGCGACCAGGGCGGGGTTGGAGCGCCCGGTGGCGGCACGCATCTCCCGGGCGGTGACCTCGACGAGGTCGGCGTGGTCCAGGGCGTGCCAGGTCGCACCGGTCCACAGCTCGGGGGAGGAGGGCCGGTGGCCGGTGCGCACGCGGAGCAGCCGGCCGGTGGTACTCAGCCGGTGGACGGTGTGAGCGGTGTGACCGGTGGACGTGCTCACCGACGGTTCGACGGCTTCGCGCAGAAGGCAGTTGAGCAGCGGGGCGACGGACAGCGCGTCAGCTGTCCGAGCGAAGTCATCCATCAGCCACCAATATCATCCACCGGCCGTCATCATGTCTGGAACGGCCCAGCTGGTGATAGGAGGTCACATGCCTGACAGTGCCGCTGAACGGAAGCTGGCGGAGCAGCTGGACGACATCCGCCCCGAGCTGGTCGATGGCTATCTCGCCGCGCTGCCCGCGGCCCGGTCCGCGGTGCTGGCGCGGCTGTGGCGGGGGCTCGTCCACGAGCCGCTGCCCTGGATCGCGGGACGCCTTTCCGGGCGGGACGGCACCAGCCTGCGGCTTGCGGACGGGCGGGTGCTGCACGGACCGCCGTCGGACCCGTGGGCCACCGGGACGGCCGTCGCCCGCGTGGAGTTGGACGGCCGGCCGTTCGACCATCCGGCCCACCTGCTCACGGCCCTGGCCGTACCCGGTGGCGGACGTTTCGCCGGCGAGCTCGATCACAGCGTCGCCTCGATGGCGCTCTCCCGCACCGCCCCGCACCCCGCCGGGCCGCCCGCGATGCCGTGGGAGTGGGAGCAGCGGTCACCCGACGGGCACCCCTACCACCCCGCCTGCCGGTCCCGTCCGGGCTTCTCGGCCGCCGAACAGCTCGCGTACGCACCGGAGCACCGGCCGGTGGTGGGTCTGCGGCTCGCACCGGTGGCGGACGCCATGGTGCGCGGCCCGTGGCCGGCGGACCTGCTCGACGGCCGGCTCGTGCTGATCCCGGTGCACCCCTGGCAGGTGGAGCACGTCCTGACCGGACGACCCCTGCGGCCGGGCCCGAACGCCCATCCGCTGCTGTCCCTGCGCACGCTCGACCTCGGCGGGAACATCCACGTGAAGACCGCGCTGAGCGTCCAACTCACCTCCGCGGTACGCGACATCTCGGCCTACTCGGTGGAGCACGCGCTGACCACCTCCGAGATCGTCGAGCGGGCCGCGGAGCACCTCGGAGGCCGACTGCACATCGCGCGGACCCTGGCAGCGGCAGGAGACGGCACACCGGATCTGGCCGCGGTGCTGCGTCAGTCCCCGTACGCGTACGCGGGGCCGGGTGAGCAGGTGGTGCCGGTGGCGCAGCTACCCGCGTGCTTCGCAGCGCTTGCGACCGACGAACGACGGGACCGGATCGCCGAGTTCGCGCGCCTGGCCGTGGGGATCTGCCTGGACCTGCTCGACCTGGGCGTGGCCCTGGAAGCGCACGGGCAGAACCTGCTCGCCGTCCTTGACCGGCAGGGCCGAGCCCGGCGACTGGTCTACCGTGACCTCGCCGACATCCGGATCAGCCCAACCCGTCTGGCCCGCCACGGACTCCGGCCGCCGATGACCGGTCGGCTCCTGGACGACGATCCCACCACCCTGCGCCGCAAGGTCTTCGGCTGCCTGCTCACCGGAGCGCTGGGCCCACTGGCCGGAGACGCACCGGGCCTCGGCGCGCTCCTGGCGGCCGCCGCCCGAGGCCTCCCGGCGACCTCCGACCTGCACGCCCTTCTGAGGGACCCGCTGCCGGTCAAGGCCCTCACCTCGATGCGGCTCGCTCCCGAAGGCGACCACTGGGCACAACTGCCCAACCCGGCCCTGTTCTGCTGATCCCGCAGCGGTGTCGCAGCCGGTCGGATTCAGGCCAGTGAATGACATGTTCACGACAGCAGAGTGATCTCCTTGTAACTGTACGTGCCAAGAGCGTCATGCTGTTCCTACGGAGACGACCCCGGCCGCCGGGGCGCACCGGCGGCCCCTCGCCGCACCGGCGCCGACGCCACCCGATCGGTGGTTGCCGTTCCATCCGATGAGCAAGTGACGCGCCGTCCGCCGTGACCAAGGCGGAACAGGAGCCACTGCGGACCTCAACTTCCTGACCAGAAAAGGGGTTTGGCTGATGCTGCCCGCCATGTCGCAGCACGACCGGGAAAGCTTCCTCGGCGACCGGCGAGTCGGAGTGCTGAGTGTCGCGGATCCCAGAGAAGGCGACCGCGCGCCGCTGAGCGTGCCGATCTGGTACGGCCCCGCCGAACTGCACGGCCTCGCGCTGGAAGCGGTCGCCGCCGGGCTGGCCGAACGCGGCCTGCCGTTCCGCATGTGCGGCCCCGCCCTGCCTCCGGAAGCGCTTCTCGAAGCGGTCCGCCGCACCGGCCCGCCCGCCGTCCTGCTCTGGTCCCAGGTCGCCGGCACCGCCGACCGGGCCCTGGCCGTACGCGTCGCCCGGGCGGCCTGGGGTCCTCCCGGTGCGCGCACCCGCCCGGTCGTCCTGGCCGCCGGACCCGGGTGGTCCGGCTCCCGCCGGCCTCCCGGAGCCCTGCGGCCCCTCGACCTCGCCACCGCGCTCGACCAGCTGGCGGACCTGCTCCGCTGACCAGGCCACCCCGGACCGGACGGGGCGGGGTGGGCGGATTCTGCGCAATCCGCCGTGCGATCGGCTCCGAATACCCTGGGAACCACGACCGCACCCGCTCCGAGGCCCCTCCCATGACTGTCGCGATCGCCTTGTTCACCCAGGACCTGCGCCTGCACGACAACCCCGTGCTGCACGCCGCGTGCACCGCAGCCGACCAGGTGCTGCCCCTGTTCGTGCTCGATCCCGCCGTCGAGACGGCCGGCTTCGCCGCCCCCAACCGGCTGGCCTTCCTGGGCGAGTGCCTCGCCGACCTGGACGCCTCGCTGCGCCGCACCGGCTCGCGCCTGGTCGTGCGCCGCGGCGCGGCCGCCGAGCAGACGGCCCGGGTGGCCGCCGAAACCGGCGCGGCGACCGTGCACGTCGCCGCCGGGGTGAGCGCTTTCGCCCGTCTGCGCGAGGCACGGCTGCGCGCATTTTTCGGTGACCGCCTGCACGTCCACGACGCCTCGGTGACCGTGGTCCCACCGGGCCGGATCACCCCGGCCGGCCGCGACCACTACGCGATCTTCACCCCCTACCACCGCGCCTGGCAGCAGGCCCCCCACCGCACGGTGCTGGCCGCGCCCCGGGCCATCCGCACACCGGGCGGCATCGGCAGCGAGAACCTGGTCGTCGGCGGCCCCCTCTCCCCAGGCCTTCCCCCCGGCGGCGAGACCGCGGCCCGGGCACGGTGGCGGCGCTGGGACGTCGACGCGTACGCCGAGGTGCACGACGACCTCGCGGCCGACTCGACCTCCCGGCTCTCCCCGTACCTGCACTTCGGCTGCCTGTCGCCCACGGAGCTGACCGCCCGCGCCTGCCAGCGCGGCGGCGACGGTGCGCAGGCCTTCGTCCGGCAGCTCGCCTGGCGCGACTTCCACCACCAGGTCCTCGCCGCCCGCCCCGACGCCGCGCACGACGACTACCGCAGCAGGGACGACCACTGGCACCACGACGAGGACGAGGCCGAAGCCTGGCGGCAGGGCCGCACCGGCTACCCGATCGTCGACGCCGGGATGCGTCAGCTCGCCCACGAGGGCTGGATGCACAACCGGGCCCGTCTCCTCACCGCGAGCTTCCTCGCCAAGAGCCTCTACCTGGACTGGCGGATCGGCGCCGCCCACTTCCTGTCCCTGCTGGTCGACGGCGATGTCGCGAACAACCAGCTCAACTGGCAGTGGGTCGCGGGCACCGGCACCGACACCAGGCCCAACCGGATCCTCAACCCGCTGCGTCAGGCCGACCGCTACGACCCGGACGGGGACTACGTACGACGCTGGCTGCCCGAGCTCGCCCACTTGCCCGGACCGGCCGTCCACCGTCCCTGGCTGCTCGCCCCCGAGTACCCGGACCCGATCATCGCCCCGGACGCCCTCACGGTCCGGCTCCGCCGTGCCCGGGCCCTGGACGGGTGAAATCTTCGATCCAGTACCGGAGTTGGGGGCGTCCGAGTCTTGGGGCATCGCCGCGGGCCGGCGGCCGGACGCCGCTCGCCCGGGACCGGGGTCAACCGAGCTCGTTCTTGTACACCACGCCGTTTTTGACGATGAGTCGCAGGTTGCGTTCGGGCTCGGCGAGGACGGACAGGTCCGTGGTCGGGTCGCCGTCGACGACCAGGAGGTCGGCCCACGCGCCCGGCGCGATGACCCCGAGCGGCGCGGCGCGGTAGGGGTCGCGGCGGCCGGACAGACGGAACAGCTCCGCGTTCCCGGAGGTGGCCATCTTCAGGGCCCCGACCGGGCTGAGGTACCGGCCGAGCCGCACCAGCATCTCGGACTGCCGGTGGGCCTTCGCGGGGTCGAGTACCAGGTCGGTGCCGAACGCCAGCCGCACGCCGTGTTCGAGTGCCCAGCCGAAGGTGCGGGCGACGCCCTCGCACACCTCGCGGTTCTTGCGGTCGCTGTCCGCGGAGGCGTAGTGGTGGTCGTCGACCTCGAAGGGCTGGGTGCTCAGCCACACGTTCCGCTCCGCGAGGTAGCGGATGGTGTCCTCGTCGGTGAGGTGCCCGTGCTCGATGCAGCGCACCCCGGCCTCCACCGCGCGGCGCACGCCCTCCGAGGTGTAGACGTGCACGGTCACGTAGGTGCCCCAGTCGGAGGCCGCGGCGACCGCCGCCTCCAGTTCCGCCGTGGTGAACTGCAGTACGTCCAGCGGATCGAACTCCGAGACGACCCCGCCGCCGGCCATCACCTTGATCTGCGTGGCGCCCTTCCTCAACTGCTCGCGCACCGCCGCGAGCACCCGCTCCGGTCCGTCGGCCACCCGGGTGAACCCGATCTGCTCGGTGCGGGACTGCGGCCCGCCCAGGACGGTCGGGACCTCGTGGACCGAGCCGAAGTCGCCGTGGCCGGAGGTCTGGGAGACGGCGGCCTGGCTCGGGTAGATCCGCGGGCCCGGAAACAGTCCGCGGTCCAGGACCCGCCGCAGTGGCTCGGTGTCACCTGCCATGTCCCGCACCGTGGTGAAGCCCCGCATCAGCATGTCGCGGGCGGAGGCGAGGGCCTGGTAGTAGACGGTGCCGGTCGGTGCGAGCTGCAGGTCCGCCATGGTGCCGCCGATCGCGAACAGGTGGACGTGGGCATCGGTGAGCCCCGGGATGAGCGTGCCGCCCCCGCCGTCGAGCACCCTCACCCCGTGGGTACCGCGCGGGGACGGGCGACCCGTCACCACCTCCGCGATCCTGTCCCGCTCGATCCGGACGTGCCCCGGCACCGCCTCCTCGCCGATCCCGTCGAACACGCGCACGTTCGTCACCAGCAGCCCGGCACCCGAGTCGTCGACACCCATGCCGCCATCCTCGACCGGTCACGGGACCGGCACCAGGCGGCACACCCGATCGGCGGCGGGCGCGGCAGCGGCGCGGAGCAGGGGGGTTTGGCTGGTCGGCGGGGGAATCTTGTATGGTTCCTGGCGAATCATCCAGAGGGGTGGAGGGACCGGCCCTACGAAGCCCCGGCAACTCCCCGGTCGACTCGGCGTTCGAAGTACGCGCCGCGCCGTCCGGGATCAGTGCCAACTCCGGCCTGTCGCCAACGTGGCGCGGGAAAGATGAGGAGACACGGTGCTCTCTGTGCTGTCCTTCGCCCGGGCGCTTCCCGCCCCGGCCCTTTCGCGTACCCGTCTCGTGCCCGGCGCAGGCAATCGGCCGACTTCTCCGGCCCGTCCTCGCTGACCACCCCCCGCTCCCCGCGGGGAGCTCCCGTGAGCCGAACCCACCTGCCGCTCACGGGATTTGAGACTGGAGTACCCATCCATGGAGAACACGAGCGGCGTCGGCGTGCTCGACAAGGTCAGCTCGATCCTCGGCACCCTGGAGGCCGGGCCGACCACCCTGGCCGGTCTGGTCGCCGCCACCGGCATGGCGCGGCCCACCGCGCACCGGCTCGCCGTCGCGCTGGAACACCACCGGCTGGTCGGCAGGGACATGCAGGGCCGGTTCGTCCTCGGCCCGCGGCTCGCCGAGCTCTCGGCGGCGGCCGGTGAGGACCGGCTGCTGGCCGCCGCCGGCTCGGTGCTCACCCACCTGCGCGACGTCACCGGCGAGAGCGCCCAGCTCTACCGCCGCCAGGGCGAGGTCCGCATCTGCGTGGCCGCCGCCGAGCGGCTCTCCGGCCTGCGCGACACCGTCCCAGTCGGCGTCACCCTCCCGATGAAGGCGGGCTCCGGTGCGCAGATCCTGCTCGCCTGGGAGGAGCCCGAGCGGCTCCACCGGGGCCTCCAGGGCGCCCGCTTCACCGCCACCGCCCTCAGCGGGGTCCGGCGCCGCGGCTGGGCGCAATCGATCGGCGAACGCGAGCCCGGGGTCGCCTCCGTCTCCGCGCCCGTCCGAGGCCCGTCCAACCGGGTGGTGGCCGCCGTCTCCGTCTCCGGCCCGCTCGAACGCCTCACCCGCCACCCCGGCCCGCACTACTTCCAGGCCGTCGTCGAGGCGGCCAACCGCCTCAGCGAAGCCCTGCGCCAGTCCTGACCGGCTCGCCGCCCACCGGGGCTCGCCGCCCCGCCCAGGTCGATCACGGAGACCTCCAGGGTCCTCAAAGGGCTTGGAAGGAGGCGGACTTCGACGGCGTCGGCCCCGGGGTCGTCCGTCCCGCCGGGCCGAGTCGGGCCGGGCGGGCGATGACCCAGGGTCCTTGGGCGTACGCGGTACGTTTTTGAGTGCTGGTGGGGTGAGGGCGCGGGCAGACGGGGAAGAAGACGGAAAGGGGTCAGCTGTCGGATGCTGCTGTCGCGGAGGACACGATGCGCCGGGACGGACGGGTGGCGAACTCCCTGCTCGCGTTACTGAGCCGGGACTGGACGGGGGTGCCGGTCGCGCTGGTGACGGCGGGTGTGGGCGGCTGCCTCGTCGCGCTCGGCACGACCTGGGCGGTGGCGCTCGGTGCTGTGGCCGTGGCCGTCGGTGCGGCGCTGCTGGTCGGGGCCGTGCGGCACCTGGTGCTGGTGGCCCGGGAGACGGGGGCGCGGCCGGCGCCGGGGTCACTGGTCGACGTGGGCGGCCACCGGATGCACGTCCTGGGTGAGGGGGAGCGGGCGGGCGGGCCGACGGTCGTGTGGATGCCGGGGGGACACGTGCCCGGTGAGGAGTTCGGAGAGCTGCACACGATGCTGGCGGCCCGGACCCGCTCGGTGCTGGTCGACCGGTTCGGCACGGGCTGGAGCGATACCGGGCCCTTCCCCCGGACGACGGCCGTCGAGGCGGAGGAGCTGCTGACGGCGCTGGAGGCGGCGGGCGAGCGGCCCCCGTTCGTGTTCGTCGGCCACTCCTTCGGCGGGCTGCTGGTCGCGAACGCGGCCCGGCGGCGGCCGGATCTGACGGCCGGGCTGGTGCTGCTGGACCCGACGCCGCTGGAGGTCATCGCCTTCGCGCCATCCAACGGGCTGGTCGCGGGGATGCGGCGGCGGTTACTGCTGGCTGCGGTGCGGCATCTCTTCGGTGCACACCGTGGCCGGGGCGGCCGGACCGGGCAGGACTGCGCCGCCGCGTCGATCTTCAGCGAGCTCTCGCCGTCCGGCCTGGCCGGTGTGGGCTGGGAGACCGTGGTGTACGACGGGGATCTCGCGGACCTGCCGCTCGTCCTGGTGATACCGCGGGATCTCAACGGCGGTGAGGCGGTGCTGGCCGGCGCCCGGGACGCAGTTGAGGCCGAGCGGATCAGCCGCTTCTACCTCCGCAGCCGGGTCCGGTACCTGGCGGCGTCGTCGGCGTCCCGGTTGGTGTACACGCCGGAGGGGACCGGTCACGACTTCCCGCACGAGGTGCCGGAGTTCGTGGTCGGTGTGGTCGGGGACCTGGTTCGGGAGCTGCGGGTGACCAGCTCGTGACCGTCCGCCGATCGGCGGACGGCACCCCATGGCCGTCCGTTGATCAGCCCATGACCGACCGCGCGGAGTCGGCCCGTACGGGGCGTCGGCGCGAGAACGAGCCCAGGTCCACGACGTTGCCGGTGTGCTCGCAGCGGTAGCGGACCGGGTCGCCGTCGTGGTCGTGGCCGGCCTCGACCAGGTCGATCAGGGTAGCGAGGTAGCGGCCCACCAGTGGGGCGTTCTTGAACTGGTTGCCGCTGGTGCCCATGGCCACGTAGTAGCCGTCGAGGGCGGTGCGGTCGTAGATCGGCGTCCAGTCGTCGGCGACGTCGTACACGCCCGCGACCCCGAGCGGCCGGTTGGGGACGCCGATCGCCGGGAAGCGGCGCGCGGCCCTGGTCACCTGGGTGCGGAAGCGGTGGGCGGTCGGGCGGGGGTCGGCCAGGTCCGGGTCGTCGATCCACTCGGGCGGGTCGCAGTCCGGCTCGGTGCCGCCGATCAGGAGGTGCCCGCCGGGTGCCGCGCGCAGGTAGGTGCCGAGGTCGAGGTCGGCGACGACGGGGCCGGGGCCGGTGGCGTGCCCGCCCGGTGCGGCGACCTGGTGGACCTCCTCGCGCAGCGGGCGCACGCCGATGGTGAAGTCGCTCCCGACGCCCGCCAGTCGGTTGAGGCCGCCCGACCACGGGCCGGCCGCGTTGACGACGACCGGCGCGGCGATCCGCGTCCCGTCGCCGAGGCGGATGCCCGTCACCCGGTCCGCGTGCCGGTCGACGGCCACCACGGTGTGGTGGAACAGGAAGCGCGTGCCCAGTTCGCCCGCCGCGTCCGCGAGGTTCTGGGCGGCGAGCTGCGGATCGTCGACGAACCCGGCGTCCGGGGTGAACAGCGCGCCGAGCTCGCCGGTGGGGGCGGCGAAGAAGGCGTCGTCGTCCACCGGCTTCGGCGGCCAGTACCGCCCAGGGTCGATCCCGGGAAGGCGCCCGCGCAGCGTCGGGGTGTCCCACCGTTCGTACGGGACGCCGGCGCGGTCGAACAGGGCGGTGGCGCCCGACGGCGCGCTGCCGGGGGCGTCGAGCTGTACGGCGCCGGTGCGGTGGAAGGCGGCGAGCGGGCGGTGGCCGGTGAGCCGGAGGTGGTCGGGCCAGCAGGTCCAGAGGTGTTGGGCCTCCCAGGCGGTGGCGACGCCGTCGAAAGTGGAGTAGGTGAACCGGATGATCGCGCTGGAGGCGCTGGTGGAGCCGTGGCCGGCGGCGCCCGCCTTGTCCACCACGACCACCTGCCGCCCGGTACGGGCGAGTTCGAGGGCGACGGCGGCGCCGATCACCCCGGCCCCGACCACCACGGCGTCCGGTTGCCCGACGGTCACGACGGCTCCTCCTCGGTCGGCGGTGTGCGCAGGCTCGGCACGGAGGCGAGCAGCGTTCGGGTGTACGGGTGCTGCGGGGTGCGCAGCAGGGCCCCGGTGGCGGCGGTCTCGACGATCCGGCCCTGCCGCATGACCGCCACCGTGTCGGAGACGTAGCAGACCGCGGGGAGGTTGTGGCCGATGAACAGCATGGACAGGCCGAGCCGCCGCTGGAGTTCGCGGATCGTGTTGAGGACGGAGGCCTGTACCGAGACGTCGAGTGCCGAGGTGATCTCGTCGGCGATCAGCAGGCCGGGTTCGACGGCCAGGGCGCGGGCGACGGCGACCCGTTGCCGCTGGCCGCCGGACAGTTGCCGTGGCAGGCGGTCGGCGAGCCGGGGATCCAGGCCGACGAGTTCGAGCAGGGCGGCGACGCGTTCGGGCCGGACCCGCCGGTCGAGCCGGTGGAACGCGGTGGCCGCCTCGACGAGCGTCTGGCGGACCGTCATCCGGGGGTCGAGCGCGGTGTCCGGGTCCTGGAGGACGACCTGGACCAGGCGGCCGAGCCGGCGCCGGTCGCGGACGGTGCGGACCCGGAGCTCCCGGCCGTCGAGCAGGACCTTGCCCCCGTGCACGGGGTCGAGGCCGACGATCGCCCGGGCCAGGCTCGACTTGCCGGAGCCGGACTCGCCGACGAGCCCGAGCGTGGTGCCGGACGGGATCTGCAGCGAGACGCCGTCCACGGCGATGACGGGGCCGCGCGGGCCGTGGTGGCGGACGGTGAGGTCGGAGACCTGAAGGGTGGTCATGACGCGGTCACCTCCGCCTCCACCGGTACCGGGTACCAGCACGCGACCCGGTGGACCGGGTCGAGCTCCTCCAACGGCGGGGCCTGCTCGGCGCAGTGGGCCCGGCGTCGCGGGCAGCGCGGCTCGAACGGGCAGCCCGGGGCGGGCACGAGCGGGTCGGGCGGCGCGCCCTCCACCGTGGGCAGCGGCCGGTCGCGGTCCGCGGGGAGGTCGGGCACCGAGTCGACCAGGGCCCGGGTGTAGGGGTGCCGGGTGCCGGTGGCGAGCCGGCCGGCGGGCAGCGCCTCGACGATCGTCCCCGCGTACATCACCAGCACGCGGTCGCAGAACTCGCCGACCAGCGCGACGTCGTGGCTGATGAACAGGATGGCGGCGCGGGTGTCCCGGCGGATCTCGGACAGCAGCCCGGTGATCTGCCGCTGCACGGTGACGTCCAGCGCGGTGGTCGGCTCGTCGGCGATGATCAGGCCCGGTCGCACCATCAGCGCGGCCGCGATCATCACGCGTTGGCGCTGGCCGCCGGAGAGCTGGTGGGGGCGTACGCGCAGCGTCGCCGGCGGGAGGCCGACCCGGCGCAGCGCGTCGGCGGCCTCCGTGGTTGCCTGGGCGCGGCTCGCGCCGCGATGGGCCCGGACGGTCTCGGTGAGCTGGGTGGAGACCCGCAGCGCCGGGTTGAGGGCCGAGGCCGGGTTCTGGAAGATCACCGCCAGGCCGGTGGCGAGGTGGTGGTCGCGCTCCTTGGGCGTCATGGTGGCGAGGTCGGCACCGAGCAGCCGCAGGGTCCGCCGGGACACCCGGGCCCGCTCCGGGAGCAGGTCAGCGATCGCCAGCGCGGTGAGTGACTTGCCGGAGCCGGACTCGCCGACGAGCCCGACGATCTCGCCGGGCCGCAGCGACAGGGGCACCCCGCGCACCGGCCGGATCACCCCGTCCGGGGTGGGGAGTTCGACGCCGAGGTCCTCGACCTGGAGCACCAGGCCCTCCTCGGCGGGCCCGCTCGGTGCGATCGGCCGCGGGGCCGTACGGGGTGCCGGGCTGCGCCGGGCGACGCCGCCGGCCAAGACCTCGCCGAGCAGCTGGAAGGTCACCGCCGCGTAGAGGATGGCCAGGCCGGGGGCGAGGGCGGGCAGCGGCTGGGCGTAGATGCGGTCGAGCCCCTGGTTGAGCAGCTGCCCCCAGTCGTAGCCGGGCGGCTGGACGCCCAGGCCGAGGAAGCTCAGCCCGGAGAGTGCGACCAGGGAGGTACCCGCCGCCGTGGTGGTGCTCAGCAGCAGCGGCTCGGCGATGTTGGGCAGGACGTGCCGCCACAGCAGTCGGTGCCGGCGCAGGCCGAGCACCCGGGCCGCGGCCAGGTGGTCGGTGCCCGCGACGCCGGCGGCGAGCGTCTGGGCGAGCCGGGCGAAGCCGGGGATGCCCGCGACGGCGAGGGCGAGCATCGCCGGGCCGGCGCCCGCGCCGAACACCACCGCGAGGACGAGGGCGACCAGCAGCGCGGGGAAGGCGAGCAGCAGGTTGATCAGCGCGGTGAGCGGCCGCCGGGTGCGCGGGCCGACGACGGCGGTGGACGCGCCGAGCAGCACGCCGCCGGTCGCGCCGAGCAGGGTCGCGGCCAGGGCGAGCACCAGGGAGGGCCGGGTGGCGGTCAGGACCCGGGCGAGCACGTCCCGTCCGAGGTTGTCGGTGCCGAACGGGTGCGCCGCCGAAGGACCTTGCAGCACGGCCGAGGGGTCCGGGCGGTCCGCGGCGGCGCCCCACAGGAGCGGGGCGGCCAGCGCGAGCACGACCAGCGAGACCAGCATGGCGGCCGCGACCCAGGCCATGGGGGAGCGGGGGTATCGAGTGGGAAGGGGCATCGGATCCTCAGCTCTCCCGGATCGCCGAGCGGGGGTCGAGCAGCGCCAGCAGCACGTCGACCAGGAGGCCGGCGAGCAGCACGGTGGTGCCCAGGACCAGCACCATCGCCTGGATCACCGGGTAGTCCTGGGTGACCACGGACTGCGCCATCGCCGAACCGATGCCGGGCCAGGCGAACACCTTCTCGACCAGCACGGTGCCGGCGATCATGGCGGGCAGCAGGCTCCCGGCGACGGTGAGCGCGGCGGTCGCCATGTTCGGCGCCGCGTGCCGCAGGTAGCGGCGGGCGGGGGACAGGCGCTTCCCCCGGGCGGTGCGCAGGTAGTCCTCGGACAGCACTTTCAGCGCCTCCACCCGGACGATCCGCACCAGCACGGCCGTGGGCGCGAGGGAGAGCGCGAGGACCGGCAGCACGAAGGACTCGACGCCCGCCGCGCCGGCCACCGGGAGCAGCCGGAGGCCGACGGCCAGCAGCGCGGTCAGCCCGGCGGCCAGGACGAAGTCCGGCACCCCGGCCAGGCCGGCGGTCACGGCCGTGAACGCCAGCTCGCTGCGCGGGTGCCGGCCGTCCTGCGTGCCGACGGCGGCGAGCAGTCCGCAGGGCAGGGCGACGGCGAGGGTGACCAGGAAGGCCAGGCCGGCGATCTCCAGGGTGGCCGGCAGCCGGGTGCGGACCAGCTCCGCGACCGGTGTCCCGGTGACCAGCGAGGTCCCGAGGTCGCCGTGCACCAGGCCGTTCAGGTAGTGCCCGTACTGGGACAGGAAGGGGGCGTCGAGGCCGAGTTGGTGTCTGCGGGCGGCCACCAGGGGGGGCGCGGCGTCGACGCCGAGGGCGGCGCGGACCGGATCGCCCGGGACCAGGCGGATCATCGCGAACGACGCGGTGAGCACCACCCCGAGGGACAGGAGCAGCCGGGCGATGCGGCGGCCGAGGAACACCGTCCAGGGGTGCCGCAGCAGCTGGGGTACGGACATGATGGGCCCCGGTCACTGGTGGAGGCGGATGCTGGTGGGAACGAGCTGGCCGCCGAAGGTCGTGGCGAAGGTGGTGCGGTGGCCGTACACGGTGTTCCGGCCGTCGGCGATCGGCAGGGCGTCGGCCGAGCGCAGGAGTGCGGCGGAGGCCCGGTTCCAGGTGTCGCAGCCCGTCGTGTCGGCTTCATGGAGGGCCTGGGCGACCATGGCGTCGTACTCGGGGTTGGCGACTCCGGCGAAGTTGAGGCCCTGGGCGGGTGTCGGCCCGGAGAAGAACGGGATGAAGCCGACCGGCAGGGCGAAGCCCGGGGTGCTGCCGACCACGATGTCGAAGTCGCCGGTCTGGTACATCGCGTTGACGAGGGCGGGCAGGCCCTCGGTGACCTGGGTGACGTCCGCGCCGAGCGCCGTCCAGGTGCGGGCCATCAGCTCGGCGACGGACGGCAGGGTCGGGCCGATGTCCGGGCTGGTGATCAGGCGCAGCCGGAGCGGGTGGCCGTCCTTGGTGAGCGGGCCGTCGCCGACGCGGGTCCAGCCGGCCGCGCGCAGGGCCTCGACGGCGTCCTGCGCCGGCAGGTTGGCGTCGGCGAGGTCGGCGTGGCAGACGGCGCCTGGGGCGCCGAAGTCGGTGGCGGGCCGGCCGGTGCCGCCGACGGCGACGTTGGCGAGCCCTTGGCGGTCGAGCGCGGAGACCAGGGCGCGGCGCAGCGCCGGATCGGCCAGTGGGCGGCCGGGACGCTGGTTGAAGAAGGTCAGCCCGACCACGGTCGCCACGTCGGCGGCGGCCAGGCCGTGGCCGGTGAGCCGGGCACGGTCGGGGCCGTTGACGCTCGCGATGTCGATGCCCCCGGTGAGCAGCAGGTTCGCGGCGGTGGAGGCCTGGGGTACCACCGAGAGGACGATCCGGGCCGGCAGGCCGGGCTGGGCGGTGTCCGCTCCGGCCGGGCCCCAGTGGTAGCCCTCGCGGACGGTGAACTCGTAGGGTCCGCCGGGGGTGTAACGGGTGAGCACGTACGGGCCGGTGCCCTGGGTGGCGCGGTCCAGTGACTGGGGCCGGTCGAGGCCGGCGGGGCAGACGATCGGCAGCAGGCCGAGGGTGCGGGTGAGGAACGGGAAGGGGGCGGCGGTGGTGGCCGACACCGTGCCGGCCCGGTCGTCGGCGCTCGCGGTGAACGGGACGTTCGGCAGCACGGTCTGGGCGCCGGCCAGCTGGTTGGCAGGGTCACCCGCGTAGGCCAGTGCCCGGGCCACCGCGGAGGCGGTGAGGGGGGTGCCGTCGGAGCAGGTGATCCCCGGGCGGAGGGTGAAGGTGGCCGTGGTGGTGGTGGCCTGCCAGGACGAGGCCAGGCCGGAAACCACCGCGCCGTCGGGGGTGACGTTGACCAGCGAGTCGTAGCCGAAACGGGCCTGGGAGGCACCGAAGGCCGAGTACGGGTTGAAGCTCGGCGTCTCGCTGGACCCGGCGATCCGGACGGTCCCGTGGTCGACGAGAGGTGTGGTTGTCGAGGAGCGGGCGGTGCCCCCGCAGCCGGTCAAGGTGACGGCCGTGGCGGTGACGGCGGCCGCCAGGGGGACCGGCAGGGTACGACGCGACATGGCGCCATGGTTTCATCGGGATTGGCTGATGACGAGTCAACTTATATGCATGACAAGCATGTTCGAATGAATGGAGTCGCCTTCTGCCTTGGTCGGGAGTCGCGAACGCGTCAGGGCGGGCCTGATGCGATTCACCCTTTCGGGGGGTGCCCCCGCCCGGGTGCCGTGAACCGGGTGACCGGGCGGCCCCGCGTCGTCACTATGAACCGCATGAGGACGAACGAACCGGGCCGGGAGATCGGCCGTCTGGCGGACCGCTACTGGGAGTTCCTGCTGGAGCGCGACCCACTGCTGAGAGTGCGCCAAGGCCTCCCGGTCGAGACTCTGCCGGGGGCGTCGCTCGCCGAGGCCGAGGAACGGGCGGCGTTCGCGGAGGGTGTGCTGGGGCAGGTCCGGGCCCTCGACGGCGCAGAGCTGTCCGGTGCGGACGCCGACACCGTCGCGTTCCTCGCCGGGCTGGCCGAGCAGGAGCTGCGGAACGGTCGCTGCTACTGGCTCACGCCCGCGGCCACGCCGTACCGGCTGTTCCCGCTGTCGCAGTACGTGGACGCGTTGCTGCGCCCCTTCGGCTTCGCCGAACCACCGGATGCCGAGCGGTACTTGACGCTGCTGCGCGAGCTGGCCCGGGCGGTCGGGTCGATCGCCGACAAGGCGGCGGCACAGGCCGCCCGCGGCTTCCGGATCCCTGCCCCGGCCCTCGCCGGCGCGCGCGCCACCGCCGCCGGTCTGCGGGCGTCGGTGGCCCGACGGGTGGAGCCGGCGGATGACCGGCTCGGCGGACTCGGCCGGGGCGGCCAAGGTGAACTCCGCGACGGTGTCGAGCGGTTGGTGGCGGACGAGCTGGAACCGGCCTTCGACCGCCTGCTCGCCGTGCTCGACGATCCGGCCTATCTGTCTGCGGCGCCGCAGACTGTCGGCTGGGCGCAGTACGAGGGCGGGGAGGAGGCGTACCGGGAGTTCGTCCGGGCCCACACCGGGGGCGAGGTGTCGCCCGAACGACTCCACCGGCTCGGCCGCGAGCAGTGTCTCGAACTGGCCGAGCGGATGCGGGAGTCCCGGACCGTCCTGGGATTCTCGGGCGCCGAGAGCGAGTTCCACGACCGGCTGCGGACCGAGCCCCGGCTGTACGCCCGGACGCCCGAGGAGGTCGAGGCGCGCTACCGCGGCCACCTCGACCGGCTCGCCCTGCGGCTGCCGCAGTGGTTCGCCGTGCTGCCGGCGGCGCCGTACGGGCTGGCGCGGCTGGATCCGGCGCTGGAGGCGGGGATGACCTTCGGGTACTACGAGCTGCCGACCCCGGCCAGCCCGGTCGGGCGCTACCGCTACAACGGCTCGGACCTGGACCGGCGCTCGCTCCTGGGCTCGGCTTCCCTGATCTACCACGAGCTGGCGCCGGGGCACCATTTCCACCTCGCCCGACAGGCGGAGAACCGGGAGCTTCCGCAACTGCGCCGCGAGGTGGCCGAGTTCGGCGCGTTCAACGAGGGCTGGGCCGAGTACGCGGCCGGCCTCGGCTGGGAGGCGGGCCTCTACGAGGACCCGTGGGACGCCTACGGGCGCCTCGCTCAGGAGCGGTTCACCGCGCAGCGGCTCGTGGTCGACACCGGGCTGAACCTCGGGACGATGAGCCTCGCGCAGGCCCGGGACTTCATGCGCGCCAACACCACCGAGGCAGACGGCCAGATCGCCTCGGACCTGCTGCGCTATGCCACCGACCTGCCGGGGCAGGCGCTCTCCTACCGTGCGGGTTTCCTGGAGTTCGGCCGGTTGCGGGCCCGGGCGGAGGCCGACCTGGGCGCCGGGTTCGAGGTGCGGGCCTTCCATGAGGCGGTGCTGGGCGGCGGTGCGCTGCCGTTCCCCGCCCTGTGGCGGCGGGTGGCGCGTGAACTGAGCATTGAGCAGTGATGTGTAAATAGGACAAGCGTTTCCCGTGGTGGGTTCACAGGGTAATTCGTGGCGGCCGAGAATGTGGATAGCACTCGCATGGGTGAAACCCGCCGGGACTGTTTGGCCTCGATGGACATGACTGGTCTACGGTGGCGGAGGAGCGGGCGGCGTGACCCCATCGACGAAGAATTCGACCCAGCAGGGAAACCGGCAGGGGAGTCGAAAATTCCGGAAACGGGTGCTTCCGTCCGCTCGGCTGTGCGTACTCCGGATTTCGCAGTACCCGGGGCCCTGTCATCCGTCTGCGTAGAGAGGTTGGAGCATCATGCCGCCCGTAGTTCCGCCGTTCCTGGTCGGTCTCATCGTCGCGCCACTCGCCAAGCGTCTCCTCAAGCCGCTGGTGCGCGGCGTCGTCAAGACGTCCGTCGGTATCGCCATGGAGGTGAAGAAGGCGGCCCATGAGGCCGGGGAGAACATCCACGACCTCGCGGCCGAGGTGGCCGCCGACATGGTGGCGGCGCAGGCCGCCCCCGGTGACGCTCGCTGGCCCGCAGGGGCCGTCGCTCCGAGCGGCGGCACCGCCCCGCACGGTGGGAAGGACGAGGCCGCCGAGCGGGCCGAGGCCGAGGCGAGGGCCCCGAAGATCCGCGCGACCGCCGGCGCCGGCGCCGGGGTCGGCGCCGGCAAGGCGCACTGACGCCCTGATTCACGGCTCCGCCCGCCGCTTGGGCGCGTCCTCCGACCGACCTCGGAAGGCGTGTCCACGCGGCGGGTCCGTTGCGGGCCTTTCGGCCGCACCACTCCCTCCTCCAGACTTTCCACTCCGTCGCAGTAATCCGCCGTGCGCAGGAATTCCGCCGCGCCCACTGACGGACCAATCCGCGACCTCCGCAAACAGGTGATCGTACACATGCCGTCTCTGCTGGGTGCCGCAGCCGGATATCGCACCGTGGATTTGGACGTGAGCCCGCGCTCGGTCATTCCTGGCCGCCAGCGCTGGGACGCCAAGCTGGTACTCGGACGGCCCCGGGCGGCCGAACTCCTCGCCGCGACTCTTCGCCACGTCCCCGGGATCACCGAGGCACAGGCCAGTCCGATCACCGGCGGGGTCCTCGTCCGGCATGACGCGCGGGTGCGCGCCGCGGACGTCGGCCGGATCGTCCGCAGAGCGGTCGCCCTGGTCGCGGAGGGGCCGACCGGCGCGGGACGGCCCGCGCCGGCCCGGCCCGCCGCCGAACCGGCCCCGCGTGCGGACCGCGGCCTCGTCGTGCGCCCCGTCCTCGCCGTCGGCGGCGGGGTGGCGGCCGGCATCGCGCTGATCCGCGGGTCGGCGCTGAGCAGGCAGCTGGTGGCCCTCGGCGGGGTGGCGGCCGCGACCGCGGCCGTGCTCCGGAAGGCCTGGCACGGAGCGGTCGACACCACCCGGGACCTCTCCGGGGCCGAAGCCGGAGCCTATCGACACCCCCTGCTGGAGATCGTCGGCCCGCACCGCAAGCGCCTCTACCGCGCCGCCGCGCTTTCGGTCGCCTGCCAGATCTCGGAGATGGCGCTCGGCACCTTCCTCGGCTGGACGGCACTGGTCCTCATCAAGGGGGAGGCCTCACCGCTGGTCAGCCTCGGCCTGACCACCGCGTCCGCCCAACTCTGGGGCCTGGCCGGGCTGGTGGCCGCCGCCTGTGCCGCCGTGGCGGGCCTGTCGTACACCTCGAACCTCCAGTGGCGCCGACTCGGCCAGGACATCGAGCACGACTGGCGCGGCCGCACCTACGCGCACGTGCAGCACCTCGAACTGCGACACCTGGAGGGCGAGCGCACCACCCGGGTGGCCGGCGCGCTCACCGACGACGTCGGCCAGCTGGGCACCTTCTTCGCCACCTCGGCCAACGAGGTGTTGCAACTGGGCACCAGCCTGGCGATCCTGGTGCCGGCGTTCCTGCTGCTGGCACCGCAGATCGCCTGGGTCGCGTTCCTGCCCATCCCGGTCATCGCCTGGCTGTCACTGCGCTACCAGGAGAAGGTCGCGGCCGACTACGCCGTCTCCGGCGAGCGCCGGGCCAGGCTGCACAGCCAACTGGTCAACACGCTGGAGGCCGGAGCCACCGTCAAGAGTTTCTGCACCGAGGACTACGAGGCCGAACGCATCGACCACTTGAGCGAGGCGGCCCTGGAGAGCAACCGGCAGACCGATCGGAACACGATCCGCCACGCCGAGACCGTTCGGGCCTGCACGATCGCCTCGATGGCCGGCACCCTGCTGGCCGGCGGCCAGGCGGTGCTCAACGGCCGCCTCCGGTTCGAGGTGTTCAGCCCGCTCATCGGGCTGCCCCAGATGGTGCTGGTGCGGATGAACCGGCTCGGCGGCATCGTCGACCAGTACCAGCGGACGCTGGCCGCCTACGACCGGGTACAGCGGCTCCGCGCACTGCCCGTGGAGACCGAAGGCACCGGCGAGCCGCTGGACGCCGACAAGGTGCTGGGTGAGATCGTCCTCGACGACGTCACCTTCGCCTACCCCGGTCGGCCGCCGGCGCTGGACGACCTCTCGCTGACCATCCCCGCCGGGCGGACCACCGCCCTCGTCGGCGCCACCGGCTCCGGCAAGACGACGATCGCCAAGCTGCTGATGCGCTTCCAGGACGCGGAGTCCGGCGCCGTGCTGCTCGACGGCCGGGACGTCCGGGACCTGCGGCGGCACGACCTGCGGGAGGCGATCGGCTTCGTCGCCCAGGACCCGTTCCTCTTCGACGGCAGCATCGCCGACAACATCCGCTACGGCAGCTTCGCGGCCTCGGACCAGGCCGTGGTCGAGGCGGCCACGATGGCCGAGGCGCACTCCTTCATCGCGACCCTGCCGGACGGCTACGACACGCTGATCGGCGAGCGCGGCGCCGCCCTCTCGGGCGGCCAGCGACAGAGGATCGCCCTGGCCCGGGCGATCCTCAAGGATGCGCCGGTCGTCATCCTCGACGAGGCCACCTCCGCCGTGGACAACGAGACCGAAGCCGCCATCCAGCGCACGCTCCGAGGGTTCGCCGCCGACCGGACGATGGTCATCATCGCCCACCGGCTCTCCACGGTCCGCCACGCCGACCGGATCTACGTCATGGACAAGGGCGGCGTCATCGCCGAACAGGGCACCCACGACGAACTCCTCGCCCAGCACGGACTCTACGCATCCCTCTGGCAGCTCCAGGCCGGCGAACTCGCCGCCTGACCGCAGCCGGCCGCGCCCGCCCGCCGACCACGTGACGCCACCGTGGTCGGCGCGGCCCGGCGTGCCCTGCGACGACGCCTGCCCACACTCCTGAGAGGTACCCCCATGTCCCGTCGCGAAGGCGACATCCTTCCCCTGACAGCGGCCCAGCGCGAGATCTGGCTGGCCGAGCAGCGCTCCCGGACAGCGATCCCGGGCTACCGCGTCGGCGAGTGCCTGGAGATCCACGGGCCGGTCGACCCGGAGCTGTTCGAGACCGCGCTGCGCAAGGCGGTCGACGAGGTCGACGCCCTGCACGTGAGCTTCGTCGACGACGGCGAGGGCCCGCGCCAGGTCCTCCGCGAGGCCTGGGACTGGGCGCCCGCGCACCTCGACCTCAGCGCGGAGCCGGACCCCCGTTCGGCGGCCATGGCGTGGATGGAGCGGGACCTGATGCGCCCGCTGGACCTCGCCCGTGATCCGCTGTTCGGCCACGCGCTGATCCGGCTGTCGGCGACGGAATTCCTCTGGTACCTGAACTACCACCACGTGGTGCTGGACGCGATCAGCAGCTCCATGGTCCGGCAGCGGGTCGGCGAGGTGTACTCGGCGCTGGCCGAGGGCGGCGCCGTGCCGCCTTGCCCGTTCGGCTCACTACGGGACCTGGTCGACAGCGACGCCGCCTACCGTTCGTCCGCCGACTTCACCGCCGACCGCACCTACTGGACCGAGCGCTTCGCCGACCTGCCCGCCCCGACACGGCTCACCGACACCTCCACGACCGACCCGCACCGCGTCCTGCGCCTGGCCGAGGAACTGGAACTGCGGAGCCCCGAGGCGCTGCGGGCGGCGGCCGGTCGGGCCGGCGTCCGGTGGTCCCGGGTGCTGATCGCCGCGACGGCGCTCTACGCCCACCGGCTGAGCGGCACCCAGGACGTGGTGCTCGCCATGCCCGTCACCGCCCGCCGCTCCGCCGACCGCGACCTGATGTCGGTACCGGGCACGCTGTCCAACGTGGTGCCTCTGCGGCTGAGCGTGCGGCCGGACATGCCATGGCGGGAGCTCGTCACCCAGGTCGCCCGGGAGGTCGACGCGGCCGTCACCCACGAGCGCTACCGCAGCGAGGACCTGCTGCGGGACCTCGGCGCGCCCGGCAGCATCGGGACGGCGTTCCCGCTGATCGTCAACATCATGGCCTTCAACTCCAGGCCGAGCTTCGCCGGGCACCCGGCCTCCGTGCACCACTTCGTGTCGGGGTCGACCACCGACCTCGCGGTCTGGGTGTTCGACTACCGCGACGGCAACCCGCCGCTGCTCAGGCTCCACGGCTCCCCGGAGGCCTACGGCGACGACGACCTCGCCGCCCACCAGCAGCGGCTGCTCGCCCTGCTCGACGCCGTCGCGGACTGCGACCCGGACGAGGCGGTGGGCCGGATCGACCTGCTCACGGCCGAGGAGCACCGCGAGTCGGCGGCCCTCGGCACCGGGCAGGTGGCGGAGGTCCCGGCCGAGAGCCTGCCGGAGCTCTTCCGGGAGCACGTACGGACGACTCCTGACCTGGTCGCGCTGGTCTGCGGGGACGTCGCGCTGACGTACGCGGAGCTGGACGCGCGGGCGAACCGGCTGGCGCACGCCCTGATCGAGCGGGGAGCCGGGCCGGAGCGGCTGGTCGCGGTGGCCCTGCCGCGCTCGGCCGAGCTGGTGGTGGCGATCCTCGCGGTGCTGAAGACCGGGGCGGCGTACGTCCCGATCGACCCCGAGTACCCGGCCGCCCGGATCGGCTACCTGCTCGACGACGCCCGGCCGGCGCTGCTGGTGACCGACACCCGCAGCGAGCAGCGGCTGCCCGAGGCCGGGTCCGTCGACCGGCTGGCGCTGGACGATCCACGGACGGCAGAGCTGCTGGCGGCCTGCCCGGCGGCCGACCCGCTGGTGGCCGTCGACCCGCGCCACCCGGCGTACGTGATCTACACCTCCGGTTCCACCGGACGGCCCAAGGGCGTGCTGCCGACCCACGGCGGCCTGCTCAACCTGCTCACCGACCACCGGCTGGCGTGGTTCGCGCCGCTGCTGAAGGAGGGGCGGCGGCTGCGGGTGGCCCTGACCACCTCGGTGTCCTTCGACGCCTCCTGGAACCAGTTGCTCGCGCTGTTCGCGGGCCACGAGCTGCACGTCCTGGACCACGCGACCTGGACCGACCCCGAGGCCTTCGTCCGCTACGCCGCACGTTGCCAGCTGGACTTCGTCGAGGCCACCCCCTCCTACCTCCACGTACTCGTCGCCCACGGGTTGTTGAGCGATCCGCAGCGCCGCCCGGCGCTCGTCGCGGCGGGTGGCGAGGCCGTCCCCGAGCGGCTGTGGGAGCAGCTGCGGGCGGCCGAGGGGGTGGACTGCCTCAACTTCTACGGACCGTCCGAGTGCACCGTCAACTCGGTGGTCGCGCCCGTCGGGTCGAGCCCGCGCCCGGTCATCGGCCGGCCCGTCACCAACGCCCGGCTGTACGTGCTCGACGGCGCCCTGCGGCCGCTGCCGAGCGGCGTGCCCGGTGAGCTGTACATCGCCGGTGCGGGCCTGTCGCGCGGCTACCTGAACCGGCCGGGCCTGACCGCCGGGCGGTTCACGGCGGACCCGTTCGGGCCGAGCGGGTCGCGGATGTACCGCACCGGCGACCTGGTGCGGTGGGACTCGGACGGCAATCTGGAGTTCCTCGGCCGCACCGACGACCAGGTCAAGATCCGCGGCTTCCGGGTGGAGCTCGGCGAGATCGAGGCCGTCCTCGCCGAACAGCCGGAGGTGGCGCGGGCCGCCGTGGTGGTGCGCACCGAGGAGGAACCCCGGCTGGTCGCCTACGTCGTCCCGGTGGCCGGGCAGACCGTCCAGCCGGAGGCACTGCGGGCCCGGATGCGGGAGCGGCTGCCGGAGTACATGGTGCCGTCGGCGTTCGTGCTGCTGGACGCGCTGCCGCTGACCCCGAACGGCAAGCTCGACCGGCGGGCCCTGCCGGCCCCCGAGCGGCAGCCCGCCGCGCCGGGCCGCGCCCCGCGCACCGCGACCGAGCACCAGCTCGTCGGACTGTTCGCCGAGGTCCTCGGGGCCTCCGAGCCCGGGCTGGACGACAGCTTCTTCGACCTCGGCGGGCACTCGCTGCTGGCCACCCGGCTGGTCTCCCGGGCCCGGTCGGTGCTGGGCGTGGAGCTGCGGCTGAGCGACCTGTTCGACGCGCCGACGGTGGCGGAACTGGCGGCGGCGGTGGACGTCGCGGGCCGGGCCCGCCCGGCGCTGGAGCGGCGCGAGCGGCCCGAGGCCGTCCCGCTGTCCTTCGCCCAGCGCCGGTTGTGGTTCCTGCACCGGATGGACGGGCCGAGTGCCACGTACAACATCCCGCTGACCCTGCGGCTGACCGGAAAGCTGGACCAGCGGGCTCTGGAAGCCGCCCTGGCGGACGTGGCCGAGCGGCACGAGGCCCTGCGCACCGTCTTCCCGGTGGTCGACGGTGTGCCGTGCCAGCTGGTGCTCGATCCCGACGCGGCCCGGCCGCGGCTGCGAGTGACCGAGGTCGGCGAGCGCGAGCTGCCCGACCGGCTGGCGAAGGCGGCCCGGTACGGCTTCGACCTCTCGGCAGAGCCGCCGCTGCACGCCGAACTGTTCCAGTCGGCACCCGAGGAGCACGTCCTGCTGCTCGTGGTGCACCACATCGCCGGTGACGGCTGGTCGATGGGGCCGCTCTCGCGTGATCTGACGACCGCCTACGCGGCCCGCTCCGAGGGGGCGAAGCCGGAGTGGGTGCCGCTGCCGGTCCAGTACGCCGACTACGCCCTCTGGCAGGGGGAGCTGCTCGGCGACGGCTCGGACCGGGACACCCTGCTGGGCGGCCAACTCGCCTACTGGCGCGAGCAGCTGGCAGGCCTGCCCGAGCAGGTAGAGCTGCCGTTCGACCGGCCCCGGCCGGCGGCGATGTCGTACCGGGGCGCCCAACTGCCGGTGCGGATCGACGCCGAGCTGCACCAGGGCCTGCGCGCGCTCGCGCGGGACGGCGGGGCCAGCCTCTTCATGGTGCTCCAGGCCGGACTGGCCGCCCTGCTCGGCAAGCTCGGTGCGGGCACCGACGTCCCGATCGGCACCCCGATCGCCGGACGCACCGACGAGGCCCTGGACGACCTGGTCGGGTTCTTCGTCAACACCCTGGTGCTGCGCACCGACCTGTCCGGCGACCCGACGTTCGGCGAACTGCTGGGCCGGGTGCGCGGTGACGCGCTGGCCGCGTACGCGCACCAGGACGTGCCGTTCGAGCACCTGGTGGAGGCGCTGAACCCGACCCGCACGCTCGCGCACCACCCGCTGTTCCAGACCATGCTCGCCCTGCAGAACGCGCCGCTCGGCACCTTCGACCTGCCGCGGCTGCGGGTGACGACCGGCCTGGTCCCCACCGGGACGGCCAAGTGCGACCTGACCTTCATCCTGGGCGAACAGTCCGACGCTGACGGGCTGTCGGGCCTGGTGGAGTACAGCACCGACCTGTTCGACGAGGCCACCGTGGCCGGGATCGTCGAGCGGTGGCTGCGGCTGCTGCGCGCCGTGGCCGCCGACCCCGGCCGGCGGATCGGCCAGGTGGACGTGCTCTCCGCCGAGGAGCTCCGCGCGCTGCTGCCGGCCGGAGCCGACAGCGCTGAGCGGCTGTCGGAGAGCAGCATCACCGAGCTCTTCGAGCGGGAGGTCCGGGCGAACCCGGCCGCGGTCGCGCTCACGGATGGCGAAGTCGCCCTGACGTACGGCGAGTTGAACGCCCGGGCCAACCGGCTCGCGCACGCCCTGATCGCCCGCGGTGTGGGGCCGGAGCGGCTGGTGGCGCTGGCCCTGCCGCGCTCGGCCGAGCTGGTGGTGGCCGTCCTCGCGGTGCTCAAGTCGGGGGCCGCCTACCTGCCGGTGGACCCGCGGTACCCGGCCGCCCGGATCGCCTACCTGCTCCAGGACGGCCGACCCGCGCTGCTGGTGACGACAAGCGGGACCGGCGACCTGCCGGGAGCGGACGAGGTGGACCGGCTGCTGCTGGACACCGCCGACCTGGCTGGGCAGCCGGAATCGGACCCGGGGATCCCGGTCGATGCCGGCCACCCCGCGTACGTCATCCACACCTCCGGGTCCACCGGCAACCCCAAGGGCGTCGTGGTCCCGCACCGGAACGTGGTGCGGCTGTTCGACACCACCCGGGAGCTGTTCGGATTCTCGGCCGAGGACGTCTGGACCCTCTTCCACTCCTACGCCTTCGACTTCTCGGTGTGGGAGCTGTGGGGCCCGCTGCTGCACGGCGGCCGCCTGGTGGTCGTGGACCAGGAGACCAGCCGCTCGCCCCACCGCTTCCTGGAACTCCTCGCCCGCGAGCGGGTGACGGTGCTCAACCAGACGCCGTCCGCCTTCTACCAGCTGATGCAGGCGGACCAGGAGGCGCCGCAGACCGGCCGCGAACTCGCCCTGCGCACCGTGGTGTTCGGCGGTGAGGCGTTGGAGCACGGCCGACTGGCGAGCTGGTACGAGCGGCACCCGGACGACGCGCCGCGGCTGGTCAACATGTACGGCATCACCGAGACCACGGTGCACGTCACGTACGCGGCGCTCGGCGCGTCCGGCACCGCGGCCGGCCAGGTCGGCACGGCCCTCCCGGACCTGCGCACGTACGTCCTCGACGGAGGCCTGCGGCCGGTGGCCCCGGGCGTCGCGGGCGAGCTGTACGTCGCCGGCGCCGGCCTGGCGCGCGGCTACCTTAACCGGCCGGACCTGACGGCGGGCCGGTTCGTCGCGGACCCGTTCGGGCCGGCCGGCTCCCGGATGTACCGCAGCGGCGACGTGGTGCGCCGCGCGGCCGACGGCAGCCTGCGCTACGTCGGCCGGGCCGACCAGCAGGTGAAGGTGCGCGGCTTCCGCATCGAGCTCGGCGAGATCGAGGCGGCGCTGGCCGCGCACCCCGGCGTCACCCAGGCGGCCGTGCTGGCCCGGCAGGAGCGTGCCGACGACACCCGGCTGGTCGCCTACCTGGCGCCGGCCGCAGGTGCCGCGCCGAGCCCGGCCGATCTGCGCGGGCACCTGGCCGAGCGGCTGCCGGAGTACATGGTGCCGTCGGCGTTCGTCGTGCTGGACGCGCTGCCGCTGACCGCCAACGGCAAGCTGGACCGCCGCGCCCTGCCCGCCCCCGACCTCGCCCCGACGAGCACCGGCCGCGCACCGCGCACCCCGCAGGAGCAGATCCTCTGCGAGCTGTTCGCCGAGGTCCTGGGCGTGGCGTCGGCCGGCGTGGAGGACGGCTTCTTCGACCTCGGCGGGCACTCGCTGCTGGCCACCCGCCTGGCTGCCCGGATCCGTGCGACGCTCGGCGTGGAGATGCCGCTGCGCACCTTGTTCGAGGCGCCGACCCCGGCCGGCCTGGCCGCCGCCCTGGTGGCGGCCGGACCGGCGCAGGCGGCGTTGGCGCCGTACCGGCGGCCGGAGCGGATCCCGCTGTCCTTCGCGCAGCGGCGGCTGTGGTTCCTCCACCAGCTGGAGGGTGCCAGCGCGAACTACAACATCCCGCTGGCCTGGCGGCTGTCCGGCCCGCTCGACCGGGACGCGCTGCACGCGGCCCTGGCGGACGTGGTGGCCCGGCACGAGGTGCTGCGGACGGTCTTCCCGGTGCTGGACGGCGTGCCGTACCAGCAGGTGCTGGACGTCGTCGCGGCCCGCCCCGCGCTGGCCGTGCGCCGGATCACCGAGGCCGAGCTGACCGGCGCCCTGGCGGCGGCGCAGGCCCACCGGTTCGACCTGGAGAGCGAACTCCCGCTGTTCGCCGAGCTGTTCGAGCTGGCGCCGGAGGAGCACGTGCTGCTGGTGGTGCTCCACCACATCGCCGGCGACGGTTGGTCGCTCGGCCCGCTGGCTGCCGACCTCACCGAGGCCTACGCGGCCCGCTGCCGGGGCGAGGAGTCGCGGCGGGAGCCGCTGGCCGTGCAGTACGCCGACTACACCATGTGGCAGCACGAGCTGCTCGGCGAGGCCACCGACGAGGACAGTCCGCTCGCCCGCCAGGCGGCTTACTGGAAGCGGCAGTTGGCCGATCTGCCGGAGCAGCTCCAGCTGCCCGCCGACCGGCCCCGCCCGGCGGTCGCCTCGCATCGGGGCGGCTTTGTGCGGGCCGAGCTGGACGCGGAGCTCCACAGCGGCCTGCGCGAGCTCGCCCGCGCCAACGGGACCAGTCTGTTCATGGTGCTCCAGGCTGGGCTGGCCGCGCTGTTGAGCAAGCTCGGCGGCGGCGACGACATCCCGGTCGGCAGCCCGATCGCCGGCCGGACCGATCAGGCCCTGGACGAGCTGGTCGGCTTCTTCGTCAACACCCTCGTGTTCCGTACGGATACCTCGGGCGATCCGACGTTCACCGAGTTGCTGGCCCGGGTCCGTGACACCTCGCTGGCCGGCTACGCCCACCAGGACCTGCCGTTCGAGTACCTGGTCGAGGCCCTCAACCCGGCGCGGTCGCTCTCCCACCACCCGTTGTTCCAGGTCATGCTGGTGCTCCAGAACAACACCCGGGCTGACTTCGCCCCGGCCGGCCTGCGGGTCGGCGAGGTGGAACTGACCACGGCCGGCGCCAAGCTCGACCTGATCTTCTCGCTGTCCGAGCGGCATGCGGAGGACGGCTACCCGGAAGGGATCACCGTTCGCGTCGACTACGCCAGCGATCTCTACGACCCGGCCACCGTCGAGACGATGACCGATCGATGGGTGCGCCTGCTCCGGGCGGCTTCCGCCGACCCGCAACGGCGGCTCAGCCGATTCGGATTGCTCTCGGCCGAGGAGCGCGCCGATCTGTTGGCCGTGGGCACCGGTGCGCGGGCGGAGGTCCCGGTCGTGAGCCCGCAGGAGTTGTTCCGACGGCAGGTGCTGACGATCCCGGATGCGATCGCGGTGGTGTGCGGGGGTGTGTCGCTGTCGTATGCGGAGTTGGACGCGCGGGCGAACCGGCTGGCCCACGCGCTGATCGCCCGGGGGGCGGGGCCGGAGCGGCTGGTGGCGGTGGCCCTGCCGAGGTCGGTCGAGCTGGTGGTGGCGATCCTGGCGGTGCTGAAGGCGGGGGCGGCGTACGTCCCGGTGGATCCGGAGTATCCGGTCGCGCGGATCGGGTACATGCTCGATGACGCGCGGCCCGCGTTGTTGGTGACCAACATGGGGACCCGGGAGCGGCTCGGCGACGCCGGTCCAGCCGAGTGTCTGGTGCTGGAGGACCCGGAGACGGCCGCGCTGGTGGCGGGTTGCTCGGCGGCGGATCCGATGGCGGCAGTCGATCCGGGGCACCCGGCCTATGTGATCTACACGTCCGGGTCCACGGGACGGCCCAAGGGCGTGGTGTCGACGTTCGGCGCGGTGTTGAACCTGTTCGCCCACCAGCGGCCCGTGCTGTTCCCGGAGCTGGGCGAGGAGCGGCTGCGGGTGGCGCTGACCTCGTCGGTGTCGTTCGACGCCCACTGGGACCAGCTGTCCTGTCTGTTCGCGGGCCACGAGCTGCACGTCCTGGAGCAGGCGACCTGGGCCGACCCGCGCGCCTTCATCGGCTACGCCACGCGGTTCGGGCTCGACTTCGTCGAGGCCACCCCGTCCTACCTCCGAGTCCTGGTAGCACATGGACTGTTGAATGATCCGCAGTGGCTTCCAAAGGTGGTCGTGGCGGGCGGTGAGGCCGTCCCGGAGCAGCTGTGGGCACAGCTGCGGGCGGCCGACGGGGTCTCCTGCCTCAACTTCTACGGGCCGTCCGAATGCACGGTGGAGACGGTGACCGCGCTGATGGAGTCGAGTGAGCGTCCGGTGCTCGGCCGGCCGATCACCAACGCCCGTTTGTACGTGCTCGACGGCGCGCTGCGGCCGCTGCCGGCCGGCGTGTCGGGCGAGCTGTACATCGCCGGTGCGGGGCTGGCCCGCGGCTATCTGAACCGGCCCGGCCTGACCGCTGGGCGGTTCGTCGCGGACCCGTTCGGACCGACCGGCTCGCGCATGTACCGTACGGGGGACCTGGTGCGGTGGGGCCCGGACGGGAACCTGGAGTTCCTTGGCCGTACGGACGACCAGGTCAAGATCCGGGGCTTCCGGGTCGAGCTCGGCGAGATCGAGGCCGTGCTCGCTGCGCACCCGGAGGTTTCGCAGGCCGCCGTTCTGGTCCGCGGCGACCGGGATGCCCGGCTGGTCGCTTACGTCGTGCCGGCAGCAGGGGGGGCCGTTCAGCCGGATGCGTTGAGGGCTCACCTGAGGGAGCGGCTGCCGGACCACATGGTGCCGGCCGCGTTCGTGACCATGGAGAGCCTGCCGTTGACCGTGAACGGGAAGCTCGACCGGCGGGCCCTGCCCGAACCCGAATACGCCGTGTCGCGAGCCGGTCGACTGCCGCGCACGCCGCAGGAGCAGGTCCTCGCCGAACTGTTCGCGCAGGTACTGGGCGTGGCTCGGGTCTGGGCCGACGACGACTTCTTCGAACTCGGCGGACACTCGCTCCTGGCCACCCGGCTGGTTTCCCGGGTGCGCGCGACGCTGGGCGTGGAGCTGGAGTTGCGCGCACTGTTCGAGACGCCGACACCGGCCGGGCTGGCCGCCGGGCTGGACGAGGCCGGCCGGGCCCGGCTCGTGCTGGACCGGGCGGAGCGGCCCGACCGTGTGCCGCTGTCCTCCGCCCAACGGCGGCTGTGGTTCCTGTACCAGCTGGAGGGCACGGGACCGACCTACCACATGCCGCTGGCCTGGCGGCTCTCGGGCGGTCTCGACCGGGAAGCGCTGCGCACGGCGCTCGGCGACCTCGTCGACCGGCACGAGACCCTGCGCACGGTGTTCCCGGCGGTCGACGGGGTGCCGTACCAGCAAGTGCTGGCCGTCGGGGAGGTGCGGCCGGAGATGAAGGTCACCCCGGCCGCCGAGCCCGACCTGACCGAGCTGCTGACCGCGGCCGCGGTGCGCGGCTTCGACCTCGCGGCCGAACCGCCGCTGCGCGCCGAGGTGTTCGAGCTCTCGGCGGACGAGCACGTGCTGCTCCTGGTGATCCACCACATCGCCGGTGACGGCTGGTCGTTGGGCCCGGTGGCCGCCGACCTGGCCACCGCGTACGCGGCGCGCCGCCAGGGCACGGAACCGCGGTGGGCGCCGCTGCCGGTGCAGTACGCCGACTACACCCTGTGGCACGACCGGCTGCTCGGGGACGGTGACGATCCCGCGAGCCTGTTCGCCCGACAGTCGGCCTACTGGACGGAGCAGCTGGCCGGCCTGCCCGAGCAGATCCGGCTGCCCGCCGACCGGCCCCGTCCGGCGACCACCTCGTACCAGGGCGGACACCTGGCGATCGACCTGGACGCGCAGCTGCACGGTGCCCTGGTGCGCCTGGGCCGGGAGCACGGGGCCAGCGTCTACATGGTGCTCCAGGCCGCGCTGGCGGCGCTGCTGGACAAGCTCGGCGCGGGCACGGACATCCCGGTCGGCAGCCTGATCGCCGGCCGGACCGACCAGGCGCTGGACGACGTCGTCGGATTCTTCGTCAATACCTTGGTGCTGCGCACCGACACCTCGGGCGACCCGTCCTTCGCCGAGCTGCTGGTCCGGGTCCGGGAGGGCGCGCTCGGCGCGTACGCGCACCAGGACCTGCCGTTCGAGCAGGTCGTCGAGGCCCTCAACCCGTCCCGCTCGCTCGCCCGGCAGCCGTTGTTCCAGGTGCTGCTCGCGCTGCAGAACGTGCCGCGCACCGAGTTCACACTGAGCGGTCTGGACGCCGAAATCCTCCTGGTGCGGACGCCGACCGCGATGTTCGACCTCGGCTTCCACCTGCTGGAGCGCGGCGGCACCGGCGGGCCGGCCGAGGGCATCGTCGGGCGGGTCGAGTACAGCACCGACCTGTTCGACCACGGCACGGTGGAGGCGCTGGTCGACCGCTGGCTGCGGCTGCTGGCGGCGGTGGTCACCGAGCCCGACCGGCCGCTCAGCCGGATCGACGTGCTCACCGCCGAGGAGCGGCACGAGCTGCTGGTCGCCCGCAACGACACCGCGAGCCCGGTCCCGGCCGAGGGTCTGGCGGCGCTGTTCGAGGCGCAGGTCCGGGCGACCCCGGACGCCGAGGCGGTGGTGTTCGAGGACACCGTGCTGACCTACCGCGAGCTGAACCGCCGGGCCAACCGGCTGGCGCACGCGCTGATCGCGCGCGGCGTGGGGCCGGAGCAGGTCGTCGCCCTGCGGCTGCCGCGCTCCGCCGAGCTGGTGGTCGCCGTCCTTGCGGTGCTCAAGACCGGCGCGGCGTACCTGCCGGTCGATCCGGACTACCCGGCCGCCCGCATCGCCTACATGCTGGAGGACGCCCGGCCGGCCGTGGTGCTCGACGACCTCGCGGCCGTCACGCCGTCCGATGAGCAGCCGGAGCACGATCCGGTCGTCGCCGTGGACGGGCGCCATCCGGCCTACGTCATCTACACCTCCGGCTCCACCGGGCGCCCCAAGGCCGTGGTGATGCCCGCCGCCGGACTGCTGAACCTGCTGGCGTGGCACCACGAGGCCGTCGGCGGCGAACCGGGCACGCGCACCGCGCAGTTCACCGCGATCAGCTTCGACGTCTCGGTGCAGGAGCTGCTCTCCGCGCTGCTGTACGGCAAGACGCTGGCGGTGCCGACCGAGGAGCAGCGCCGCAGCGCCGAGCTCTTCGCGCACTGGCTGGACCGGCACCGGGTCGGCGAACTGTTCGCGCCCAACCTGGTGGTCGAGGCGCTGGCCGAGGCCGCCGAGGAGGCCGGGCTGGAGCTGCCGGACCTGCGGTTGGTCGCCCAGGCCGGCGAGGCGATGCGCCTCGGCGGTGCGGTGCGCCGCTTCCAGGCCCGCCGACCGGGCCGGGCGCTGCACAACCACTACGGCCCCGCCGAGACCCATGTGATCACCGCCTATCCGCTGCCGGCCGACCCGGCCGACTGCCCGCTCCCGGTGCCGATCGGCCGTCCGATCGCCAACTGCCAGGCGTATGTGCTGGATTCGGCGCTGCGGCCGGTCGCCCCCGGGGTGCTGGGCGAGCTGTACCTCGCCGGGACGGGGCTCGCCCGCGGCTACCTGAACCGGCCCGGGCTCACCGCCGGGCGCTTCGTCGCCAACCCGTACGGCCCGGCGGGCGCGCGGATGTACCGCACCGGTGACCTGGTGCGCTGGCGCGCTTGGGGGTCCCCCCGGCCGGTGGGGGCACCTCCCAGCCTCCCCCAGCCTTCGGCCGGGGGTACCCCCATGGCTGGGGGCGCTGGGGGAGGCGAGCTGGAGTTCGCCGGCCGGGTGGACCACCAGGTGAAGGTCCGCGGGTTCCGGATCGAGCCGGGTGAGATCGAGGCCGAGCTGACGGCTCACCCGGGCGTCGCCCAGGTCGCGGTGCTCGCCCGCGAGGACCGGGGCGAGACCAGGATCGTCGCGTACGTGGTGCCCTCGGCTCACAGCCCGGCCACCGCCGCCGCGCTGACGGCGTACCTGCGCGACCGGCTGCCCGACTATCTGGTGCCGTCGGCGTTCGTCCTGCTGGACGCGCTGCCGCTGACGCCCAACGGCAAGCTGGACCGGGCCGCGCTGCCCGCGCCCGAGCCGACGGGAGCCACCGGCGGCCGGGCGCCGCGCACCCCGCAGGAGCAGATCCTGTGCGAGCTGTTCGCCGAGGTGCTGGGCCTGCCGCAGGCCGGGGTCGACGACGACTTCTTCGACCTGGGCGGGCACTCGCTGCTCGCCACCCGGCTGGTGTCCCGGGTCCGGGCGACCCTCGGGGTCGAACTGGAGCTGCGCGACCTGTTCCGCACCCCGACGCCGGCCGGACTGGCGGCCGGGCTGCACGACGCCGCCTCCGCGCGGCAGGCCCTGGTACCCCGGCTCCGCCGCGAGCCGATGCCGCTGTCGTTCGCCCAGCGCCGACTCTGGTTCCTCCAGCAGTTCGGGGCACCGAGCGCCACCTATCACATGCCGTTGGCGCTGCGGCTGACCGGCGACCTCGACCGGGGCGCGCTGAGTGCCGCGCTCGCGGACGTGGTGGTCCGGCACGAGACCCTGCGCACGGTCTTCCCGCACACCGCAGGCGTCCCGCAGCAGCGGGTGCTGGACGCGGCCGAGGCGACCGTCCCGCTGACGGTGCTCGCGGCCGGTGAGGCCGAGCTGCCGGCCCTGCTGCGCGAGGCGGCGGTGCGCGGATTCGACCTGACCTCGGAAGTGCCGCTGCGCGCCGAGCTGTTCGCGATCGCGCCGGACGAGCACGTGCTGCTGCTGGTGATGCACCACATCGCCGGCGACGGCTGGTCCATGGGACCGCTGGCCCGCGACCTCGCCACCGCCTACGTCGCCCGGCGCGGCGGCGGGGCGCCCGAATGGCCGCCGCTGCCGGTGACGTACGGCGACTACACCCTGTGGCAGCACGAGATCCTCGGCGACGAGCGCGACGCGGACAGCGTCTTCGCCCGGCAGGTCGCCTACTGGACCGAGGCGTTGGCAGGGATGCCCGAGCAGCTTCGGCTGCCCGCCGACCGGCCGCGCCCGGCTGCCGTCTCGTACGGCGGCGACCTGCTGGAACTCCGGATCGACGCCGAACTGCACGCCGCTCTGGCGGAGTTGGCGCGGCGTTCGGGGGCGAGCCTGTTCATGGTGCTGCAGGCGGCGTTGGCGGCGCTGTACACGCGGTTGGGTGCGGGGACGGACATCCCGATCGGGAGCCCGATCGCTGGGCGCACGGACGAGGCGCTGGACGATCTCGTCGGGTTCTTCGTCAACACGCTGGTGCTGCGCACGGACACGAGTGGTGATCCGAGTTTCGCCGAGCTGCTGGGGCGGGTGCGGGAGACGGCGCTGTCGGCGTACGCGCACCAGGACGTGCCGTTCGAGCACCTGGTGGAGGTGCTGAACCCGTCCCGGTCGCTGTCCCACCACCCGCTGGTCCAGACCGGGCTGGTGGTGCAGAACGCGCCGGGTGGCGACGTCGACCTGCCCGGCCTGCGGGTCTCCGGGGTCACCGTGCTCACCGGGACCGCGCGGCTCGACCTGACCTTCGGCATCGCGGAGGAGCACGGGCCGGACGGTGCTCCGGCCGGGCTCAGCGGCGCGGTCGAGTACAGCACCGACCTGTTCGACCGCTCGACGGTCGAGGCCCTGGTCGCCCGGTGGACCAGGCTGCTGGCGGCGGTCGCCGCCGCCCCGGACCTGCCGATCAGCGGGATCGATCTGCTGTCCGCCGAGGAGCGGCGCGAGCTGCTGCCCGCCGTCGACGGTGGGGCGGTCACGGTGAGCCTGCCGGAGCTGTTCGCGGCGCAGGTGACGGCGAGGCCGGGTGCGGTCGCGCTCGTCTGCGGTGACACGGAGTTGACGTACTGCGAGTTGAACGCCCGGGCGAACCGGTTCGCGCATGCGCTGATCGCGCGGGGTGTAGGCCCGGAGCGGGTCGTGGCGGTGGCGCTGCCGCGATCGGTGGAGTCCGTGGTGGCCGTCCTCGGCACCCTGAAGGCCGGGGCCGCGTACCTGCCGGTGGATCCGGCGTATCCGGAGTCGCGGATCGCGTTCATGCTGGAGGACGCCCGGCCGGCGATGGTGGTCGACGATCCGGCGATGCCGGCGGAGGGGGACTGGCCGGAGAGCGATCCGGCGGTCGTGGTGGACGCTCGGCATCCGGCCTACGTGATCTACACCTCGGGTTCGACCGGCCGCCCCAAGGGCGTCGTGGTGAGCCACACCGGCGTGTCCGGCCTGGTGGCGGCGCAGGTCGAGCGGCTCGGTGTGGCGCCGGGCAGCCGGGTGCTCCAGTTCGCCTCGCCCAGCTTCGACGCGTCCTTCTGGGACCTGTGCAGTGCCGTGCTCACCGGCGCCGCCCTCGTGCTGGCCCCGTCCGAGGCGCCGCTGGAGGCCCTGACGGACCGCCGGCTGGACGTCACCCACGTGACGCTGCCGCCATCGGCCCTGGCCGCGCTGGAGAGCGCCGACCTCACGGCCGCCACCCTGGTGGTGGCGGGTGAGGCCTGCGCGCCGGAGCTGGTGGCCCGCTGGGCGCCCGGGCGCCGGATGATCAACGCGTACGGTCCGACGGAGACGACGGTGTGCGCGACGATGAGCGACCCGCTGTCGCCCGGCTCGGGCGTGCCACCGATCGGCCGACCGGTCGCGGGCTTCCGGGTGTTCGTGCTGGACGAGCGGCTGCGCATCGTCCCACCGGGTGTGGCGGGGGAGCTGTACGTCGCGGGCGCCGGTCTGGCGCGCGGGTACCTGAACCGGCCGGGCCTGACGGCCGGACGTTTCGTGGCCTGCCCGTTCGGCCCGGAGGGTGCACGGATGTACCGTACGGGCGACCTGGCACGCTTCCGTTCCGACGGCGAGCTGGAGTACCTCGGCCGCGCCGACGATCAGGTGAAGGTGCGCGGCTTCCGTGTCGAACTCGGGGAGGTCGAGGCGGCGCTGGCCGAGCACCCCGCCGTCGCCCAGGCCGCCGTCCTGGCCCAGGACGACCGGCTCATCGGCTACGTGGTGGCCCGTCCCGACGCGGCCGTCCGCCCCGCGGAGCTGGCGGCGTACCTGCGCGACCGGCTGCCCGACTACCTGGTGCCGGCCGTGTTCACGGTGCTGGACGCGCTGCCGCTGACGCCGAACGGGAAGCTGGACCGGGCGGGGCTGCCCGCTCCCGACCTCGGTTCGGCCGAGGCCGGGCGGGCGCCGCGCACCCCGCAGGAGCAGATCCTGTGCGAGCTGTTCGCCGAGGTGCTCGGCGTGTCGGGGGTCGGGGTCGACGACGACTTCTTCGACCTGGGCGGGCACTCGCTGCTCGCCACCCGGCTGGCCGCGCGGGTGCGGTCGGTGCTCGGCGTGGAGCTGGGGCTGCGCGCGCTGTTCCAGGCGCCCACCGTGGCGGGCCTGGCCGAGGCGCTGGCCGGAGCGGGCCGCGCCCGCCCGGCGCTGAAGGTGCACGAGCGGCCGGAGGCGGTGCCGCTGTCCTTCGCTCAGCGCCGGCTCTGGTTCCTGCACCGCATGGACGCCGCCGCCGCGACGTACCACATCCCGCTGGCACTCCAACTGACCGGGACGCTCGACCGGGCGGCGCTGGACGAAGCGCTGGCCGACGTGGTGGCCCGGCACGAGAGCCTGCGGACGGTCTTCCCGGAGGTCGACGGCGTACCGTGCCAGCGCGTCCTTGAGTCGGCCGAGGCCCGCCCCCGGGCACGGCTGACCGAGGTGTCGGAGGCCGAACTGCCCGAGCGGCTCGCCGAGTTCGCCCGGCGGCCCTTCGATCTGGAGGCGGAAGCGCCGCTGCGGGCGGAGCTGTTCGCGCTCGCGCCGGACGAGCACGTGCTGCTGCTGGTGATGCACCACATCGCCGGTGACGGCTGGTCGACCGGCCCGCTGGCCCGTGACCTGGCCGAGGCGTACGCCGCCCGGAGCGAGGGGCGTGCGCCGGGCGGGTCGGACCTTCCGGTGCAGTACGCCGACTACACGCTGTGGCAACGTGACCTGCTCGGCGACGTCGCCGACCCGCAGAGCCGGTTCGCCGAGCAGCTCGACTACTGGAGGCGACAGCTCTCCGAGCTGCCGGAGCTGCTCCAACTGCCCGCCGACCGGCCGCGGCCGGCTGTCGCGGGCTGGCACGGGGACCACGTCGGCCTGGAGCTGAGCCCCGAACTGCATGCCGCTCTGGCGGAGTTGGCGCGGCGTTCGGGGGCGAGTCTGTTCATGGTGCTGCAGGCGGCGTTGGCGGCGCTGTACACGCGGTTGGGTGCGGGGACGGACATCCCGATCGGGAGCCCGATCGCTGGGCGCACGGACGAGGCGCTGGACGATCTCGTCGGGTTCTTCGTCAACACGCTGGTGCTGCGCACGGACACGAGTGGTGATCCGAGTTTCGCCGAGCTGCTGGGGCGGGTGCGGGAGACGGCGCTGTCGGCGTACGCGCACCAGGACGTGCCGTTCGAGCAACTGGTGGAGGTGCTGAACCCCTCCCGGTCGCTGTCCCACCACCCGCTGTTCCAGACCATCCTGGCCGTGCAGAACGCGCCGATGGGCCGGTTCTCGCTGCCCGGCCTGGACGTCGCCACCTACGCGGTGGCCACCGGAACCGCCAAGTTCGACCTCGGGGTGAGCCTCGTCGAACAGTTCGGTCCGGACGGAAGCCCGGCCGGGATCGTCGGCGCGGTCGAGTACGCCACCGACCTGTTCGACCGCTCGACGGTCGACGCCCTCGTCCGGCGCTGGACGCTCCTGCTGGAGGCGGTCACCGCCGACCCGGAGCAGCCGATCGGGCGGATCGACCTCCTCGATGCCGACGAGCGGCACCGGCTGCTGGAGCGGGGCAACGAGACCGCCCGCGAGGTCGGCGCCGTCCCGGTGCCGGACGCCTTCGCGGCGCAGGTCGAGGCCACTCCGGACGCGCTCGCGCTCGTCTGCGGTGACACGAAGTTGACGTACCGTCAGCTCAACGCCCGGGCGAACCGGTTCGCGCATGCGCTGATCGCGCGGGGTGTCGGCCCGGAGCAGGTGGTGGCGGTGGCCCTGCCGCGTTCGGTGGAGTCCGTGGTGGCCGTCCTCGGTGTGCTGAAGGCCGGGGCCGCGTACCTGCCCGTGGATCCGGCGTACCCGCAGGCGCGGATCGCGTTCATGCTGGAGGACGCCCGTCCTTCGGTGGTGGTCGACGACCCGGCCGTGGTGGTTGGAGGAGACTGGCCGGAGACCGATCCGGAGGTCGCGCTCGACGTCCGGCATCCGGCGTACGTGATCTACACTTCCGGCTCGACCGGTCGCCCCAAGGGCGTCGTGGTCGGCCACGGTGGTGTGGCGAGTCTGGTCGCCGGACAGATCGAGCGGTTCGCGATCGAACCCGACAGCCGGGTGCTCCAGTTCGCCTCACCCAGCTTCGACGCCTCGGTGTCGGAGATCTACACCGCTCTACTGTGCGGAGCGGCCCTGGTGCTGCCCCCCGCGGCCGAACCGCTCGCCGCGCTGACCGACCCGGACCTCGCGGTCACCCACGTGACCGTGCCGCCGTCCGTCCTGGCCGCTGTGCCGGAGGGTTCGGTGACCGTGTCGACGCTGGTCGTGGCGGGCGAGGCGTGCCCGCCGGAGCTGGTGGAACGCTGGGCGCCGGGCCGACGGATGATCAACGCGTACGGCCCGACGGAGACGACGGTGTGCGCGACGATGAGCGACTCGCTGTCCCCAGGGGCGGGCGTGCCGCCCATCGGCCGGCCGATCGCCAATGCCCGGGTGTACGTGCTGGACGAGCGGCTGCGGCCGGTGCCCCCGGGCGTGCCGGGGGAGCTGTACGTCGCGGGCGCCGGTCTGGCGCGCGGGTACCTGAACCGGCCGGGCCTGACGGCCGGACGGTTCGTGGCCTGCCCGTTCGACCCGGCGGGCGCCAGGATGTACCGCACCGGCGACCTGGTGCGCTTCCGAACCGACGGCCAGCTGGAATACGTCGGCCGCGCCGACGACCAGGTGAAGGTGCGCGGCTTCCGCGTCGAGCCCGGCGAGGTCGAGGCGGCGCTGGCCGAGCACCCCGGCGTCGCCCAGGCAGCTGTCCTGGCCCAGGACGACCGGCTCATCGGCTACGTCGTCCCGCGCCAGGACACGGCCCGGGACAGCGGCCTCGAAGCCGATCACGTCGGCGAGTGGCAGGACATCTACGACGCCCTGCCCATCGCCCCCGAGGAGGCCGCCTTCGGCCAGAACTTCGTCGGCTGGAACAGCAGTTACGACGCCAGCCCGATCCCGGTCGAGCAGATGCGGGAATGGCGGGACGCCACCGTGGCCCGCATCCTGGCCCTGCGCCCCCGCCGGGTGCTGGAGGTCGGCGTCGGCACCGGACTGCTGCTCTCGCAGATCGCACCGCACTGCGAGACGTACTGGGCGACGGACTTCTCCGCCACCGCGATCGACTCGCTGACCGCCCAGGTCGCCCGGCAGGCGGACCTCGCCGAGCGCGTCGTGCTGCAGACCCGGCCGGCCCACGACACCGACGGGCTGCCGGCCGGGCGGTTCGACACCATCGTGATCAACTCGGTGGTGCAGTACTTCCCGTCCGCCGACTACCTCGCCGACGTGATCCACAAGCTGATGGGCCTGCTCGCCCCCGGCGGCGCACTCTTCATCGGCGACGTCCGCAACCTGCGACTGCTGCGCCCGCTGGCCACCGCCGTCCAGCTGCACCGGACCGGCGACGGCGGCGACCTCGCCGCGGTGCGCCGCGCGGTGGAGCAGGCCGTCAGGGTCGAGAAGGAACTCCTGGTCGACCCGGACTTCTTCACCGTCCTGCGGGAGCGCGGCGCGGACATCGGTGCGGTGGCCGTGGAGGTCAAGCGCGGCCGCCACCACAACGAACTGACCCGCTACCGCTACGACGTGACGCTGCACAAGCAGCCGGCCGTACCGGTCCAGCCACTGGACCTGGGATGGGGCCGGGACATCGCCGACCTCGCGGAGCTGCGTGAACTGCTCGGTCGGCCCGGCGCCGGCCGGGTGCGCCTCACCGGGGTCCCGAACCGCCGCGTCGCACACGAGGCCGAGCTGGCCCGGGCGGTGCGGGACGGCGACGGCACGCTCGCCGGGCTGCTGGAGCGGCTGCACGGCCCGGACGACGGCGACCTGCCCGACCCGGAGGACTTCCACGCCCTCGGCGGGCAGCTCGGCCGCCGGGTGGACCTCACCTGGTCGGCCGAAGCGCCCGAAGCCCTGGACGTGCTCTTCGCCGATGGACCGACGGACGCCCCCGTCGAGGCCTACCGGCCGGTGCGGCCGACCGGCACCGCGTTGTCGTCGCTGACCAACCGCCCGACCGGCAGCCGGGGTACCGGCGCCCTCCTCGGTGAACTCCGCGACTGGCTGCGCGGGCGGCTGCCGGACTACCTGGTCCCGTCGGCGTTCGTGGCGCTGGAGGCGCTGCCGCTGACGGCCAGCGGCAAGCTCGACCGCCGCGCGCTGCCCGCCCCCGACCTCGGCTCGGCCGGAGCCGGACGGGCGCCGCGCACCCCGCAGGAGCAGCTCGTCGCCGAGCTGTTCGCCGAGGTGCTCGGGCTGGCCCAGGTCGGTGTCGAGGACAACTTCTTCGACCTGGGCGGGCACTCGCTGCTGGCGACCCGCCTGGCCTCCCGGGTCCGGGCCGTCCTCGGCGCGGAGCTGGAAGTCCGGACGCTGTTCGAGACGCCGACCGTGGCCGCCCTGGCGGCACGCCTCGACGGCTCCGTGACGCAGCGACCGGCGCTGACCGCCCGGCCGCGCCCCGAGCGGATCCCGCTGTCCTTCGCCCAGCGCCGGCTGTGGTTCCTGCACCGGATGGACGGTCCCAGCGCCACCTACAACATGCCGCTCGCGCTGCGCCTGGACGGTCCGCTCGACCAGCCGGCGCTGCAAGCCGCGCTCGCCGACGTGACCGCCCGGCACGAGAGCCTGCGAACGGTGCTCCGCGAGGTGGAAGGGGTGCCGTACCAGCTGGTGCTCGGCGCGGCGGAGGCGAGCCCGGGGCTCCCGGTGGTCGAGGTCGACGAGAGCGGGCTCTTCGAGCGGCTGGCCCGGGGCGCCCGGCTCGGCTTCGACCTGGCCGCCGAACCGCCGATCCGGGCGGAGCTGTACGCGCTCGCCCCCGAACGGCACGTGTTGCTGATCGTGGTGCACCACATCGCCGCCGACGGCTGGTCGATGGGCCCGCTCTCCCGGGACCTGGCCGCGGCCTACGGGGCCCGCTGCCGGGGCGAGGAGCCGCTGTGGTCCCCGCTGCCGGTCCAGTACGCCGACTACACCCTGTGGCAGCGCGAGCTGCTCGGTGAGGCGGCCGACCAGGAGAGCCTGTTCACCCGGCAACTCGACTATTGGAAGCACGAGCTGGCCGGTCTGCCGGACCAGGTCCGGCTGCCCGCCGACCGGCCCAGGCCGGCCGAGGCCTCCCAGCGCGGCGGTCGGGTCGAGGTGCAGCTGGACCCCGACCTGCACCGGGAGCTGCGGGACCTGGCCGCCGCGCAGGGCGCCAGCATGTTCATGGTGCTCCAGGCGGGCCTCGCCGCACTGCTCACCCGGCTCGGCGCCGGCACCGACATCCCGATCGGCAGCCCGATCGCCGGTCGGACCGACCAGGCGCTGGACGAGCTCGTCGGGTTCTTCGTCAACAGCCTGGTGCTGCGCACCGACACCAGCGGCGACCCCGGCTTCGCCGAACTGATCGGTCGGGTCCGGCAGAAGGCGCTGGCCGCGTACGCCCACCAGGACCTGCCGTTCGAGTACCTGGTCGAGGCCGTCAACCCCACCCGGTCGCTGGCCCACCATCCGCTGTTCCAGGTCATGCTGGCCCTGCAGAACGCGCCGGTCGGCGAGTTCACCCTGCCCGGCCTGGAGACCTCCTACCTTGCGGCGCCCACCGACACCGCGCGGGTCGACCTGACCGTCAGCCTGGCCGAGCGGTACGGCCCGGACGGAAGCCCGGCCGGCGTGCTCGGCGCGGTCGAGTACGCGACCGATCTGTTCGACCCGGGCACTGTGGAGCGGCTCGTCGCCCGCTGGACGCGACTGCTGCGCGCGGCCGCCGCCGAGCCGCAGCGACCGATCGGCCGACTCGACCTGCTGTCCGGGCAGGAGCGCCGCGCGCTGCTGGTCGGGTTCAACCGGACCGGGGCCGAGCTGCCCGAGGCCGGCCTGCCGGAGCTGTTCGCCCGCCGGGTGGCGGCCGCGCCGGACGCGGTCGCGGTCGTCGTGGGCACGACCGAGCTGACCTACCGGGAGCTCGACCGGCGGGCCAACCGCCTGGCCCGGGCCCTGATCGGGCAGGGCGTGCGGCCGGAGACCCCGGTCGCGGTGCTGCTGGAGCGCTCCGCGGAGCTCGTCGTCGCGATCCTGGCGATCATCAAGGCGGGCGGCGCGTACGTCCCGCTCGACCCGCGGTTCCCGTCCTCCCGGACCGATCTGATCGTCCGGGAGACCGGCGCCGCGCTGGTCCTCACCGAGGACGTGCTGGCCGCGCTCAGCCAGGCCGAGCCAGACGACTCCGACCCGGAAGTCACCTGCGATCCACGGCAGTTGGCGTACGTGATGTACACCTCCGGCTCGACCGGCCGCCCGAAGGGCGTCGGAGTCACCCACCGGGACGTGGCGGCGCTCGCGCTCGCCCCGTGCTGGCGCGAGGGGGGCCACGACCGGGTGCTGCTGCACTCGCCGACGGCCTTCGACGCCTCGACGTACGAGTTCTGGGTGCCGCTCCTCGGTGGCGGCAGGGTGGTCGTCGCGCCGCCCGGCCGGCTCGACCTCGACCTGCTGGCGGCAACGGTCGCCGAGCACGGGGTGACCGGACTGTGGCTGACCGCCGGTCTGTTCCGGCTGGTGGCCGAGGAGCGGCCGGAGCTGCTCGCCGGGGTCCGCGAGGTGTGGACCGGTGGTGACGTGGTGCCGCCGGGGGCCGTCGCCCGGGTCCTGGCGGCCTGCCCGGACCTCGCCGTGGTGAACGGCTACGGCCCGACCGAGACCACGACGTTCGGCGCCCACCACCGGGTCCGCACCCTCTCGGAGCGCGCCGCGACCGTGCCGATCGGCCGGCCCATGGCGAACATGCGGGCCTACGTGCTGGACGCCGGACTGCACCCGGTGCCGCCGGGCGTGACCGGCGAGCTGTACCTCGCCGGGGCGGGCGTGGCCCGGGGCTACCTGGGCCGGCCCGGCCTGACGGCCGAGCGGTTCGTCGCCTGCCCGTACGCGGAGGGCGGGCCCCTCGCCCCCAGCCCGGCGGCCGGGAGGCACCCCCAGCCCGGTGACGGGCACGGAGGGAGGATGTACCGCACCGGGGACCTCGCCCGGTGGCTGCCCGACGGCACCCTGGAGTTCGTCGGCCGGGCCGACGACCAGGTCAAGCTGCGCGGCTTCCGGATCGAACCCGGCGAGGTCGAGGCCGTGCTCGCCGGGTGCCCCGGCGTCGCCCAGGCGGCCGTCCTCGCCCGCGAGGATCAGCCCGGCGACCAGCGCCTGGTCGCCTACCTGGTGCCCGTCGACGGGCAGCCGCCCGCGCCGGACGAGCTCGCCCGCCGGCTCGGCCGCGAACTGCCCGAGTACATGGTGCCCTCGGCCTTCGTCACCCTGGAGCGGCTGCCGCTGACGGCCAACGGCAAGCTGGACCGGGCCGCTCTGCCGGCGCCCGCGTACGAGGCGACGGGCACCGGCCGCGGCCCCCGCACCCCGCAGGAACAGCTGCTGTGCGAGCTGTTCGCCGAGATCCTCGGCCGGGAGCAGGTCCACATCGACGACGACTTCTTCGACCTCGGCGGGCACTCCCTGCTGGCCGCCCGGCTGGTCTCCCGCGTCCGCGAGACGCTGGGCGTCCACGTGGGCCTGCGCACCCTGTTCGAGGCGCCGACGGTGGCCGGACTGACCGAGCGCCTGGCCATGAGCGACCCCGAGGAGGCCTTCGACGGGCTGCTGCCGCTGCGCCCGACCGGCAGTCTGCCGCCACTGTTCTGCGTCCATCCCGGCGGCGGCATCAGCTGGTCGTACTCCGGGCTGCTGAACCACATCGGCCCGGACCGCCCGGTCTACGCGCTCCAGGCCCGGGGCCTCGCGCGCCCGGAGGCCCTGCCCGGTTCGTACGAGGAGATGGCGGCCGACTACGCCGACCAGATCCGCAAGGTCCAGCCCGAGGGCCCGTACCACCTGCTGGGTTGGTCCGCCGGCGGGCTGATCGCCCACGCGATCGCCTGCGAGTTCCAGGCCAGGGGGGAGCAGACCGCAGTGCTGGCGATCCTCGACGCCTACCCGGTGCAGGACATCACGTTCGACGAGGTGCCCGTGCCCGCCGAGCGGGACGTCCTGGTCGGAATCATGGACATCGACCCGGGGGAACTGGGGGACGGGCCCCTGACCTACGCCGAGGTCGCCGAGATCCTCAGCCGGCGCGGCAGCGCCCTGGCCTGCCTGGACGAGCGGCGGATCGGCGCCGTCGTCGAGATCATGATCAACAACGCCAAGCTGGCGGTCGCCTTCGCCCCGGCCCGATTCGACGGCGACCTGCTGCTGTTCAACTCCACGATCGACCGGACCGAGGACTCGGCCGGCCCCGGGATCTGGCAGCGCTACATCGCCGGGCGGGTCGAGTCGTACGACATCACCACCCGCCACGACCGGATGACCCAGCCCGGTTCGCTGGCCCAGATCGGCCCGATCCTGGCCGCCCGCCTCGCCGAGGCCGCCGGCGGCACCACCATCCCCAACCAGGAGGACTGACCCATGACCAACCCCTTCGACGACCAGGACGGCACCTTCCTCGTGCTCGTCAACCCGGAGAACCAGCACTCGCTGTGGCCCCAGTTCGCGGACGTCCCCGAGGGCTGGACCGTCGCCCACGGTCCCGACACCCACGCCGCCTGCCTGGAGTACGTCGAGCGGTCCTGGACCGATATGCGGCCCCAGAGCCTCATCGACGCCATGGACGCCAAGCGGTAGCGCGGCTCGTAGTGAATCTGACCGAAACCACGGACGCGGCCCGCCCCACGGCGGGCCCGGCCGGGCCGTCCGACGACCTCGCCGCGGCGCTGCTCACACCCGAGGCCCGCCGGGACCCGTACCCGTTCTACGCCCGCATGCGGCGCGAGAGCCCTGTCCACCGCAGTGCCCAGGGCATCTGGTACCTCACCCGGTACGCCGACGTCGAGGCGGCCCTGGGCGACCTGCGACTGTCCAACGACCGGGACCGGATGACCGCCGCCTTCGGCGCGCAGGGCGGCAACCTCAAGGCCCTCAGTCGGCTCACCGACAGGCTCGGCCGGGTGATGACCAACACCGACCCGCCGGACCACGCCCGGCTGCGCAAGCTCGCCAACCGGGCGTTCACCGCCCGGCGTGTCGAGGCGCTGCGCGACGGCATCCAGCGGATCGTCGACCAGCTGGTCGACCGGGCCGTCGAGGCCGGGCCGACCATGGACCTGATCGACGCGGTCGCCTCCCCGCTGCCGCTGTCCGTCGTCTGCGAGCTGTTCGGCATCCCGCCCGAGGACCGCCTCCAGGTCAAGGCCTGGTTCCGATGCTTCGGACGGCTGACGGAGGACATCGCCAAGACCGAGGCGGCGATCGACCAGTACGAGGAGTACCTTGCCCGGCTGGTCCGCCGACGCCGGGCCGACCCGGGCGACGACCTGATCAGCGCCCTGGTCGCCACCCAGGCGCAGGACGACCGGCTCACCGACTCCGAGCTGCTGTCCACCTGCTTCGTCCTGATCACCGCAGGCGACGAAACCACCACCAGCCTGATCGGCAACGGCACGCTCGCCCTGCTGCGCCACCCCGACCAACTGGCCAGACTGCGCGAGGAGCCGGCCCTGATCCGCACCGCCGTCGAGGAACTGGCCCGCTACGACACGCCGACCCAGGCAATCGTCCGGGTCGTCGCCGAGGACCTGGAGATCGGCGGGCGGACACTGCGCGAGGGAGAGCTCGTCTACCCGTTCCTCGCCGCGGCCAACCGCGATCCCGAGCGCTTCGAGGACCCCGACCGGCTCGACCTGAGCCGCCCCGGCAACCGGCACCTGACCTTCGGCAACGGCCCGCACTTCTGCCTGGGCGGCCCGCTGGCCAAGCTCCAGGCCGAGGTGGCCATCGGCACGCTGGTCCGACGGCTCCCGCACCTGCGGCTGGCCGACGAGGCCGCCGACGGGGCGGCGCTCGACTGGCGGCCCAACCCGCTGCAACGGCGGCTCAGCGCCCTCCCGCTCACCTACTGACACCTGAACGACGACGAAGGAGAACTGACCATGGCCCGAGAGTTCGAGGTCCGGCGGGAGCAGGAGCTGCCCGCCACGCCGGAGCAGGTCTGGGACGCGGTCGCCACCGGCGCCGGCAACCTCGGCTGGCTGTACCCCATGGAGGTCGAGCCGCACGTCGGCGGAAAGGTGACCCGGGGTGCGGGCACCGTCGTGGCGTGGGAGCCACCGCACCACTTCGCCGTCCGGGCGACCCAGGACGGCGGGTTCTCCAACACGCTCAGCTACCACATCGAGCCGGCCACCGACGGAACGAGCCATCTGCGGATGGGAATCCACTGGGTGCACACGGGCGTCGTCGACGACACCTGGAACTGGGACACCAAGTCCGACGCGGCCGAGAAGCACGTCGACTTCTACCAGCACGGCCTCGCCGAGTACCTGCGTCACTTCGCCGGCCGCCCCGCCGTCTACGTCAAGGCCCAGTGTCCCGAACCCACCGCGGACCCGGCCGGCTTCGCCGCCCTGCGCCGCCGCCTCGGCCTCGCCGAGGACGCGGCCGTCGGCGACCGGCTCCGGCTCCACACCCCCGGTCCGGACGGCGGCCCGGAGGATGTGGTCGTGGACTGGCTCAGCGCCGACTTCATCGGCCTGCGCGGCCCCGACGCCCTCTACCGGTTCTTCAACGGCAGCACCTGGAACGTGCCGATCTGGCTGGGCCACCACCTGTTCGCCGGGGACACGAACGAGCAGCAGGCCACCAAGGCGTGGAACGCCTGGCTCAACGACACCCAGGCCTAGGATCACCGATGGAAGCTTCGATGGAGACCTCGATGGAAACCTCGATGGAAACACTGCTCTACGCCGCCGAAGTCGTCGAGGAGAACGGCAGGTACACGCTCGTCGTCCAGGACGTGGCGCGGGACACCGTCCAGACCATCCCGGTCCCCAAGTCCATGGTGGACAAGCTCCCGACCTTCCTCTCGGCGCTCAGCGCCAAGCTCAACCCCGCACCGTCGCGCGGCCGCTGGTAGCCCTGCGTCGGCACCGTGAGGCCGGTGCCGGACCCGGTCGGTACCTCGACCGGGTCCGGCGCGGCGGTGAATCGGCAACGGTCGACGGGCAGCGGTCAGCCGTGCCGGGGCACGGCCGGTTCCCGGTCGGGGAAGGCGGCGAGCAGGGCCAGCCAGAGCTGGAAGCGGTCCTGCATGGACTGCAGCGACCGGCCGGTGAGGCGCTCGATCTGGTCCAGCCGGTAGCGGACGGTGTTCCGGTGGACGTACAGCCGGTCGGCGACCGTCTGCACCGAGCAGTCCGCCGCCAGGTAGGCGTGCAGGGTCGTGACGAGGTCGGCGTTGTTGCTCTCGTCGAACCGGGTGAGCGGGCGCAGCACTTCGGTGGCGAGCTGCTTCAACGGCAGGTCGGGGCTGGAGAGCAGCAGCCGCGGCAGGTTGAGCGGGTCGCCGGAGTGGATGCCGGGGCCTCTGGTGAGCGCGGCCTGGGCTTCGAACCAGCTCCAGCGCAGGCCGTCGACGCCCCGGTAGCAGCCGCCGATCCCGACCGAGGCGCGGGTGTCGAGGCCGGACAGCGCGGTGCCGAACCGCCGGGCCAGCTTGTCCACGGACGCGTTCTGCGGGAGTACCGCCACGAGGTACCGGCCGACCACGGCGGTGAGCACCGGCTCGGGGGAGTCGGGGTGGCCCGCCGTCAGCCAGGGCAGCCGGGCCAGGCGGCGGTCCGCCGCCGGCCCTTCGCCCTCCGGTGCCGGGCAGCCCAGGACGACCCGGTGGGCCGCCGTGGTGTCGAGCCCGAACGCGGCGAGCCTGCGCTCGGCGGCGGCCGGTGCGATCACGTCCCGCACGATGTCCTCCACGACCTGGCTGACCAGCTCCCGCCGTCCGGCCAGATGGGCCTGACGGCGGGTCAGCTCCAGACCGACCAGCCGGACCGCGTACGGGAGCACGTCCGCCGCCCGCCCGGCCGACCGCAGGCACAGGTACGCCGCGACCATCCCGTCCACCTGCACCGGCAGGCGCAGCGGACCGGCCTGACCGGGCCCGTCCGGGGACTCCAGCTCGGCCGCCCGGACCTCCTCGACCAGTGCACCGGCCCGCTCCGGGGCGGCGGCGAGCAGCGAGCCGTGGCGGTCGACCACGGCGACCTCGGAGCCGCAGGCGTGCCGCAGCACCCGCAGCAGCGCGGTCAGGCCCTCACCGGTCAGCAGGGCCTGGACCAGCAGGTCGTGCTGATCGACCAGCCGCCGTTGGGCGCTGTGGTCCTCGGCCGCGATCCGTTCGGCGACCAGGCGGTTCACCGCGATGAAGGGCGTCTCGTACGGCACCTCCAGCACCGCCAGGCCCAGCCGTTCGGCCTCGGCCACCGTCGCCCTCGGGACGGTGGGGTGGCTCAGCCCGGTGCCGAAGCCCAGCCCGGACGCGCCGGCGGCGGCCACCCGTCGCACGAAGGCGCTCTGTGCGGCGGCGGTCCGCTGCCGCAGGCCTGTGGTGAGGAGCAGCTCGCCGTCCTGCTGGGCGGAGTCGAGGTCACCGGTCTCGCGCCGTTCGGCCGGGACGTCAACACGGTGTTCCAGGACTACGCGCTCTTCCCGCACATGACGATCGAGCAGAACGTCGGCTACGGCCTGATGGTGCGCCGGGTGCCCAAGGCCGAGCGGGCGGAGCGGGTGCGCGCGGCGCTCGCGATGGTCCGGCTCGACGGCTTCGAGCGGCGTCGACCGGCCCAGCTCTCCGGCGGCCAGCGCCAGCGGGTGGCCCTGGCCAGGGCGTTGGTGAACGCCCGAAGGTGCTGCTCCTCGACGAGCCGCTCGGTGCGCTCGACCTGAAGCTCCGGCACGAGATGCAGGCGGAGCTCAAGCGGATCCAGCGCGAGGTCGGGATCACCTTCGTGTTCGTCACCCACGACCAGGACGAGGCGCTGACGATGAGCGACCGGGTCGCGGTGTTCAACGCGGGCGACGCCGTGGTGGCGTTCCCGATGGCCTTCTACATGGCCCGGATCGCCCGGCCGCGGACCCGCAAGCTCCTGGTGGTCGCGGTGCTGACCCCGCTCTGGGCCGGTTACCTGGTCAAGGTGTACGCCTGGCGGGTCATCTTCAGCCAGGGCGGGGTGCTCGACCGGCTCGGCGCCCCGTTCGGACTGGCCAGCCCCGGGTACGGCACGGCGGCGGTCATCGCCGTCCTCGCCTACCTGTGGCTGCCGTACATGATCCTGCCGGTCTACGCGGGGCTGGAGAACCTGCCGGCCAACCTCCTCGACGCCTCGGCCGATCTGGGCGCCTCCGCCGGGCGGACCCTCCGCTCGGTGGTCCTGCCGCTGATCAGGCCCGCGCCTTGCTGGCTGGCGGGCTGCTGGCGTTCGCGCTCTCCTTCGACGAGATCGTGGTGACCACCTTCACCGCCGGGCCCGGCGTCCAGACCCTGCCCGTCTGGATCTACGCCAACCTGGCGCGGCCCAACCAGGCCCCCGTGGTCAACGTCGTGGCGGCGGTCCTGATGCTGCTCTCGGTGGTCCCGGTGTACCTGGCCCAGCGGCTGTCCTCGGACACGCCCGGAGGGCGGCTGTAGCCGATCGTCGGGCGGCCGCCGGCCGGGCCGTCCTTCTGAGTGTCGGCGCCTACCGTCCGTCCTCCCACAGGGCGCGCTCGACGGTGCGCAGGGCGGTGGCCGACTGCTCCCAGCCGTGCCACCAGAACAGCCCGCCGTCCTGGCTCGCCCCGGCGGCGAGTGCCGTCAGCCCGGCCCACGGGCCGGCCGGGATACCGAACTGCGGCCGGGCGGCGAGGCGTTGGGCGGCCTCGGCGTCGACCGGGACCATGCCGATCAGCGGGAACGGTGTGCCGTCCGTGGTTCGTCCGGTGCCGTGGAGCATCGGGTGCAGGGTGATCGGGTCGAGCAGCAGGGTGAGGTCGGCGCCGGGTACCGGGTCCGGGCCGTCCTGCCAGCTGAGGCGGCGGCCGTTCGACTCGGCCTTGGGGACGGGTTGTCCGTCGAGTGTGACGCCGTCCTCCGCGACCCGCAGCTGCGCGCCGCCCGGCCGTGACGGCAGCCGCAGCCGGTAGGTCCCGTACAGGCGCGGGGGAGCGTCCGGCGCCGCACGGTCGAACGGGACGGTGAGGCCGTCCACCTCGAAGCCCGCCGGTCCGATCACCACCGCCGCGGTGGCGGGTTCGCCGTCGACGGTGACGCGCAGACGCGGGGCCGAGCCGAGGGCGTCGGGTGCGACGTCCACGCGCACGCCCCCGGACCGGTAGGCGCCGACCAGGTCGGCGAGCGGCGGGACCTCCGGCAGCGGGTACTCGGTCAGGCGCACCGCGCGCCCCACGGTGCCGATCAGCCGGCGCCGCCCGTCGCGGCCGAACTCCGTCCGCAGTTCACCACCGACTCCGGAACCGGCACCGCCGCTGCCGTCCGCCCCGCGCCAGCGCAGCACGCCGTGCTCGTAGCGCGGGTCGGCGACCCGGCGGCCGTTGACGTAGACCCGGTGCCGGGGCGGGTCGGTCGCCCGGCCCAGGAGGTAGACGGAGAGTTCGCCGTCCGGCGTGCCGTACAGGCCCGTCCACGGGTAGAGGGCTCCGGCGAGGACCGAGTCGAGGTCGCGCCGCAGGGATTTCCGGTCCGCCGCGCCGTCCCGCAGCAGCCTGCGCGCCTCGGACTTGCGGGTGAGCAGGGTACGCAGCCGTCGCGCCGCCTCCGGCGTGGGCCGCCGGCGGACTCCTCGGGCGGCGGCCTGCAGGGCCAGGTCCTCGCGACGGGCCAGCAGGGCGCGTTCGGCCTCGCCGAGTTCCGGCGGGGCCCAGTCCGCCACGGCGGCGGCGGGCTCCCGGACGTAGCGTTCGCGCAGGACGCTGTCCTCGCCGAGGGCGAGGACGAATCGGGCGCCGGGCGTGTCCTGCTGCCAGTGGAAGCCGGCCGGGATGCGGAAGTCGGTGAAGCCGTCGAGGGCGGCGAGTTCGCGCGGTCCGTACTCATCGATGATCCGCAGGGGGCCGTCGGGCGGGCGGACACTCTGGCCGGGCTTGAGCAGGCCGAGGCGTTCGAGCGCCTGCGGGTCGGCCGGGGCGGCGACGGCGGGCGGCAGGTACCAGGTGGAGGCGCTGGTGACGGTGCGCTGAACGGCAGGGTCGCGCAGGGCGGCGACGGTGTGGTGGGCGGTGACGGGGTCGAGGCCCCGGTAGCGGGCACCGATGTAGTTCACCACGGTGTGGTCCGGGCCGTAGACCTCCTCCAGCCGGTCCAGCAGGACGGGCAGGTGGCGGTTGGTGAACCCGGCGCGCTGGTAGTCGAGTTCGCCGACGACGCCGACCTGCCAGAGCACCAGGTTCAGGCCCGGGTCGATGCGTCGGCCCCGGATCAGCAGGTCGGAGGCCTCGAAGGTCTGCATGCCGGGGCTGCTCGGGTCCACCCCGAGGTCGGCGCAGAGCACGTCCAGGGCGCTGATGCCCGGCCGCATCACGGCGGTGTGGCCCTCGCGGCGGGCGATGCGGACAGCGCGGTGGCTGGAGAGGACGAAGACGCCCGGGTGGCCGTAGAAGACCGCCGCCACCCGCCGCCCGGCGCGGACGAAGTGAAGAACCGCTTCGGTCATCTGTATGTACGTCAGATAGCGGTCCTTGGCGTCGTCGTAGAGGACGCTGAGGTCGTAGGCGTCCGGGCGCCAGGCGTTGATGCGGACAACGGTGGCGGGGTCGGCCACGCAGTGGAAGACGTGGTCGGCCTCGCGGAGCAGCTGCTCGTCGGCCCGGGTGAAGCCGGCGGCCTCGATGCCGGAGCCGAGGACGGTCAACTCGCCCTTGGGCTCGGCGGGTTCACCGGTCGGTGGCCCGGCCGAGGCGATGGCCCGGGACAGTTCGGCCCAGCGGGCCTCGTGCTCCTGGCGCGAGGGGAAGCGGTCGAAGGGGCGGGTGTAGCGGTGCGCGGAGCGGCGGTCGGAGTCCATGTGGCGGCGCTGGCCTCAGACCGTGTCCGCGGTGTCGGTGAAGTCGACGACCATCTGGGTGCTCTGCGGCGGCAACGGGTCCACCAGGACCGGGGGGTCGAGCTGGACGTAGGTCTGGATGATCTGCGGCGTGGGCTCCGCCAGGACGGGTGCGTCGAGCTCGAAGTCGATCTGGGTGATCTGCGGGGAGGGCTCCATCTGGCTGATCTGCGGGGTGGGCGGCATCAGGATCGGGGCGTCGAACTCGAAGACGCCCAGGGTGCTCTGCGGCGGGGCCGTGAGCATCGGAGCCCCGGCCGCGAGAATCGCCGGGGACGGGAAGTCGGCGTCATCGCCGTCCAGGAGGAGGTCGACGTCCACGTCGATGTCCATGATGTCGACGTCCACGACGTCGACGGGCAGGCTGCTTGCGGTCAGGGCGATCACGGCGGTCACTCGTCCCCTCGGGGCCACGGGCGGAGGCGAGTTCATGCTACTGAACGGATGTTCGGCCGGACAGGGGTCGGAGCGGCGGGCGGGCGTTCACGGCCGCCCCCGGGTGGCCGGTGTCAGATGCCCAGGCGGGTGGCGATGCCGTCGAGGACGCAGTCGAGGCCGGTCTCGAACTGCCAGTCCTGGTCGTCCTTGCGGGTGCCCTCGCGGAGGTAGTGCTGGTAGGCGGGGTAGCGGCCGGTGTTGATCAGCCAGGACATCCGCGAGGCCAGGCCGGCGCGGGTCTCGTCGCCGTCGGCCCAGCCGTGCTCGCGCTGCAGCGCCAGGAGGGCGATCTCGGCGGAGACCGAGCCGCGGACGTAGCCGGTGACGGTGCGGAACACCGCCATGGTGGTGTCGGCGTCCAGGCCGTGTCCGGCGAGGGCGGTGAACGCGCGCTCGGGGACGGCCAGTTGGTTGGGGGTGAGGGCGGAGGCGGCGGCCCGGGCGGTCCACGGGTGAGCCAGGCTCATCGCGCGCAGCTGGACGGCCAGGGTGCGCATGGTGTCGCGCCAGTCGGTGGCGGGGGCGTCCAGGGGGAGACGGCCGTAGACGAAGTCGACCATCAGTTCGATGAGTTCGTCCTTGCCGGACACGTACCGGTAGGCGGCCATCGGGGCGACGCCGAGCGCGGTGGCCAGGCGGCGCATGGTGACGGCGTCCAGGCCTTCGGCGTCGGCGATGGCGACGGCGGCCTCGGCGATCCGGTGCGGGGTGAGGGTGGTGCGCGGGGCGGGGGCCGGGCGGTCGAGGCGCTCCCAGAGCGAGGTCTGGGGCTTGGCCTGGTCGTCGTCCCCGGTGGGGGCCTGCGGGGCGGGCATGGCGGTGGGCTCCTTCCGGCCGGCTGTCGGCCCACCGTACCACTCCGAGCGTACGACGTATCTGTAGTAGACGTCGTACGCGTCGATGTGTACGTTGTATCCATCTGATACGTCGTACACATCGACTCGGAGGGGGACCCCCCATGTCCAACGACCAGCAGCAGGCGCGGCCCGGGCAGGCACAGGAGCAGCTGCGGGTGGCCGTACTTGTCGGCAGCACCCGCGACGGCCGGTTCGCGCCGGTCGTCACCGACTGGCTGCTCGGCCACCTCGGTTCCCGCGCCGACATGGCCGCCGACCTCGTCGACCTGGTCGACACCCCGCTGCCCACCACCTTCCCGTCCTTCGGCGGCGAACTCGACCCGGTCGACGCTGAGTTGCTCGCGGCCGTCTCGCCCCGCCTGGAGGCCGCCGATGCCTTCGTGATCGTCACGCCCGAGTACAACCACAGCTTCCCGGCTCCGCTGAAGAACGCCATCGACTGGCACAACCGCCAGTGGCACGGCAAGCCGGTCGCCTTCGTCTCCTACGGCGGGCTCTCCGGCGGCCTCCGCGCGGTGGAGCAACTGCGGGTGGTGCTCGCCGAGTTGAACGCCACGACGATCCGCAACACGGTCAGCTTCCACGGCGCCGCGCAGCGCTTCGACGCCGACGGCAAGGCCCTCGACCCGGCGGCCGACGCCGCCGCCAAGACCATGCTCGACCAGCTGGCCTGGTGGGCGCAGGCCCTGCGCGAGGCCCGGCGCGCCCGCCCGTTCGCGGCCTGACCAGGGCACCGGTACCGGCACCGGGCAGCCAGGCAAACCGGCAGCCAGGCAAACGGGCAGCCAGGCAAACCGACAGACGAACAGGCGGACTACTGGAACACGGGAAAGGCGGACCAACCATGGTGACGGAACCGGCCGAGGGGCGCCCCAGGCCGCCGCTTCTCGGCATCCTCGGGCTGATGCTCGGCTTCTTCCTCTCCGTACTCGACGGGCAGATCATCGGCACGGCTCTGCCGACCGTCGTCGGCGACCTCGGCGGGCTGGACCACCTCTCCTGGGCGGTCACCGGGTACCTGCTCACCTCCGCCGCCGCCACCCCGCTCTGGGGCCGACTCGGTGACCTGTACGGGCGCAAGGGCGCGTACCAGTGGGCGGTGGTGGTGTTCCTGGCCGGCTCGGTGCTCTCCGGGCTGTCGCGTGACATCGCCGAACTGATCGCCTTCCGCGCGCTCCAGGGGGTCGGGGCCGGCGGGCTGATGGTCGGCGCGCTCTCGGTGATCGGGGTGATCGTCCCGGCCACCGACCGGGGGCGGGTGCAGGCGGTGGTCGGGGTCCTGATGCCGGTCGCCTTCGTCGGCGGGCCGCTGCTGGGCGGCTTCCTGACCGACCGGCTGAACTGGCGCTGGGCGTTCTACGTCAACCTGCCGGTCGGCCTGCTCGCCCTGGTGGCGGTCGCGCTCGGGGTACGGCTGCGGACGGAACGCGTCCGCGCCCCCTTCGACTGGGCGGGCCTCGTCCTGCTGACCACCGGCATCGTCGGGCTCACCCTGATCGGCAGCTGGGGCGGTGTGACATACGCCTGGACCTCGCCGTGGATCCTCGGCACGGGGGCCGTCGCGGTGGTCGCGCTCGCCTGGTTCGCCCGGGTGGAACGGCGGGTCCCCGGACCGCTGGTGCCGCCCGCGCTGTTCCGCAACCGCAACTTCACCGTGGCCCAGGTGCTGGGCTTCCTCATCGGTGCGGTGATGGTCGCCCTGGCCGGCTACCTGCCGCAGTACCTCCAGTTCGTCCAGGGTGCCACGCCGACCACCGGCGGCCTTCTGCTGCTGCCGCTGATGCTCGGCATGGTCGGCTCCCAGCTCGTCACCGCCAAGCTGATGAGCCGCACCGGCGGCGAGCGGCGCTACCCGCTGACCGGCGGCGCCATCGCCCTGACCGGAGCGGCCCTGCTGCTGCTCCTCGGTACCGGCACGCCGCGGGTGGTCGCCTCCGGGCTCACCGCGGTCGCCGGGGTGGGGATCGGGCTGGTCATGCAGAGCACCCTGCTGACCTCGATGGGCGCCGTCCCGCCACGGGACATGGGCGCCGCGATGGGGGTCGTCACCCTGGTGCGCAGTATCGGCGGCTCGCTGGGCATGGCGGTGCTCGGCGCGGTCTACACGGCCCGGATGGCGGACACCCTCACCGAGCGGCTCGGCGCCGAGCCGGCCGCCCGGCTCACCGGTGGCGGCGGGCTCACCCCGGCGTCGCTCACCGGCCTGCCGGCCGGCGTCCGCGACGCGGTCGGGGAGGCGGTCACCGATGGCCTGCACGGCGCGGTGGCGGGAGCGGTCGTGCTGGCGGCCCTCGCCACGGCGGTCGCCTGCCTGGCCCGGCCGAACCCGACGCCGGATCAGGAGTCGATGTCGGCCCCCGGCCCGGCCCCGGAGCCCGAGTCGGCGAAGACGACGGCGTAGCGTTGTGACGGCTCGACCAGCGTCGAGAGCAGCCGACCGATGTGCGGCGGCGGGCGCACGGGGGAGCACGCCTGGGCCGTGCCGGGCGCCATGGTCACGGTGAACAGCACGGCCAGGGCGCCAAGGGGGGCTGGTACCGGTAAGGGCCGTTGATCGAGTGATCGGTGTTCCTCCGATCCGCCGAGGAAGCCGTCACTGTAGGTGACTCCCGTCGTCGCCACTGGAAGCGGATCGACGCGGCCTGGAGGGTGGAAGCCATTCCCTGCGAGGATGCGGCTCGTGCCTTGTTTCACCTCGTATGACGGAACCAGGTTGTTCTACTCGGTTGCCGGGAGTGGCCCAGCGCTGGTCTGCCTGGCGGGCGGACCGGGGGCGGACGTTCGCGATCTCGGCGATCTCGGAGGTCTGGATCGCCACCGCACTCTGGTACTGCTGGATGCCCGTGCCGCCGGGCGGTCTGAGGTTCCTGCGGACCGTGGCAGCTGCGCCTTCACCGAGCAGGGCCGGGATGTGGAAGAACTGCGCCGACACCTGGGCATGGAGCGCATGGACTTGCTCGCCCACTCTGCCGGCACCCTGACAGCTCAGGCGTTTGCGGCCTGCTACCCGGAGCGGTTGGGGAAACTGATATTGGTCACGCCTGCCGGCCTGGTCGCCCGGGAGGTGGATGAGGCTGAGGTGGCCGTCATTCGGGAACGGCGTGCCGGCGAGCCGGGAAGTGCTGAGGCACTGGCGGCCGGGGCGTTGCCGTGGAGCTACGGTGCCTGGTCGGAGGCGACGCGAAGGCACCACGAGGCCGAGGCCGACTATCCGCAGCCGCCTTCGTGGCTGCGCGAGACCTTCTATGTGAGCCCTGTCTCCGCAGCGGCTGCCGCAGCTGAAGTTGCCCGCCGCGCTGCTGTGCTCAGCCCGGTGCTGGTGGTTGCCGGTGCCGAGGACGGCGTGACGGGCAGCGCGCCGACACGGCTCGTCGCGTCCTGCTACCCGGTCGCCCGGTTGGAGGTGCTGTCCGGATGCGGGCACTGGCCCTGGGTCGACACACCGGCGGAGTTCTGCGACCTGGTGGCCGGTTTCCTGGGCAGCCGGGAGGACGTTGAGGCCGGCGGGCGTCGCTGAACAGGTGGCTGCCAGTGCTGACGTCCGATCCGTCCACTGGGCGTCAGTTGCTGTCGACTGTGGTTGCCGGGGTGCAGTGCTTCCAGGTTCCTCCGGCCTCCGCCGCGGTCGCATCGGCGTGGACGAAGTGGTAGCCGGGCATCCCGGCGACCACGGGGGTCGGGGCCTGGAGGACAGCCCCGGCACCCTCTGCAACCACACCTTGTGCGGGGCCGTCCGCCTTCGGTGACTCCGGACCGGATGCTGAATGACCGGTGTGGGCGGCCTTCAGCGGCGGGGCAGCAACGACTCCCACACGTCGCGTTCGGCGGTGGCCGACCAGACCACGTCGCCGTGGCCGTAGCCCGGCACCACCCGGTAGTCCACCCGGGCGCCGCCCCGGCGGATGAGGCGGGCACCGAGGTCGTGGTCCCCGCGTCCGAACTCGGCGTTCACCCAGACCACCTCGGCTCGGATCGCCGCCCAGTCGATCCGGTGGACCTCCGTCAGACCGGCCCAGACGGCCGCCAGGTCGCGCAGCAGCGCGGTCGGCTGGAGTCCGCTGCCGAGGCGGCCGATCGCCTCCGTCCAGACGGCGAGCGGGCTGTGCTCCAGGGCGAAGCGGTCCTCCCCGGGGGTGGTGCCGAAGGCGTAGGTGCCGCTGCTGTGTCCCCGGTGGTGGATCCAGCTCGCGGGCCCGGGCAGGTCCCGGGTGTGGGTCAGGGCGTAGTGCAGCAGGCCGAGGTTGCTGAACTGCCCCGCTCCGTCCACCGGCCGTGGTACCCCGCTCGGGGCGTCCGGGGCGGTGGTGGCGCGGGCGAACAGGCCCTTGAGACCGGGGTCGACGGTCCAGACGCCCGCCTCCAGCTGCTGCTGGAACAGGCGGGTCAGCGCCTCGGCCTTCGCGACCAGCTCCGGTTCCGTCTCCGGGTCGTAGGGACCGGTGGTGTCGAGGACGAGCACCCGCCGCAGGGCCTCGCCCCGGTTCCGGGCGGCGGTGGCCAGGGCGAGCGCGGCCCCGGCCGAGTGGCCGAGCAGCTCGTAGGGCAGGGCGGTGAGGGACTCGACGGCGGCAACGACCCGTTCGAGGTCCGTGCGGTGCCCGTCCAGGCCCCAGTCGGCGCACTGCGGCCCGATCCGGTCGGGCGTCAGCGCGTCCTCGGGCGGGGTGGTGCCGATGACCAGGTACCCGTGGTCGGCGAGGAAGTGCGCGAGGCTCCGGCCCTGCGCGGTGCAGTAGTCGGCGGCGACGTTGAGTCCGCCGCCCGGCAGCAGGTGGACCACCCGGCGCGCCGCGCCGTCGTCGCCGAGGACGTCGACGGTGAACCGGCCCCTGTGCCGGTCCGGGACGGCCAGCCGACGGTGACCCGGACCGATGTCCACCACCGCCCGGTCGCCGCAGCCGAGTGCCGCCCCCAACTCCCTGACGACATCCGTGCCCATCGCTGTCCCTCCCCGTGCCCTGCCGTCCGCGACGTCGAACAGTCTGCCGCATGGCCGCGGTCCGCTCCGGGGCCGGTAACCCCCGTTGGGCGCCCGGCCCCTGGCCGGGTACCGGGCCACGGTGCGGTGCCGCGACCGTGCGGCCTCGCGGTTCACCCCCAGTACCCCGTGTGCACCGCCGCGGCTTCCTCGTACAGGTGCGGCCCCGAGACCTCCACGGAGCTGCCGCCGGCCGCGAAGACCTGGCGGCACGGCAGGTGGAGCACCGGCTCCTCCGGATCCATGCCCGCGATGACGTTCAGGTCGGTCGCGGCGAGCGCGTAGACGACCCGGCGGATGCCGCTCCAGAAGATCGCGCCGGCGCACATCGCGCAGGGCTCGGTGCTGGAGTACAGGGTGGCCTTGGCGAGCTGCGCCGGGGCCAGAGCGCGGGAGGCCTGCCGGACCAGGTTGGTCTCCGCGTGGGCGGTGACGTCGTGGTCGGTGAGCACGGTGTTCTCGGCCGTGAGCAGGACGCCCCCGTCGGGGTCGGTCAGCAGCGCGCCGAAGGGGTGGTTGCCGTGCGCTCGGGCGGAGGCCGCGAGATCGATGGCCGCGAGCAGGTGGGCGCGGGTGTGATCGGCCATGACGTACTCCTCAGGGGTGGGCCCAACGGCGGGCCGAACGGTGGGCTTGCGAAGCGGGAGGCATCGGGGAGGTCATTTCGCCCGGATCAGCCGTACGGGACGACGGCGACCGGGCAGTGCACGTGGTGGATCGCCGCGTGTGCCACCGGGCCGAGGTGGTGGTGGCGCAGCGGCAGGTGCCGGGTGCGGCGGCCGACGACGAGCAGCCGGGCCGTCGCCGCCGAGTCGACCAGCTCGACGGCGGCCTTGCCCCGGACCAGCTCGTCCGTCACCTCCACCTCGGGGTGACGGGCCCGCCAGGGCTCCAGCGCCTCGGCGAGGCCGGTCCGCTCGACGGCGGAGACCTCACCCTCCAGCCCGCCGATCGCGCCGTAGGACATGTACTCGCTGCCGGCCGGCGGGCTCCAGACGTGGACGACCCGCAGCGGCGCCGAGCGGAGCGCGGCGGCCTCGAAGGCGAAGGCCAGCACCTCCTCCGCCGGGTGCGCCAGGTCGAGGCCGACCGTCACGGGACCGGTCGGCTCGCTCTCGTGGGCCCGGACCAGCACCACCGGGCAGGCCGACCGGCGCAGCACCTCCTGGCTCACCGAACCGGTCAGGAAGCCGCGTACGGTGCCCAGCCCGCGCGAGCCGAGCACCAGCACGGCCGCCGTCCGCGAGGAGGCCTCCAGCGCCTCCACCGGATCGGCGGCCACGGCCTCGGAGGAGATCGGCACCCCGGGCACCAGAGCGCGCAACCCGGCCTCGCGGTCGGCCAGGTGCGCCAGCGCGCGGTGGTAGGTCTGGTCGCTGCCCACCACGTCCCGCTTCGGCCAGGGCCAGGCCTGGAGGACTTCGAGGCCGAGCCCGCGACGCTGCGCCTCCAGCGCCGCCCACTCGGTGGCGGCGAGGCTCTCGGGCGAGCCGTCGAAGCCGACGACAACGGGTCCGGTCACGGCGTACTCCTCGATTCCGCGGCGCGTCGACGGCCGTCCCCGGCCGCCGGGGCCGCCTCGGGTTGCCGCCCCAGTATCCGCGCTGGCCGAGACCGGCGCCTGTCGGGGCGGTGCACGCCCGCGCCCGCCCCGGCGGGCGCGACCTCGCGCCCGCGGTCACCGTCCGCGCCACGCCCGTCACTCGTGGGGCCGCCGCCCCTGCGCATGGGGCCACGGTCCCGTCCAGGTCCCGGTGCGGCTACGCTCCGTGGCGCTCCCACGGCGCGACCGTCGCCGCCGCCCAGGCCCGCACCCGTTCCGGGAAGCCCTCCGCCGGGAACGTCCCGTCGACCGCGACCTCCGCGATCGTGACGCCGTACCCGCCCCGCGGTACCTCCCTCGGGGCTTCCCGCACCACCTCGGGTGCCTCGCCCCTCATCCGGTGCGAATTGGCCCGCCGAGCCCGCTCCACCAGCCGGTCCACCTCCGCGAGCCCCCCGCCGAGGTACGCCCGCAGGAACTCCCGCGCCCGCGCCCCGCCGTCGCCGGGCAGCCGGCCCGGATGCTGCAGCAGGAAGCACGACACCGACACCCCGTGCAACGGCCCCCACGGCTCCTGTCGCCCGTGGTCCAACGCCAGCAGCGTCTGGAACAGCTCCTCGCACCCCGGCGCACCGCACTCCCCGCAGGGGCCGACGCCGGTCACTCCCGCACCTGCTTGCTCAGGTACATCGAGGACACGCCGTAGCCGCTGCGGCGGTACAGGGCGATGGCGGCCTCGTTTCCGCCGAAGACGTTCAGGCCCAGCTCCGTCATGCCCTCGCGAGCGACGAACTGCTCGGCGGCGGTGAGGATGGCGGAGCCGTAGCCCCGGCGGCGGAACGGGGGGAGGACACGGATGTGGTAGAGCCAGGCGGAGGAGGAGGTGCCGGCCTCCGCGCGGGGATCGGGGCCGATCCAGGCGGTGCCGACGGTCTCGCCCGAGTCGTTCTCGGCCACCACGAGGTGGTGGCGGGCGGTGGCGAGGCCGTCGGGGAGGAACCTGGCGGTGCCCTGGCGAGCGCGGTCCCGGGCCAGCTCCTCGGGCATGAGCTTGGCCAGTTCGCGCGTCGTCTCGGCTTCGCGGATCTCGGTCGCCGCCCGGTACTCCGAGGGCGTCATCTGTCGCAGGGCCACCTTCCGAACGTCCATGCCCCATCTTCGACCGGCCGCGGGCGGCGGCGGTACCGGATTTCGTGCCAGGACGGCCGGAGTAGCGCGGCGGCGTGGTACCGCGGTACTACGGGCCGCCCGATGATCAGCCCGCGGTGCCACGGATCCGGCGCCGGTCGCACCTAGCGTGGAAGCGTGGCGGCCGGGACAGCCCGGCCCCTGAGCGTAAGGGCGAGCGATGATCGAGGCGCACCAGCTGACGAAGCGGTACGGGGAGAAGACCGCCGTGGACGGGCTGGACTTCACGGTTCGGCCCGGGACGGTGACCGGGTTCCTGGGGCCCAACGGCGCCGGGAAGTCCACCACCATGCGGATGATCGTCGGCCTCGACGCGCCCACCAGCGGGTCGGTGCGGGTCAACGGCCGCCGCTACGCCGAGCACGCCGCGCCGCTGCAGGAGGTGGGCGCGCTGCTGGAGGCCAAGTCGATCCACCCCGGCCGCTCGGCGTTCAACCACCTGATGGCCCAGGCCCACACCCACGGCATTCCGCGCCGCCGGGTCGAGGAGGTCATCGAGCTGACCGGCCTGCAGTCGGTGGCCCGCAAGCGGGCCGGCGCCTTCTCGCTCGGCATGGGCCAGCGCCTCGGCATCGCGGCCGCCCTGCTGGGCGACCCGGCCACGGTGATGCTGGACGAGCCGGTCAACGGCCTCGACCCCGAGGGCGTCCTGTGGATCCGCAACCTGCTCACCTCCCTCGCCGCCGAGGGCCGGACCGTCTTCGTCTCCTCGCACCTGATGAGCGAGGTCTCGCTGGTCGCCGACCACCTGATCATCGTCGGTCGCGGCCGGCTGCTCGCCGACACCACCGTGCAGGACCTGATCAGCGAGGCCGGCGGCGACGCCGTCAAGGTGGCCAGCGCCGACCCGACCCGACTGCGCTCGGCGCTCGCCGGGCCCGGCGTGGAGATCACCGGCCGGTCCGGCTCGGAAGAACTGCTGGTCACCGGCCGTACGGCCCGCGAGATCGGGCTCACCGCCGCCGAGCACGGCATCGCCGTCTTCGAGCTCACCCCCCGGACGGTCTCCCTGGAGGAGGCCTTCATGGACCTGACCAGGGACGCCGTGGAGTACCACGGCACCACCACCGCCCGCATCGAGATCGAGACCGAGACCCCGAGGAGCGCGGCATGAGCACCGTTGTGACCTCCCAGCCGGCCACGCCCGCCGAGCTGCGCCCCGCCCGCCCCGCCTACAAGGTGACCGCGGCGCGCGTGCTGCGCTCCGAGTGGGCCAAGCTGTGGTCGCTGCGCTCGACCTGGATCACCGCCGGTCTGGCGCTGCTCTTCCTGGTCGCCTTCGGCCTGATCGCCGCCTTCCAGTTCAAGTCGCGGATCACCTCGGGCCGCCCGATGGACCGGGACTTCGCCAGCGCGAGCGCACTGAGCCTCTCGCTGTTCGGCACCAACTTCGCCCAGCTGGCGCTCGGCGTCCTCGGCGTGCTGGTCGCGGCCGGCGAGTACTCGACCGGCATGATCCGCTCCACCCTGGCCGCCGTGCCGCGCCGGCTGCCGGTGCTGTGGTCCAAGGCCACGGTGTACGGCCTGATCGCGCTGGTCCTGAGCACCGTCGGGGTGTTCGTCGCCTTCCTCGCCGACAGCGGCATCCTCTCCGGCACCCGGGCGGCGATGACCATCTCCGACGCCGGGGTCGTGCGGGGCCTGCTGGGCGCCGCGCTCTACCTGGGCCTGGTCGGCGTGATCGGCGTCGCCCTCGGCGCGCTGCTGCGCTCGGTGGCAGGCGGCATCTCGGTGCTGGTCGCCTCGCTGATGCTGATCCCCGGGCTGGTCTCGCTGCTGCCCAGCTCCTGGCAGGACCACATCAGCCCCTACCTGCCCAGCCACGCCGGCGAGGCGATGTTCGCCCTCCACCACGACACGACCACGCTTTCGCCGACGGCCGGACTGCTGGTCTTCCTCGGCTGGACGGTGCTCGCGCTGGCCGGTGCCGCCGTACGGCTGGTCCGCACGGACGCCTGAGCCCGTCCGGGCGCCCGAGCCCGCACGGAACCCGAGCCGGTACGGACGTCCGCGTCCGTACCGGCTCCCGGGCCTGAGACACTCCCGGTGCGGTGTCGGATCCGACCGGCGCCGCACCACCCGTACCACCCGCACCACCACCAGGGAGGCGCCACCGGTGAGCGAGGACCACGCCACCCCCACCGGCCCGCTCGTGGCCGCCGACACGCTGTCCGGCCACCCGCTGTTCGCCCGGCTGGCCCGGATCGGTCAGCGGGTGCGGGAGGCGGACCGCGCCCACCCCTGGGTGCTGGACACCGCCGTGGTCGCGGTGGTCTTCCTGATGTTCTGCCTCCCCGACCTCTTCCCCGGCCACGGCGAGCCCCCGCACGAGCACCGGGTCGTGCTGGTCCGCCCGGCGCTGCCGGCCATGCTGGCCCTCCAGGCGGGCCTGGTCCTGCCGCTGCTGTGGCGCCGACGCCGGCCCACCGAGGCCTTCGCGGCGATCATGGCGGTGTTCGTGCTGCAGTGGTCGCTCGGTGTTGCCCTGCGCGCCGACGCCGCCCTGCTGTTCGCCCTCTACAGCCTGGCCCTGCACGGGCGGCTGCGGCACCTGGCCTGGTCCTGCGCGGTGATCGTCGGCGCGATGGCGCTGGTCGCCGTCGAGGTCTCCGGCGGCGGACTGCCGGTCGGGGACGCACTGTTCTTCCTGGTCAGCGCCGCGACGGCGGCCGTCGCCCTCGGCATCGCGGTGCGCGTGCGCCGCGCCCAGCTCGCCGGGCTGCGCGAGCGGGCGGCCCGGCTGGAGATCGAACGCGACCAGCGCAGCCGACTGGCCGCCGCCACCGAACGCACCCGGGTGGCCCGGGAGATGCACGACATCATCGGCCACAACCTGTCCGTCATCGTCACCCTGGCCGACGGCGGCGCCTACGCCGCCCAGGCCTCGCCCGAGCGCGGCCGGGAGGCGCTGCAGCTGATCGGCGAGACCAGCCGCCAGGCGCTCGGCGAACTGCGCCGGATGCTCGGCGTGCTGCGCGACCAGGGCGACGAGGGGGCCGAGCTCAACCCCCAGCCGGGCATCGCCGACCTCGACGGGCTGTGCGCCCGTATCCGCGCCGCCGGCCCCCAGGTGCTGTACACCGTCGGCGGCGACCTGGACCAACTGGACCGAGGCGTCCAGCTGATGGCCTACCGCATCGTGCAGGAGGCCCTCACCAACACCCTCAAGCACGCCGGCCCGGACACCCGCGCGCACGTGACCCTGACCGCCGACGCCGCCCGGCTGCGGGTGAGCGTCCAGGACAGCGGCCCGCCCTCCGGTACTCCCCGGCCGGTCCGGCCGGCCGGCGAGGGGCACGGCCTGGCCGGCATGCGCGAACGCGCGGCCGTGTACGGGGGCACCGTCACGGCCGGTCCCGGCCCTGGGGCAGGATGGACCGTGGAGGCCGTACTCGACCTCACCCCCGACCCGACAGGCGGCCCGACGTGACCACCGTCCTCATCGTGGACGACCAGCCATTGCAGCGCTACGGCTTCCGGATGCTGCTGGAGAGCCAGCCCGACACCGAGGTGGTCGGCGAGGCCTCCCACGGCGCCGAGGCTGTGCGGCTGACCGCCGACCTGAGGCCCGACGTCGTGCTGATGGACATCCGGATGCCCGGCATGGACGGCATCGAGGCCACCCGCCAGATCGTCGCCTCCGGCGGCCGCTCGCGCATCCTCGTGCTGACCACCTTCGACCTCGACGAGTACGCCCACGCCGCGCTGCGCGCCGGGGCCAGCGGCTTCCTGCTCAAGGACGCGCGCCCGGAGGAACTGCTCGCCGGGATCCGCGCGGTCGCCGAGGGCGACGCCGTGGTGGCGCCCGCGATCACCCGTCGCCTGCTTGACGCCTACGCCCACCACCTGCCGGTCCGCCCGCCCGGTGCGGCGCCGGTCGACGACCCCCGGCTGGACGCGCTGACCGAGCGCGAGCGGGAGATCCTGGTGGCCATCGCCCAGGGCTGGACCAACAGCGAGATCGCCCAGCGCCTGGTGCTGGCCGAATCGACCGTCAAGACGCACGTCAGCCGGGTGCTGGCGAAGATCGGCGCCCGGGACCGGGTACAGGCGGTGATCTTCGCCTACGACCGCGGGCTGACCAGGCCCAATCCGCCGATCACGAATTAATTCGGTGGCGCCGCCGCGGACGGCGCTGTTAGCTTGGCCGCTCCACTGTTCGTCCTGATCAAGGGCCACGTGCCCACCGGAGAGGGTGTCCTGATGTCCCGGATCGCGCCGAGCGCGCCTCGCCGCACCGCGTAACGACCATTCCCGTCGAGGCCGCTCGGCCTGCTCTTGCTGTCATCGCAAGCCTTCCAGCAAGGAGCACCCCGGGTGTCCAGCACCACCAACACTCAAAAGAAAGACCGACACCTTCACCTGCACCTGGTGCGGGCTGACCGTGTCCACCTACGCCGCCGACGGCACGCGGCGCAACCACTGCCCGTCCTGCCTGTACTCCCGGCACGTCCTCGACCAGGTCGAGGGCGGTCCCAGCGAGTGCCACGGGCGGATGTCGCCGATCGCCATCGCCGTGCTGCGCACCGGCGACCCGGCCCCCGGCTACGCCTGGTTGCCGGGCGTCCCGAGCGGCGTCCCGTGCGGCGCCGGGGTCGGGTGCGGGACGGAGGCCGGCAGGGTGTGGCCGGTGCGGTCGTCGGTGTGCCAGGACTGCGACTGGAAGGCGAGGAACACCGCCGTCCAGCGGTTCTCGTCCGGCAGGTGGATCAGCAGGCCGCCGTCCTGGTACACCCCGTCGTCCTTGCGGAACCGGCCGCTGTTGCCCTGGTTCATGTCCGGGAGGTCCGGGCGGTCAGAGGTTCTTCTCCAGCGCCGTCAGGTAGTTGCGCATGAAGTGGTCGCGCACGCCCTCGCCGGTGGGCTCGAAGGCGGCGGAGGTCAGGCCCTTGGCGCGGTTGGCGATGCCCGCCAGGAGGCCGCTGGCGCCCTCGTGGACCGTACCGGCGGAGTCGATGAAGCGCAGGGCGTCGACGTGGGTGAAGGCCGGCTCGGGCGGGAGCTGCGGGACGATGTCGTGGTTGTTGACGAAGCGGTAACTGCGGCCCTTGAGCCCCTTGTTGTAGGCGGCGGTGAGCATGCGGTCGCAGGTGCGGGGCTGGCCGAAGGTGCACACGCCGTCGGCGGTGAGTCGCGGGTCCTCCATGCTGAGGCGGGCGGCGGCGAGCATCGCCAGGGCGCCGCCGAGGCTGTGGCCGGTGAGCCAGACGGTCTGGCCGTTGGTGTGCAGCTCGGTGAGGGCCTTGCGGACGTCCGGGTAGATCGATTCGAGGGCCTCGGCGAAGCCGAAGTGGACGTAGCCGGTTCCGGCGGGCCCGGGCCAGGGCGGGGTGGTGGAGTCGGTGAGCCAGTCGCGGACCTCCTTGGGCTCGGTGCCGCGGAAGGCGGTGACGATCATCCGGTCGCTCGCCATGGTGTACGCCTGGGTGTCCTGGAGCGGGAACGGCGGGGTGAACCGGGTCTCGTGGTGGCGCACCGTGTCGAAGCCCCAGTCGCGGGCATGCCGGTCGACGGTGGCGTCGTCCTGGTACGCGAGGTCGGAGGCCTTGGCCAGGCAGTAGGCGTGGGCGAGGCTGTAGCCGGTCGCGCTCTGGTCGAAGGTGGTGGGTACGGCCACGGAGGGGACTTCCTCTCGGCGGGGGATGGTGTCCCTCGTTCGTAGCGGACCGGCAGCCCGTCGTCGGGGTGGCGGCGCCCGGGAGTCACGCGAACAGCGCCGCGAACACCCTTATGTGTACAGGTCATCTGATTGCTTCATGGGATTTGCGATCGCCGACACCGGTGTCCCCGGCCTCCGGGACCGGGCGCCGCCCCAGGCGGCCGAACCCCGCACGGTGCTTGGGAGGGAACGAGTTCGTTCACTAACATCGGTAGGAGGCCTGGAGTACAGGACCCCCCCGGAAGGTGCGCAGCCATGTCCGCTGAAACCGGCCCCGCGCGCGCAGCGACGGCGGCCGCCCCGCTCCGGCGGCGCGGCGAGGCGCTGGAGAGCGCCATCTACGAGGCGGCCCTCCAGCAGCTCACCACCGACGGTTACGCGCGACTCACCATGGAGGGCGTCGCTGCCGCCGCGCAGACCGGCAAGGCCGCGCTCTACCGCCGCTGGTCCTCCAAGGAGGACCTGGTCATGGACGCGCTGCGGGCCAGCCTGCCCCCGGCCGCCCCTGCTCCCGACACCGGCAGCCTGCGCGGGGACCTCCTGGAGGTGGTGACCGGGCTGCGCACCGCGATGTTCAGCGAGCTGGGCGCCGCCGTCCGGGCGATCATGAGCGAGCTCGACCACCAGCGCGCGCACGCCTTCCTCGAACTCGTGCTGGACCGGGTGGTCGGGCCCACCACCGCGCTGATCGCCGAGGTACTCGACCGGGGCACCGCCCGGGGCGAGGTCCGCCCGGGGGCGGTCATCCCGCTGGTCACCGACGTGGTCCCGGCGCTGATGCTGTACCGGATCAAGATGTGCGGGGGCGACAGCGCGAACCTCGACCCGGCCGCGATCGTGGACGAGGTGCTGCTGCCGATCGTCCGCCCGTAAGGCGCTGTCACGCCCCGCTGTGGCGCAGCATCTCCTCGCGCTCGACCACCTTGACCCGCTCCCGGCCCTCGGCCTCGCCGAGCGCGCGCTCGTGGGCGTCGAGCAGCTGCCAGCCCTCCCAGGTGGTGTAGCGGACGCCCCGCCCGCGCAGGTGCTCCTCGACCGCCGCCGGGTCCGGCTCGACCGCGCCGGGCAGCTTGCCGGCGGCGTGGTCCGCCAGCAGGCAGGCCACGGTCTCGTTGGCGTCGCCCTTGGTGTGGCCGATCAGGCCGACCGGGCCGCGCTTGATCCAACCGGTGACGTAGGTGGCGGTGTGGTGCGAGCCGTCGCCCTCCAGGACGCGCCCGGCCTCGTGCGGGACGGTGCCGGCGACCGGGTCGAAGGGCAGCTTGGACAGCTCGTCCGAGTAGTAGCCGACGGCCCGGTAGACGGACTGGACGTCCCAGTCGGTGAAGCGGCCGGTGCCGCGGACGTTGCCGGTGCCGTCCAGCTCGGTGCGCTCGGTACGCAGGCCGGCCACCCGGCCGTCCGCGCCGAGCACCTCCACCGGGGACTCGAAGAAGTGCAGGTAGACCCGGTGCGGGCGGTCGCCGACGTCGCGGATCGCCCAGTTCTCCAGCGTCGAGGCGACCAGGTCGACGTGCTTGACCGCGCGGCGCTCGGCGATCGAGCCTTCGTCGTACTCGATGTCCTCGGGGGCGACGATCACCTCGATGGTGGGGGAGTGGTCCAGCTCGCGCAGCTCCATCGGGCTGAACTTGGCCTGCGCCGGGCCCCGGCGGCCGAACACGTGGACCTCGACGGCCCGGTTGCGCTTCAGGCCCTCGTGGACGTTCGGCGGGATCTCGCTGGGCAGCAGCTCGTCGGCGGTCTTGGCGAGGATCCGGGCGACGTCCAGGGCGACGTTGCCGACGCCGAGGACGGCGACCTTCTCGGCCTCCAGCGGCCAGTTGCGGGGCACGTCCGGATGGCCGTCGTACCAGGAGACGAAGTCCGCCGCGCCGTACGAGCCGTCCAGGTCGATGCCGGGGATGCCGAGTGCCCGGTCGGCCGTCGCGCCGGTGGCGAAGACCACGGCGTCGTAGTACCGGTGCAGGTCGTCCAGGGTGAGGTCGGACGGGTAGTCCACGTTGCCGAACAGCCGGACCTGGGGCTTGTCGAGCACCTGGTGCAGGGCGGTGACGATGCCCTTGATGCGCGGGTGGTCGGGGGCGACCCCGTAGCGGATCAGGCCGAACGGGGCGGGCATCCGCTCGAACAGGTCGATCGAGACGCCGGGCGTCTGGGCGGCGTCGGACTTCAGCAGGGCGTCCGCGGCGTAGATGCCGGCGGGGCCGGCTCCGACGATCGCGACTCTGATCGGGCGGGTCATGCGGGCGGTTCCTCCGGTCGGGCGCAGCGGGAGGCCAATGGTCTGGACCCTTGCAGCCAACCCGCTGGTCACGCGGAGGTGTAGTCGGTGCTGATCTATGACGTCATAGAGTGGACCTATGGCCGACCCGGGAACGATCCGGGCCGGCCAATCGTCGTCAGCCGCCGTCGGCGGGCGCCTGCGGCGGGACGGCCGGGGCCTGCGCCGCGGGGTCGGCGCCCTCGGCGACGCGCGCCGTGGAGGCCTCGAAGAAGCGCAGCAGCTCCACCGGGAACGGCAGCACCAGCGTCGAGTTCTTCTCGGCCGCCACCTCGACCACGGTCTGCAGCATGCGCAGCTGCATCGCCGCCGGGGTGTCGGCCATCATCCCGGCCGCCTCGGCGAGCTTGGCGGCCGCCTGGAACTCGCCGTCGGCGGTGATGATCCGGGCGCGGCGTTCACGGTCGGCCTCGGCCTGGCGGGCCATCGAGCGCTTCATCGAGTCGGGCAGGCTGACGTCCTTGATCTCCACCCGGTCGATGTGCACGCCCCAACCCGCCGCCGGGCTCTCCAGCATGACCTCCAGGCCCTGGTGCAGGTGCTCCCGGCCGGACAGCAGGTCGTCCAGCTCGCTCTTGCCGATGACCGAGCGCAGCGAGGTCTGGGCGACCTGCAGCATGGCGAAGCTGTAGTTCTGCACGTCCACGGTGGCCTTGATCGGCTCGACCACGCGGAAGTACAGCACCGCGTCGACACTCACCGAGACGTTGTCCTTGGTGATGCCCTCCTGGGCGGGCACCGGCATGGTGACGACCTGGACGTTCACCTTGCGCATCCGGTCGAGCACCGGCACCAGCAGGGTCAGGCCCGGCTGGCGGGCCGACCCGCGCACCCGGCCCAGCCGGAACACCACGCCGCGCTCGTACTGCTGCACCACCCGCACGCCGGTCATCAGCCAGAGCAGGACGACCACGACGACGATCACGAGTACTGCCACGCCTGTTCTACCTTCTCCCCGTCGCGGCGCGGCCGGGCCGGGTCCGGAGTGGCCCTGTCGCCGGGGCGCGTCGCGCGCAGCACAGTATGCGCCCGCCCGGCCCGCGCGGTAAGGCGTGTGAAGGGGGATCTTGACGCATCGTTGACGGAGGCCGGTTCGCACCGGCGGTCCGGCGCGGTGCCGGGTACCGTCTGCGGGTGACCACGATCGCCAACTCCCAGTCCCGAGAATCCGCTTCGGACCGTCCGCCGCTGATGACCAGGGCCTTGCTGGTGCGCTTCGTCTCCCTGCTCGGCGGCTCGATCGGCTTCAACCTGCTGCTGTCCACCGTCCCGCTGTACGCCCAGGAGTCCGGCGGTGGCGAGCACGCGGCGGGCCTGGCCACCGGTGCGCTGATGCTCGCCACCGTGGTGGGCGAGTTCCTCACCCCCACGCTGACCGCCCGCTTCGGCTACCGCCCGGTGCTGGCCGCCGGGTTGGGGCTGCTGGGCGCGCCCGCACTGGTGCTCGCCCTGACCGGGAGCATGGCGGCGGTGGTCGCGGTCTGCCTGCTGCGCGGCCTCGGCTTCGCGATCACCCTGGTCGCGGGCGGGGCGCTGACCGCCTCGCTGATCCCCGCCGAGCGGCGCGGCGAGGGCCTCGCGCTGGTCGGCCTGGTCTCCGGCGTGCCCGCCGTGCTCGGACTGCCGCTCGGTGTCTGGCTGGCCCAACACATCGGCTACGGCTGGGTGTTCGCGATCGGCGCGGCGGGCCCGCTGGTCGCGGTCGCGTCCGTCCCCGCCCTGCCCGAGCGTGACCGTACGGGCGGAGCGACCGTCGGCATCCGGCAGGGGCTGCGCTCCGGCGGACTGCTGCGCCCGGCCGTGGTGTTCGCCTCGACGGCGCTGGGGGCCGGGATCATCGTGACCTTCCTGCCGCTGGCGGTGCCGTCCGCGGACGCCGTTGCGGTGGCGCTGTTCGTCCAGCCGGGCGCCGCCACGCTGGGTCGCTGGCTGGCCGGGCGGTACGGGGACCGGCGCGGCGCGGCCCGGCTGGTGCTGCCCGCGCTGGTGGCCTCGGCGGGCGGGGTGCTGCTGCTGGCCTGGACGGGCAGTGCGGTGGCCGTGGTGGCGGGGGCCGCGGTGTTCGGCCTCGGCTTCGGCGTCGTGCAGAACGCCACGCTGGCGCTGATGTACGAGCGGGTGCCGGCGGCCGGGTTCGGGACCGTCACCGCGCTGTGGAACGTCGCCTACGACGGGGCGATGGGCGTCGGCGCGTCGGCCTTCGGGGCGGTCGCGGGAGGGACGGGGTACCGGTGGGCGTTCGCGCTCACCGCGGGGGTGATGCTGGTGGCGCTGGCTCCGGCGCTGTGGGACCGCCGCCGGGACCGGGGGCGCGCCGTCGCGGTGGAGTGACGGCGCGCCCGCACGGCTGTCAGGCGATGGCGGTGCCTCAGTCGCGGAAGACGTCCGCGTGCTCCGCGGCGAACTCGGCGAAGGAACGCGGCCGGCGGCCGGTCAGCTTCTCCACGTCCGAGCTGACCGCCGAGGCCTGCCCGGCCGCGTACAGCCCGTACAGCTCGACCATGCCCTCGGCCCGCCACGCCGGCCAGCCCGCGCCGAGCATCCCGGCCAGCGCCTGCTCCGGCGCGAGCGCGGTGTACGACACCGGGCGGCCCGCGACGGCGGCCAGCTGCTCGGCCAGCTCCCCGTGGGTGAGCCCGGCCGGGCCGGTCAGGGTGTAGACCGCGCCCTCGTGCCCGTCGGTGGCCAGTACCTCGACGGCGGCCGCCGCGACGTCCCGGGCGTCCACGTACGACACCGCGGCCTCGCCGCCCGGCACGGCCAGGGTGCCGGCCTTGACCGACTCGGCCATGCCGAGGAAGTTCTGGTAGAAGCCGTTCGGCCCGAGCACCGTCCACGGCAGGCCGGAGGCCTTCAGGTGGTCCAGGCCCGCGACGTGCGTGCCGACGAAGCGCACGCCCTCCGGCCGGTACTCGATGCCGGCCGCGGCGTGCAGCACGATCCGCGGGCGGCGGCCCGTACGGACGGCGGCGTCGATCACGTTCCGCTCGTGGGCGGACATCTCCGGGTGCACCGCCACCAGCAGGTAGACGGTGTCGGCCCCGGCGAGGGCCATGTCCAGCGAGTCCGGGTCGATGAAGTCGGCGGCCACCCGCTCGACCGCCTCGTCCCACTCGGCCGGGCCCTCGGACCCGGCGCGCACCAGCGCTCGAACCGCCTGGCCGCGCTCACGCAGCCCCACGACCACCTTGGAGCCGACCGTACCGGTGGCGCCCGTCACGACGATCACGGATGTTTCTCCTTGTTTCCCCGTCGTTCCCCGTTTGCGACGCGGACTTGATTCCGCGTCAGACGGATGATTGCAGCCGGGTGGTGGAGGATCAAGGTCGGGTTCCCGGCGGAGGCTTGGCGGATGCTCCGACGCGCACGGGGCCCTGCCGTGCCTCGACTTGGCGCGATCCGGGCGCTCGGGACGGATCCGGCCTGGTCACCGTCCGGATGCGCGCCCGGACGCCCTCCGTCCGGTACACCCCGCCCGGGCGGGGTGTACCGGACGAGCCGGCTACGGATCCGGCCCGCCGAGACGGCGGGCGGCGGCTGGTCACTGCCGGAGCGGGGCGGGTTCGACTTTTCCGCGCACGGCCAGCAGATGGCGGCCGAGGGCCAGTGCGGCGAGCGCCGCCAGCAGCGCGCACACGCCCCACCAGCCGGCCCGGCCCCAGAGCCGCACCCCGAGCCACGAACCGGCGCTGCCGCCCAGGTAGGAACAGGTCATGTAGGCGGTCTTGAGCCGGCTCAGGGCGTCCGGGCGCACCGCGTAGACCCGCGCCTGACTCGCGACCATGCCGAACTGCATCGCCACGTCCAGCAGCAGTGTGCCCACGACCAGCGCGGCCGGCCCCAGTGGCCCGCCCCGGGCCCCCGCGAGCAGGACCGCGGCCGAGGCCAGCACGCCCAGCAGGCACGCCAGGTTCACCGGGTCCGGCCCGTGCCGGTCCACCAGCCGCCCCGACGCCCCACCGGCCCCCGACCCGACCGCCCTCACCAGCCTCCTCGGCGCCCCACGCGCCCGCCTGCTGACGCTCCTGGAGGAGCCGCTGCCCACGGTCGAACTCGCGCGGCGCCTACGGGTCACCCCGAGCGCGGTCTCCCAGCACCTGAGGGTGCTGCACGCGACCGGGCTGCTGGCAAGGGCCCGCGCCGGACGGCAAGTCCTGTACCGGCGCAGCGCGTTGGGCGACCAGCTGGTGGCAGGGGCCGGGGAGGGGTGACGGCCGCCGCCGGGAGATACTCGTCGGATGGACGGATCAAGGGACACCTGGACCAACACCACCCACGACTGGGCCTCCGCCGTGGACACGGAGCACCTCGCCGCCATCCGCCGCGATGCCGGGGGCTTCGCGCCGGGCGGGGCGGAGCACCTCGTCCTGGAGGTGCTCGCGTACGCGGCCGACGAGGCGGCCAGCCGGGGCACGGGGCGATGCGTCGTCACCCTGCACGCCGACGGCTCGGTCTCCGTGCGGGACGACGGGCGGGGCACCGACACCCGCGTCGACGAGCGCGGTGAGGTGGTCAAGAAGCCGGTCATGGCGACCAAGGACCTGCGCTTCTTCGACTCCCCGGAAAACTCGCCGGAGGACTCCCCGGAGGCGGAGCGGCTCCCGAACGGGCGGCCGCGCCGGGGCATGTCCGTCGTCGCGGCGCTCAGCACCCGGCTGCTCCACACCAACCGCCGCCACAACGGCGCCTGGACCCAGCGCTACGAGCACGGCATCCCGGTGACCGGCCTCGACCCGATTGAGCACGACGGCACCACCGGCACCTGTGTGACCTTCCTACCGGACGCATCGTTGGTCCCACAGGGCCCGGTGGACGCGCATCGCCTGGCCCGGTGGGCGACGCACTGGCCCGCCCTGGACGTCCGGGTCGAGGACGGGCGGGACGACGGCTGGCAGGCGCGGGCGGGCATGAGCGTGACGGACGCTTCAGAGCCCGTCTTGTAGCGGACACTACGCGGCGCTACGCTCGCCGCTATGAAGCAGCTGAACGTCCGCTTGGACGACGCCCTGCACGAGGCCCTGGAGCAGCGCGCCGAGGCGGTAGGGATGAGCCTGCCGGACTACGCGCGCAAGGTGCTGGCGGAGGAGGCGGACGAGCGGCGTGAGCGGTTCCTGACCGCGGCGGCGCACTTCGCGCATGCCTGGGGGCCAGCGTTCGAGGCGGAGTTCGGGCCGTACCCGCGGAGCGCCCGCGAGGCCACGGCGGACGCGGCGTGATCCTGCGGATCGACCGGGTCTGGCTGCTGGACATCGCCCACCAGTTCCTGCCGGGCGACCCGGACATCACCGACTACGGAACCCTGGCCGCCGCGGTGGCCAGGCACGCCGATGCCGTGATGGACGTGCCCGTGTACGGCGCCGTCCACCAGCGCGCGGCCGCGCTGATGCACCAGCTGATCCGCGTCCCGGCGCTGGAGTCCGGCAACGAGCACTTCGCCGCCGTGGTCGCCGCCTCCTACCTCAGCGCCTCCGGCGTCATCGTCACCGCTGAACCCAAGCAGGCCGTCGCTCTCGCCGCCCGCGTCCGCGCCGGCCAGGCCGACGTGCGGGAGACCGCGGACGCGATCCGCACCTGGTACCGCTGAGCTTGCTCGCCCCCGAACCCGGCGTCGTACGGGCGAGTTGACCGTACAATCGAAGCGGTCGTACACGGGGGGAAACGTGAAAATCGACTCGCTGCGGCGTCATGCCGCCATTTCGACAGTCGCCGGGCTGTTGCTCACCATCCTGGTCTCCTGCACCACGTCGACGTCCACGCACGCCGGCCGGGCCGCCTCGGTCACCGTCCCGCAGAGCGCGGTCAGGGCGCCGTTCTCCGACGAGGTCGCGGCCGGTCTGCAACGGATCCGCGGCGCGACGGACACCCCGCCCGCGGACCTGTGGGCCTATTACCGGGATCAGGGCGGCCAGATCTGGTTCTTCTGGCCCCTCCCCGACGGCCGGTCCTGTACCGGGCGGGAGTTCAACCTCCCGGATGACAGTGACGTTCGGCAGGTCGTCTGCAACGGCAACCCGCTTCCTGAGGGCAGCACGCCCGCGGTGTGGGTGTTCGACGGCCCGGCCATTGTGGCCGGCGGCCACTGGGTGAGCTTTCTCTACGCCGACCAGGAGGAGGTCCTGGACCTCGCCTGCGGCGACCAGCACCTCGCCGCCGAACGCGTCGCCAGTTTCCCGACCCCGTACGGCCGCCGCGCCGTCTACGCCGTCGGGACCCCGTGGTCCGTACTGGGCAGCCTGCGTGCCAAGGTCCACCGCGTGGACGGCAGTTCCGCCGACGCAACGGTGGAGTTCACCCAGCCGGGCGGGGCCATGGTCTCCTACGAGCACCTCTGCGCGTGAGAAGTCGGCCGGTCCGACTTCTCACGCGGCCTCGGGAGCCGCTCAGTCGGCGTTGCGCCGGGTTTCGCTGAGGTGGACGTCGATGTAGCGGGCGAGGGTCGGCGGGTCGTCGGGGTGGTCGGCCTGGAAGCTCACTCGGCGCAGCAGGCTGACGCCGTCGAGGGTGATGCCCTCGCGGGCCAGGACGAAGAGCAGGGTGAGGAAGGCGGCGCGGGCGTTGCCGTCGTCGAACGGGTGGAAGTAGCACACGTCGAGGTAGGCGCGGGCCGCCGGGCGATCGCGACCCGCTGGCGCTGGCCGCCGAAGAGGGTGCGGCCGCGTTCGCCGAGCTGAGTGTCCAGGCCGTCGGGCAGGGTGGTGACCAGGTCGTCGAGCCGGGTCAGGGTCAGGATGCGGCACGGCTCGGCCACGTCGGCCGGGGAGGCGTACCACGGTCTCGGCGATCAGCTGGAGCTGGTAGGAGCCGATGGCGGTGAGCACCACTCCGGCCAGCATCACTCCGGCGAGAAGCGCAGCGGCCGGGCGGTGGTCGGTGAGCGAGTCGAGGCCGGAGCGTGCGGCCGCGGGCCGGACCAGGCCGCCGAGCAGGTTGAGCGTGCCGGCCGCCGCCAGACGCTCGCGCTGCGGCCGGAGTTGGCGCGAGCAGGCGCCAGGCGGGGGCGGGGGGCATGGCGGGTGCCTTGCGGGTCGGGTGCCCTTGGTAGGGGAGTCGGCGGGACGGAGTCTCAGGCCAGGGTCGGCGGACGGGTCAGGCCAGCAGGAGTGCCCGGTCCCATACGGTGGCGGGGGCTCGGTCGACGGCGAAGGTGTGCAGGGCGAGGGCGGCGCCCGCGGCGCCGGTGAGGAAGCCGGCCGCATCGTCCGTCCAGCCGTTCCGGATCCGGGGCGGTACGAAGCTGAACGGCGCTTTGGGGTCGGTGAGTTGGAGCATTCTCTCGGCCAGGGCGGGAAGCCGTCGCGCCACCCGGGAGTCGCTGCTGTCCTGGGCGATTCGCCAGGCGCACTGCAGCAGCCCGCCCCAGCCGTGGCAGAGCCCGGCGTCCGTGAGGCCGTGGTGATCCGTCCGGCCGTCGGCGTCCGGCCAGCCGGCGGGGTCCATGCGGCCGACGTGCTCCGAGGTGCGGGCCAGGGCCGCGAGCAGCGCCTGCTCGGCCGTCCTCCGCCAGTCGGGGACGTCGAGCGCGAGCCCAGCCAGTTGCAACGACCGTGCGACGCCCGGTGATCCGTAGCACCAGGACGGCCGCCCCGGTGCCTCCTGGCCGGGCGTCAGCTCGACGGAGGCGGGCCACCAGGGCCCGGCCGCATCGGTGCGCAGCCGGCCGAGTTGCCACTCTGCCAGCCGGGCGATGGCGTCGGCCTGCCCGGGTACCCGTACCCCCTGCCGCCAGGCCAGCGCGAGCAGCGCCAGCGGGCCGGGGGCGCCGTGCGCGAGGCCGAGGTTGGCGTGGCCCAGCTTGGGGGCGACGGTGGCGTAGCTGCGCACGTCCTGGGCGACCCACCAGCCGGGCAGCCCGGCCAGCGGCTCGGAGAGCTGCACCAGGGCCCGCAGTACCTCCTCCGTTCCGGGGCGGTCGTCGTCGAGCAGGGCGGCGCCGAGCCCGGCCAGGCCGGAGATCAGGTCGTAGGACTCCAGGGTGGTGTGGCCGGCGCCGTCGGCGATCCGCTGCCGCTCGCGCCGTGCCAGGCGTTCGGCGAGGACGGCGGTCTCGCCGTTCAGGTGCGTACGGGCCGAGCGGTAGTCCTGCGGGCCGGCCGCGGCCCGGGGCAGAACGAAGCGGAGCGCGGGGACGGCGTCGTACAGCCCGGTGCCGGGCGCGGCAGTGTGGGCCGAACGGGAGGCGAGGGACAGCCAGTTGTGTGCGGTGGCGCGGAACGCATCGTCGTAGCGGGCGAGTTCGGCGTACAGCAGAGCGATGCCGGGGGCACCGCCTGCCAGGCCGTTCGGGTCCCACGGGCGGCCGGAGGCGGAGAGCGCGGCGGCCACCCGCTCGGGGTCGGCGAGGCGTTCGGCGGTGGCCGCGACGGCTGCGGCGGCGCGTTCGCGCAGGGGCGTGAGGGTGTCCGCGTGGTCGCTCAGGTGGATCACGCGACGGCCTCGGCCGTGCCGAGCGCCGCCGTCCGCCCCTGGTACGCCCGCACCGTCCGCCGTGCCAGGGCGAGCGAGCGTTCCTCGCCCGTGCGGTCCACGCCGATCAGCCGGTTGTGGTGCATGTGCAGCAGCGCCCCGAGCGCCGTGTCGGGGCTGCTCCACTCCTCGTCCAGCCGTGCGCGGTAGGCGGCCAGGGCGGCCGCCCGCTCGTCCCAGGAGGCGAGCAGCTCGCTGCCGCCCGGCAGCCGGCCGAGTTCGGTCCAGTGGCCGCCGGGGTCGATCAGCGTTTTGGCCTGTTCCCGTACGGCTGACGGCAGTTCGTGCCGTTCGGTGGCGTGGTAGAGCCGGGTGAGCAGGCCGAGGTCGCCGAAGTGGTGGGCCAGGTCGACGTAGTTGGCGGCGGCGAGGGTCAACGGGTGAACGTCCAGGCTGTGTTCGCGCAGCAGCCGTAGCTGTTCCAGGCAGGAGCGGCTGTCCGCCGCGAACACCCGCTCGGCCGCCGCCATCGCCGCCGGGCCGCCGTAGCGCTCCAGCTCCGGTTCGTAGCCGTCCAGGAGCAGCCGGTCGGCGAGCCCAGCGGTGGCCAGGCGGTCGGCCCAGGCGCCGAGGACGGGGAGCAGTTCGGCGCAGAGTACGGCCGGGTCGCCGTGGAAGCGCAGCCGCAGGTGCGGATCCGGGTCGAGGTAGCGGATGAAGAACCAGCGGTCGACCGTGGCGGGGAGGTGTTCCAGCAGCGCCGGCAGCTCCTGGCTGAGCAGGTCGTCCTGGCGGGCCGTGGAGCAGTAGAGCTTGGCGTACAGCCAGGTCGAGCCGGGGCCGTGCACGGTCCGCCGTCGGGGCGGTGCCACGGCCGGGGTGCGGGCCGTGCCGGGGGAGCGGCGGGTGAGGGCGAAGGCCAGCTCGTTGGTGCGGCCGCCCTCGCCCAGCCAGTTGGCCGGCCGCTCGGTCACCTCCCGGAGGTATCCGTCGGCGCTGCCGGTCCACGTGTGGCGCAGCAGCTCCCGGTGGCGCTCGTCCGCCAGGTCGAGGGTGAGGCGCTGGTCGCGGCTCACGCTCTGCACCACGCGCGGCACCCGCCAATGGCGCCGCCACTGCTCCAGCAGCGCCGACCACCGCTCGTACGGCAGGCTGCCGTCGCGCAGCCCCGGTTCCTCGGGGCGCCAGCGGGCCGGGCTGAGCACGATGCGTCCGTAGCGCACCCGGGGCAGGAAGGGCAGCGACTCGGCGGCGCCCCAGCGCCAGCGCGGCCAGGCGGCCGAGCCGCCGCGCGAGAGCTCGTCCAGCAGCCGGGCCGCGTTGGGCGCGTGCACATCGGTGGCGAGCATGTGCGGTACGGTCGGCACCACTTCGCGGCCGAGCCGGCGGGAGACCACCGCGAGCCGGTCGTGGTCGGCGACCACCGCGAGGTCGGTCAGACCGAGGGTGCCCGGGTCCGCGCGGTCGGCGAACCGGGCGAGCCGGACGGTGTACGGCAGCACCCGCGGCACCCGGGCCGCGTTGCCGGTGTGCGCGCGGGGCGTACGGAAGGTGAGCTGGGCGCGGACCGCCTCCGGGTTGTCGGTGGGCAGGGCGCGCACCGCCTCGGTCAGCGGCTGGCCGGCGTCGCCGAGCAGTTGCGCGAAGCGGCCCGCCGTCGCCCCGGCGGTGGCGCCGATCCCGCTCACCACCAGGGTGAAGTCGCCGTCCGCGAGCGCCTCGGGTGAGTCGGCCCGCAGCTCGGCCAGCAGGTCCAGCGAGGGCGGAGGGGTGGTGCCGGTGCCGCTGAGCCGGGCCAGCAGCCCCTCGTCGAGCAGCAGCTCGCGCTCACCGCTCGCGGCGGCGCGCTGGGCGAGCGCGAGCAGCAGTTCGTCGCGCGGGTCGGCGGGCTCGCCGGGCCGCAGCGGGCGGGTGCTGCGCGGCAGTCGGTAGCCCGCGGGCGCGCCGAGGCCGCGCTCGGGGTCGAGCAGTTCGAGCAGCGGCACGGCGCGGCCCAGCCCGTACCGCTCCATGAAGTCCTCGTGGTACTGCCGCAGGTGTGCCGGTCCCGGGCGGCCCGCCGAGACCGCCCACAGCACGTGCGCGGCCCGCTCGACCTCGGTGCGGACGGCCGGCGGCAGCCGCACCTCGACGTCGAGGCCGAGGTCCACCTGCACCAGTCGCTCGGCCGGGTGCAAACGGCGCATCCGCTCGGTCAGCGCCCGCCACCGGGGCAGGCCCTCGCCGGGCGCGGTGCACTCGTACGCCGTCAACTCATCCTGTAAGGCGCGTAGTTCGGCCGCGATCGGAAGGGCAGGCAGCCTGGCCAGCAGGTGCCCGATCGGGTCCGGCTGCTCCAGCGGCGGCAGCAGGTCGGTCAGCAGGACCTGGGTGCGCACCAGCTCGCCGAGCAGCCAGTCCACCGCCGCGCCGTCCACCTGGGGGTGCGCGGTGGTGACGGCCCGGTGCAGCTCGGTCCACGGCAGCGGCTCGGCGGCGTGGTCCAGCACGGTGCGGATCGTCGCGGTGTGACGGATCGACTGCTCCCGCCCGGCCGTGCGCTGCTCGGCGCCGGGCGCCGGGAGGTACGGGAGCACGAGCCGGTCGCCGCGCACCTGGCACAGGTCATTGGCGGTCACCCGCAGCCCGCGCAGCACCGGCAGCTCGCGCTCCAGCGCGGCGACCAGCCCGGTCAGCCACTCCTGGTCGGGCCGGGCCGCCTTGCGCGGACGCCCGCCCCAGCGCACGGCGGGCCGGTCGGCGAAGCGGGCGGTGGCGACCCCGGCCGTCAGGCCGAACGGGGTGGCCCGGTCGGACATCCGCAGCCGGTACCGGGTGACCGCGCGGGCCGCCTTGCGCAACTGCTCGGGCTTCACCGGCAGACCGGCCTCGACCCGGTCGAGCACCCGGCTCAGCGAGGGGCTGGACACGGCGACGGCCTCGCACAGCAGGGGGTCCGCGAGGGCTGCCTTCAGCTGGTCGAGGTCGGATCCGTGCGGGGCGGGGGATTCGGGCAGGGCGCGGGCAGGCCGGACGGCGGCCCGTAGCAGGGCGACCTCGCCGCAGGCGAAGGTCGGCGTGTCCGACATGGCGGGGTCTCCTACCAAGGGGAGCGGCGGGGGGAAGCGAACGGGGAGGGACGATCGGAAACGGGGCAGGGGGATCGGGAAACGGGGGAAGGAGGGCCGAGAGAACCCGGTGCGGCGGCCGGGGGATGTGCCGCCGCACCGGGAGTCGGATGGGTCGGATCAGCCGCAGCAGCGCGAGTTGCGGGTCGAGCTGCTGGAGAAGGGCCGGGAGCCGCTGGCGGCCGCGTTCTGGGCCTCGGTCCCCTCCTGGGCGGGGGCGCGGATCTCCAGGACGTCGAGCTCCAGGATGTCGTTCACGGCGAACCACCTTTCACGGGATCCAATGAGTTTTCGACAGTAGGGCAGGCGTCCCGCCTGACCGATGTTCCGTAGGCTCCACGGTCCCTCCGACACCGGAAACATTAGGTGGGCGCGATCAACACTCGATCAACCAAAGGTCAACGCCGCCACGCCCCCGATCGACGCCCGATCAACGCGCCCACGCCGGAAGGCCGCCGGTACTCGGCAGGGGGCCGCTCGTCTGCCTAGTCTGTGCGACACCAACGAAGATCGACGGCCGCGTGACCCGTGGCCGAGCTGTGGGGGCACAAGCGTGGGCGAGGGATGGGCGGAACTCAGGTTCTCGGTACTGGGACCGATGCGCGGCCGACGCGACGGCACGGCGCTGCGGCTCGGCAGTCCGCAGCAGCAGGCGATGCTCGCCGTCCTGCTGCTGCGCCCGGGTGGAGCGGCCGGGGCCGCCGACCTGATCGAGGCGCTCTGGGGGGAGGAACCGCCGCAGGCCGCGACCACCACGGTCCGCACGTACGCCTGGCGGCTGCGCAAACTGCTGGAACCCGGCCGGGGCACGCCCGCCGTCCTGGTCTCGCTCGGCGACGGCTACCGGCTGGTGCTGCCCCCGGACTCGGTGGACGCCCAGCAGGCGGAGCGGCTGGCCGCTCGCGCCGAGGCCGAGTCTGCCGCCGGGCGTCCCGGGCAGGCACGTGAACTGCTCAACGAGGCGCTGGAGCTGTGGCAGGGCGAACCGCTGGCCGGAATCCCCGGCCCGTACGCCCAGCGGCAGCGTGACCGACTCGGGGAGCTGCGGCTCGCGCTGCTGGAGGAGCGAATAGCGCTCGACCTGGCGCTCGGCCGGGCCGCGCGCTGCGTGCCCGAGCTGACCGCGCTGACCACCGAGCACCCGCTGCGCGAGCGGCCCCACGGCCTGCTGATGCGGGCGCTGAGCCGCAGCGGGCGGCAGGCGGACGCGCTGGCGGCGTTCCGGCGGGTGCGCGAGGTGCTGGTGGAGCAGCTCGGCGTGGAACCGGGGCCCGAGCTGGCCGAGTTGCACCGGCGGATCCTGAACGGCGAGGAGTCCGCGGAGGAGGCCCAGCCTCTGGACGAGCCGCCCGCGACGGCCGAGTCCGCGGTGGCGGTCACGGCCCCCGCCGGTCCGCCCCGACCGGCCCAGCTCCCGCCCGCACCCGGCGACTTCATCGGCCGATCGGCCCAGGTCGAGGCGATCCGGACCGCCCTCACCGTGTCCTCCCGGGACGCGCTGCCTGTGGTCTCCGTGGTGGGCATGGGCGGTGTCGGCAAGACGGCGCTGGCCGTGCACGCCGCCCACGGCACCCGCGCCGCCTTCCCCGACGGCGCGCTCTACGCCGACCTGCGCGGTGCCGACGCCCTCCCGGCCGGCCCCGCCGACGTGCTCGCCAGCTTCCTGACCGCCCTCGGCACCCGCCCCGAGGCCGTGCCGGACACCATCGCCGACCGCACCGCGCTCTTCCGGTCCCTGACCGACGGCCGACGCCTGCTGGTCGTCCTCGACAACGCCCGCGACACCGCGCAGATCCGCCCGTTGCTGCCCGGCTCGCCCGACTGCGCCGCACTGGTCACCAGCCGCGCCCGCCCGACCAGCCTGCCCACCGCCCTCCAGCTGGACCTGGACGTCTTCACCCCCGAGGAAGCCGTCGACCTGCTCGGGCGGGTGATCGGGCAACAGCGCCTGGCCGCCGAACCGCAAGCGGCGCTGGACCTGGCGGCGGCCTGCGGCTACCTGCCGCTCGCGGTCCGGATCACTGCCGCCCGGCTGGCCGCCCGCCCGCGCTGGAGCATCGCCAGCCTCAGTGAACGGCTCGCCGACGAGCAGCGCCGGATCGACGAGCTGCGGATGGGGGACCTGGCCGTCGACGCGGCCTTCGAACTCGGCTACCGCCAGCTCACCCCGGAACAGGCCCGCACCTTCCGGCTGGCCGCCTGGGCCGAGGGCCCCGACGTCGGCCTGGACGCCGCCGCGGCGCTGCTGGACCTCGCGCCGGAGGAGGCCGAGGATTTGCTGGAGTCCCTGGTGGACGCCGCCATGCTCGACTCGCTCACCGCCGGCCGCTACCGCTACCACGACCTGCTGCGCGGCTTCGCCCGCCGCACCTCCCGGGCCCAGGGGGCCGAATCCGGGGCGGCGCGCGGCCGGCTGCTGAGCCACCTGCTGGCCGGCGCCCGTACGGCGTTCCAGCTCGCGGTACCGGGGGACCCGGTGGCCGGGGCGCTCGGTGGCGACTCGCCCGCACTGCCCGGGCCGGTGCTCGCCGATCTGCCCGCCGCGCGGGCCTGGGCCCGGGCGGAGAACCCCGGCGCCATCGCCCTGGCGGGCCGGCTGGCCACCGAAGTCGGCCCGGCCGACCAACTCCGCGCCACGACCGACCTGTTGATCGCACTCAGCCCCTTCGGTCCGGGCGAACTCGGCGGCCGGCTGGAGACCGCGGCCCTCGCCCTGATCAGCGCCGCCACCACGGTCGGCGAGCGCTTCGCGGAAGGCCGGGCCCGGTTCCTGCTCTGCGGCCTCCGACTCGCCGCCAGCCGGCTGGACGAGGCCCGCACCGAGGCCGAGCTCGCGGAGCGGGCCAGCCGGGCGGCCGGGGACACCGTCATCCTCCGTCAGGTGCTCAACAACCTCGGTCTGATCGCCCAGGCGCTGCGCCGCAACGAGGAGGCGATCCGCCGCTTCGAGGAGTCGGTCGAGCTGGCCCGCCGACTGGGCCACCGCTCCGGCGCGGTGGCCGGCACCGTCAACGCTGCGCTGGCCCGGGTGCGGCACGGTCAGGCGGCCGAGGCGGCCGAGACCTGCGAGCAGGTGCTCCCCGAGGTGCGCGCGCTCGGCGACACCGCCAACACCGCGTACACCCTCTACGTGCTGGGCCTCGCCCTGCACGGCCTGGGCCGCTACCAGGAGGCCGCCGACCGCTGCCGCGAGTGCCGGGCCCTCGCCGCCACCGCCGGCCGCCGCGACCGGGAGGCCCTGGCGGGCGTGCGCCTCGCGGAGGCCCTGCTGGCCCTCTCCCGGCCGGAACAGGCGGCGGCGGAGGCCGAGGCGGCCCTGGCGATCACCGTGGAGACCGGCGCCCAGCGCGACCAGGGGTACGCACTGGTCGTCCTCGGCCGCTCCCTCGCCGAACTCGGCCGCCCCGACGCCTCCCGGGCCCGGCTGCACGAGGCGCACGCCATCTTCGAACGACTCGGCCTCCCGGACGCCGCCGACGTGGCCACCCTCCTCGGCGAGCTGGTCGCGCTGCCCGCCGAGACATGAGTCGTGCTAGATCTGCCTGCCCTTCGTGCAGGACACTCGCTAGGCGCCGGTGCCGTTCCACTCCTTGATGTCGCCGGTGCCGCCACCGGTCGCCTGGCCGGCCTGCACCTGGGTGTGAGCCTGCGTCGCCGCCCGCGACTGGGCCTGCGCCGAGGCGCCGACCTGCGGCAGGACGGCCAGCCCGACGGCCACCGCCACCGAGGCGAGTCGGGCTGCGATACGGGTGCGGCTGCGGTGCTTGAACATCCGAATGTGCCTCTCTACCAAGCTTCCGACCGAGTTTTCGGCGGCACCCGTACGCTGTCACCCCCCGATCAACGCAGGATCAACGCCCGAGCACCGCCCCGCTCGACCCGTTCATCCGCAGGCCAATTCCAGTGCCCGGCGCAGGTCTTGGAGGCCGTTGCGCTCCGAGAGGCGCTTGCCGGTGCGGTGGCGGTTCCCGCGCGTGGGAGCGCCCCGGGCCGCACAGGGCGGACCGAGGCGCTCGGGCGGAATCAGGCCCGGGCGATCAGCGGCGCCGGGTGGCCGGGGCCCCGGGGACGGAGAGCGGGCTGCGGTGGCCGGGCTCCGACCGGGCGCTCGCGGTGAGCGTCGGCCCGGCGGGCGCCAGTGGGAACTCCACGCAGGCGGTCTGCGGCTGGGTGGTGCTCTGGCCGAACCGGCAGGCGACGGCGGAGAGTTTGATGGTGATGAAGTCCGCGATCTGCGCGCCGAACCGGATCGGCGTGCCGTTGATGGTGATGTCCCCCACCGTGAAGCCCTTGTTCGCCGGTACCTGGTAGAGCGCCCGCACCGGATGGGTGGCGTCGCCGCGTTGGTAGGTCCAGTAGCTCTTCGGGTCGGAGCCGTCCGGGGCGGCCCAGCCGTCCGTGGCCAGGTCGTCGAAGTAGAGCCCGACGGGGTTGGCCAGGGCGATGTCGGCCTTCTGCCGGGCGAGCGCGTTCACGGCCGCGCCGATGTGCGGGTCGCTGTTGCGCTCCGGCTCACCGTATTTGCTGCACTGGATGAGCTCCTGCTCGGTGGTCAGCTCGACACCGTTGACGACCCGGACGATGGTGGCCGCGGCGGCGAGCTCGATCTCGGCGCTGAGCGTGTTGGCTGCCTGGATCAGGTGCATCGCCCCGTGGGCGGTGGAGTCGTTCCAGCGGTTGCGGGGCCGGTAGCTGCCGTCGGGTCCGAACAGGTCGCTCTGCTGGACGTTCGGGCTGATGAGGGTGCGGTAGAGCTGGAGGACGGTGTCCGGGCTCGACCGCGCGAGCAGGCCCCAGTACTCGGGGCCCTCGCAGGTGAACATGACCTGGGTGATCTTCCCCGATGCCGGGTCGCGGGCGACGCTCCACTCGCAGTACTCGTCCTGGACGTCGCGGCTCGCGTCCGCGCGCTGCCAGCGCTGGGAGTCGCCGGTCGAGGTCACCTTGATCCGGCGTGGGAAGGCCGTCCAGGAGACGGTCGCCACGGTGGAGTCGGCGGCGGTGTCGGTGGTGGTGAGGTCGTAGTACTGGCTGCGCGGGCTGTCGTGGAGGGTCTGGCTGGCGTCGGGGCCCTTGACGGCCTGGTCGATGTTGCTGGTGACGAAGTCGTTCCAGGCCTTGCGTCCGGTGTCGTCCAGGTCGGTGAGGTTACCGGGTGGGTCGTAGGAGCTGATGGTGCTCACGACGGTCTCCTTTGGGTGACGGTGGCGTCCTCGGCCATCGCCAGTCGGGGGGCGGCGGCGGGGATGTTGGTGACGGGCAGGGTGAGTTCGAACTCGTCCAGTCGCATCGCCTTGAAATCGCGACGGCGGGACTCCGCCAGCCGTACGTAGTCCGCGAATCCGGCGTTCGTGCGGATGCGGTCGGCGACGCTTACCAGGTAGGCGTCGATGCGCCGGGCGAAGGCCGGACGCCACTCGTCGTCGGCCAGTGCCCAGGCGGCCGCGAACCGCCCCTCCGGGCTGTCGGCCGGCAGCTTCGCGGCGGCGGCGAGGATCGCCCGGACGACCTGCTCACCGAGCGCGGCGACGCCGGTCGGCGCGGTCGGGACGTAGGCCGCCAGCCGGGCGCGGTCCGGGCTGAACACCGGGTTGGTGAAGTCGACCATGAGGGCGCAGGCGGCGAGCTTCGCCGGGACGATCCCGCGTTGCACCAGCTGGCGCACCACGTCGTTGTCCTCGTAGGCGGCCTCGGGGACCACGAACGCGAAGAAGGTGTCGCCCGGTCGGGAGAAGCCGCTCGCCCGCTCCTCCAGCCGGAAGTCGAAGGTGGTCAGGCTCTCGACGTACCGGGCGGCTGGCGCCAGCGGCAGCGCGGCGGTGGAGGGCAGAGCGAGCGTGTCCATGTCCAGCAGGGCGTCGCCGTTGAACCAGAATCCGGCGGGCAGCGGCAGGTCGGCGCCGGCCGTCGTGACGGTCGTGCTCTGGGTGGCGGTGCTGGCAAGGTTGACCGAGGTGGTGGTGAACAACTGGCGCAGCAGGTGGTCGGGGTGCTCGATGGTGCCGCTCGCGGTGACCGCGTCCAGCCGGGCCGCGGTCCAGCGGGTGACCAGCGAGCGGACGGTCAGCTCCAGCTTCTGGGCGTCCGTGACCTGTTGGTAGAGCGGGTCGGCGCGCAACGGGTCGTCGGGGGCGAGCTGGATGCCGGCCGCCTGGGTCTGCCAGTTGCTCCAGGGCTGTTTCAGCTCCTTCATCACGACGCTGCCGTTGACATGGCTGTCGAAGCAGCCGTTGCCCCGGGAGCCGTCGGCGAGCGCGGACCACGAGTTCCCGGCCCAGACCCAGGCCGGTCTGATCCGCATGTAGTAGTTGAACACCTTCGCGGTCGGGTCCCAGGCGGCGACCTGGAGGAAGGTGGTGGCCGGGTCGGCGTTGGCGCCGGTGCTGATCAGCAGGTCGGCGTCCCGGCCCTGGACGGAACGGGCGATCGCGAACCGGAGGTCGCGGTGCAGTCCGGGTGCGCTGGCGGGCGGGATCTGGCCGGCCTCGCCGATCAGGTACACCGCCTGTTGCGCGGCCGAGGTGAGCGGCGGCAGGCCGCCCAGCAGGTCCTGGAGGGTCATCGGGAAGCCGCCCCGGCGGAAGAAGACCGCGGCCATCGGATCGCCGAGTCCCGCGAGTTCCTGCGCGGTCATCGGACGGGCCGCGCCGTCCACGCCGAGCACCTGGCGGTACAGTCGGCCGGGCGCCAGCGCGTCGGCCCGCGAGACGTAGTCGCCGACCGGGGCCCGGGCGCCTTCCTCGCGGGTCTGCCGCACCTGGGCCGTCGCCCGCCGCCGTTCGTGGAACTCGACCATCGCTCTCACCATCCTTTTCCCGTGCCCCGGGTCCGGCGTCGGGCGGCCGTCACGGGCCGCCCGACGCATGTCAGTTGGCGAGCACGTCCTGGGGCGGGCCCAGCGAGGTGCCGTCGCGCAGCAGCACGTCGGCGACGGGTTTGGGCCCGTCGACCGGGGAGGGCGGCGGCGGTGTGGGCGTGGGCGTCGGGTGCGGCCAGCCGGTCGCGACGTTCGCCCCGTACGCCCGCACGGAGCGGAAGTAGGTGTCGGTGGTGTGGTTCTCCTGAACCATGATCACCACATGTTCTATCGACTGCGGCTTCTTCGTCTGTGCCATGACGCTTTCCTGCGGACTTCTCGAACCGCGAACAGAGATACGCACGTGGACGATTCATTCACGCACGCGCGGCAGCGAAGTGCGCGCCAGGCCGGAACTCCGGGAGGTCCCGTCGTCGGGACGGCGCAACCCGGGCGCTCCCGACTTGCCGTCGGACGGCAGATGGGCGGCACGGTGGTGAGCTGGGTTGACGAGTCGGGGGACCCGGGGCCGTGGGTGGTGGACGGCCGGTCGGGCCGGGTCACCTGGAGCACCCCGTTGATGCTGGAGCCGATCCTCGCCGTCTGGACGACCGGCGTGTCTTCCTGGTCGCTGCGGTGGGCGTGCGGCGTGCATCTGTCACAGACTGGTGCCGTGCGGTAGCGCGCGCCCCGGACGGGCAGAGGCATCGCCTGACATCAGACCGCAAAAGGCGTTCGACATGGGAAAGTCCGACGAACCACGATCAGGGCACTCCAAGAAGCATGCTCTGGGGTTCTGGCCTTTCGGTACCAAGCTGGCGATGCTTTTCGCCCTCACCCTGTTCGTGCTGCTGCTGATCACCTGGGGTGCTGCCCGAAAGCAACTGCGTCTGGGGGAGGTGCCCGCCGGCTGGGCGCTGCTGGGCATCGCCGTACTGAGCCTCGTCCCCGTGATCTTGGTGATCCTGGACGGCCTGGCCTCCAGCGGAGGTTCGTTCGAGGTCGCCAGTGTCAAGATCGCGCTGAACGCGGCAACCACCTCCCAGCGGCCGGTGGTGATTCCATGCAACATCACCGACCAGCCGGGCCTGCCCGTGGTGGACAGCGGTGGCAGCCATATCCTCAGCACGCTGCGCAGCTCCGCCGGCACGATCGTCGTCATCGTTGACCTTGAAGACGGTCATGCCTGGTGGGAGACCCGGCTACTCGTCCTGTGCGCCGGAGCGCAGCGCCTCGGCAGACCGTCAGTGATCGTCTTCACGGCCGTTCAGGGCGGCAAGGCCGGGCACTATCTCGGCTGGGGTTCTCGGACCGGGAGTTCGACGCTTCCGCTCCCACGAGTCGGACGGTGGCGCTTCGGTGTGATCGTGGTCCTTGCCCTCCTGGTGGCGTTAGTCGCCTGGGCGGGGGCTGAGCATCTGGGCCCGAGCGGGACGCGCCCGTTGCCGTGGTACCGGGGGGTGGGTCACTGAGGCTGCGCCGCCAGGTGCACTGACCTGTAGGCGAGCCGGCCCGGCGGTAGCCGGGTCGAGGCTCTCGTGAAGCGGGCAGAAGTCGATCCTGCGGCGCCGCAGCTCGGCGGTCCGTGGTGGTGTCGAAGGGGTCCTGCCGAGCGCCATCGTGGACGGGGCGGGCCGGCGCCGTCCCCGTCCACGATCGGTGGTGCGTCCCCGGTCTTCGAGACCAGGTCAGTTGAAGACCAGCACGTCGGTGCGCATCGGCAGCGGGCTGCCCCAGCCGATGTTGATCTTGAACGTCACGATTCCGTTGCCGGGGGCGATGCTCGACACCTGGAAGGCGGCACCGCCGACGAACCGGTTGCCGTTGGAGTAGATCTCGGAGGCCGTGATGACGACGGTCGAGTCGATCCCGATGACGTTCCAGGGGAGCTGGAGGTTGAACGTCCCGTTCGACGGGGTCCACGTCCACCAGGCCCGCCACACGGCACCGACGTTGCCGCCGATCGCCGCGAGGCCCTGGTCCTGGCGGGTGGGCTGCGAGTGGCCCGCGATCTGCGGGGCGTCGGAGGCGGTTGCTTCGGTTGCGGCCATAGCGACTCTCCTTACGCCGGGAGAGCCCCGTGAGCTCTCCGGACACTCTGAGTGTCCGCTAGTGTGCGTAGCGTAGCAATCACTCGTGAGGGTGAATCTCCAGCGAGCCGTCGGCCTGCTCGCGTGACCACCGTCTAAGCTCCGTCCCGTTCGCGTCGCGGGCGCGGCGGAGGACTGTCTCGGTGACGCCCGGTGCAGCCGGTGGAAGGCGTCCGGGTTGGCGTTCCGGCTCACGGCCGCGCTCGCCGCAGACGCCGCCACCAGGGTGTCGCGGGCTGCTCGGCGGGCAGCAGCCCCGGCGCGTGGTCGGCCACCGCGGCCAGCACCTCGGCGACGCTCGGGTTGACCATGGCGCGCCCGTTGACGGTGACGGTGGGGACGGTCTCGTGGCCGCCGGCGATCGAGCGGATGAAGGCAGCCGCCTGCGGGTCCGACCAGATGTCGGTCTCGCCGAACGGCAGCCGCTTCACCCGCAGGCCGCGCCGCAGCCAGGTGCAGTACGGGCAGCCGGGCCGCCAGTAGAGCACGATTCCGTTGCCGGTCACGGGGCCGACACCTCCTCCGGTTTCCCGGTGACGAGCGGCGCGTTCCCGGCCGTGCCGTCCGCGACGGCCCGGGCCGGGCGCGGGGCCCCGGCGGGGACGACGCCGTTGCAGGTCGCACGCATCATCGAAGGTCTCCTCCTGGAGGTCTCTGGCAGCCGGCAGCGCGGTTCGGCGGATGCACCACATGGTGGCCTCTGCGGCGGCCGTCCTGGCGGTGGCGCCACCGACCGGTTTCCGTGCGTGTCGGACGGTCCGGAACGCCGCCCGGCCGCACGTCGGCCCTGCCCGGCCGCGAGGGGACCGTCGGCCACCCGACCATGTCCGCTGCCGGTCCGCGGCGGGGCGCCTAGCGTGGTGGGGGTGACGGGTCGACCCGATTCAGGAGGACCGGCGATGAGCGAACAGCAGCAGGCGGACGTGATCGTGATCGGCCTCGGCCCGGGTGGCGAGCACGCCGCCGGACGCCTCGCGGAGTCCGGCCTGGACGTCGTCGGCATCGAGGCCGAGCTGGTCGGCGGGGAGTGCCCGTACTGGGGCTGCATCCCCAGCAAGATGATGATCCGGGCGGGGAACCTGCTCGCCGAGACCCGGCGGGTGCCCGGCATGGCCGGTCGCTCCCAGGTCACCCCCGACTGGACCCCGGTCGCGGACCGGATCCGCGACGAGGCCACCGACGACTGGAGCGACCGGGTCGCCGTCGACCGCCTCACCGGCAAGGGCGCCCGGTTCATCCGGGGCCGGGCCCGCCTCACCGGTCCGGGCCGCGTCGCGGTGAACGGGCAGGAGCTCACCGCCCGGCGCGGCGTCGTGATCGCCACCGGCACCCGCCCCACCGCGCCGCCCGTCCCGGGGCTGGCCGAGGTGCCGTACTGGACCAACCGGGACGCCGTCGCGGCGAAGGAACTGCCCGAATCCCTGCTGGTGCTCGGCGGCGGCGCGATCGGCCTCGAACTCGCCCAGGTGTTCGCCCGCTTCGGCAGCGCCGTCACCGTCGTCGAGGCCCTGGACCTCTTGCTGCCGGTCGAGGAACCCGAGGCCGGCCGGCTGATCGCACCGGTCCTGCAGCGGGAGGGCATCGAGATCCGCACCAGCGCCCGCGCCGTCCGCGCCGAGCACGACGGAACGACCTTCACCCTCCACCTGGACGGCGGCGAACTGCTCACCGCCGAACGGCTCCTGGTCGCCACCGGCCGCCGCGCCGACCTCAGCGAACTCGGCCTGGACACCGTCGGACTCGATCCGGCGGCCCGCGCCGTCCCCACCGACGGGCAGCTGCGGGCCGCCGACGGACTGTGGGCGATCGGCGACGTCACCGGCCACGGCGCCTTCACCCACGTCGCGATGTACGAGGCCGAGATCGCCGTCCGCGACATCCTCGGCGACCCCGGCCCGGAGGCCGACTACCGCGCCCTGCCCCGGGTGACCTTCACCGATCCGGAGATCGGCGCCGTCGGCCTGACCGAACGGCAGGCCCGCGACGGCGGGCTGAACGTCCGCACGGGCACCACCCAGCTGCCGTCCGCCACCAGGGGCTGGATCCACAAGGCCGGCAACGAGGGCTTCGTCAAGCTCGTCGCGGACGCCGACCGGGGCGTGCTCGTCGGGGCGACCTCCGCCGGGCCGATGGGCGGTGAGGTGCTGTACGGCCTGGCGGTCGCGATCCAGGCCCGGGTGCCGATCGCCCGGCTGCGGCACATGATCTTCGCCTACCCGACCTTTCACCGCGCCGTCGAGGCGGCCCTCGCCGACCTGGGGTGAGCGGGGGGCAGCGGCAGGCGGGTCGGTAGGGGGCGCCAGGGAGGTACCGGTGTCACTGGTCGGGAGTGACGGTGGGGGCGACAGCGTCGCAGAGACGCTCGGTGACGGCGTCGATATCGGGGTCGAGAAGGTGGACCAGGTTGTCACCGTTGGAGACACTCCGCCGGGCCGCCGGGGCGCTGTCGGTTCCGCCCCTGGGGCGGCGTGTCGGGCGGCGTGTCGGGTGGCGGATCCCGGTGGGGGACGGGAGGGTGACTGCCGGGGGACCTCCCGAGGAAAGGGCGAGAATGCCTGACGTCACCACCCCGTACGCGACCGGCACCCCGTGCTGGGTCGACCTGATGGCGAAGGACCAGCAGGCCGCGCTGGACTTCTACCGAGACCTCTTCGGCTGGCAGGGTCAGCCGGGCCCGGCCGAGTTCGGCGGGTACGCGGTCTGCATGCTCAACGGCAAGGCGGTTGCCGGCATCGGTCCGGCGGCGGCCCCCGAAGGCATGCCGGAGCCGCCCACCGTGTGGACCAGCTACCTGGCCACCACCGACGCGGAGGCCACCCAGGACGCGATCGTCGAGGCCGGTGGCACCCTGCTGGTCCCGGTGATGGACGTCGGCTCCCTCGGCCGGATGCTGGTGGCCGCCGATCCGCAGGGCGCGGTGTTCGGCGTCTGGCAGCCCGGCGAGTTCTCCGGGGCCCAGGTGGTCAACGAGGCCGGGGCGCTGACCTGGAACGAACTGCACACCAGCGACGTCAAGGGCGCCACGGCCTTCTACGGCGAGGCCTTCGGCATCGAGGTGAAGCCGGTGGCGGGCAACGACCAGTACTGGGAGCTGCACGTCGGCGGCCGCGCCGTCGGTGGCGCCCTGATGCTCGCCAACGACCCGCCCGGCACCCCGCCGCACTGGCTGACCTACTTCTCGGTCGACGACGTGGACGACTGCGTCGACACCGTGGTCAAGCGCAACGGGACCGTCCTCGCCCCGCCCTTCGACATGGTGGCCGGCCGGATGGCGGTGGTCGCCGATCCGCAGGGCGCTCCGTTCGCGATGATCAAGCCGAAGCCGAGGTAGGCGGCCGGGCCACGGGAGCCGGCCCGCCGAAGTACCGCGCCCCGCCCGTCCGGAAGCCCGGACGGGCGGGGCGCGTCGTCCGCCAGGAGAGGGAGCCGCTCACGCGGCGGCGCCGAACCACCGGGCCAGCGCGTCGAGCAGGGACTGCCGGTCCTCGCCGACCCACGCCACGTACCCGTCGGGCCGCAGCAGGACGGCGGGGACGTCCAACTCCTCGGTGGCGTCGACGACATGGTCGACGCGGTCCGCCCAGCCCGTGACCGCGAGCCGGCCGCCGGTCCGGTCGAGCAGCAGCCCCCGCCCGCCGCGCATCAGCTCGTACAGGCGCCCCTCCTTGAGCCGGACGTCCCGCAGCCGGCGGCCGAGCAGCTCGTGGCCCTCGCCGAGCTCGTAGCGGACCCCGACCGCGGTGACCATCTCGGTCATGTACCGGTTCACCTCCTCGAAGTCGGCCAGCTTCGAGAGCAGCTCGCGCAGCGCCGCGGGGCCGGACCCGGTGCCCAGCAGGGTCATCTGGGCGCGGGTGTTCTCCACGACCCGGGCGCCCACCGGGTGGCGCTCGCTGTGGTAGCTGTCCAGCAGCTCGGCCGGGGCCCAGCCCTGGATCTCGGCGGCCAGCTTCCAGCCCAGGTTGTAGGCGTCCTGGATGCCGAGGTTGAGGCCCTGGCCGCCGGTGGGCGGGTGGATGTGCGCCGCGTCGCCGGCCAGGAAGGCCCGGCCGACCCGGTAGCGCTCGGCCTGCCGGGTGGCATCGCCGAAGCGGGAGAGCCAGCGCGGCGAGTGGGCGCCGAAGTCGGTGCCCGCGACGGCCCGCAGCCGCTGCCGGAACTCCTCCAGGGTGGGCGCGGTGGCGCGGTCCTCGACCACGGCCTCGGCGGGCACGATCACGCGGTACAACCCGTCCCCCTGGGGGATCGCACCGAAGAGCATCTGGGTCCGGCGGACCTCGGTGACGACGGCCTCGACGGTCGCCGGGTCCTCGGTCAGCGACAGCTGGCCCAGCAGCGTGTCGACCTTCGAGGGCTCGCCGGGGAAGCCGACCCCGAGCAGCTTGCGCACCGTGCTGCGCCCGCCGTCGCAGCCGACCAGGTAGCGCGAGCGCAGCCGGGTGCCGTCCGCCAGCTCGACGCTCACCCCGTCCTCGTCCTGGCTCAGCCCGACCACCTCCTGGCCGCGCCGGATGTCGGTGCCCAGTTCGAGGGCGTGCTCGTTGAGCAGCTGCTCGGTGACCGGCTGCGGGGTGGTCAGCCCGTACGGGTGGGCGGTGTCCATGCTCTCCGGCCAGGGCTTGTAGATGCCGCCGAAGAAACCGCCGACCGAGAACTTCCCGCTCACCGCGAGGAACCGCTCCAGCAGCCCGCGCTGGTCCATCATCTCCACGCTGCGCACGTGCAGGCCCTGGCCGCGGGACTGGTCGGTCGGCTCGGTCAGCCGCTCCAGCACCACCACCCGCACGTCGTGCAGCCGCAGTTCGCTCGCCAGCATCAGACCGGTCGGCCCGCCGCCGACCACGATCACGTCGATCATCAGTACTTCCCCCATGGGGTTCGCGCGAGGCCCGTACGCAGGACAAATGCGTATGTGTGTCGCGAACCGAAGATTTCGTGTGTTCCGGCCTCGGGCGACGATTCTGCGCCATGACGGGGGCCTTGCCGCAAGGCCCCCTGGGCGCGGTACTTTGGTAGTGGCAAGGAGTCGCTGACCTCCTTGCCTTTTCGTTTTCCCGCGGCGCGGACACCGCGTCCACCTCGACCGCGGCAGCACCCTCTTGTACGACGACTGGATCGACCTGGTGGTGGACTTCCTCGCGTACGAGCGCTCCCGTGACGACCGTCCGATCGTGCTCTACGGGCTGAGCGCCGGCGGCATGGTGACCTACTACGTCGCCGCCCGGGCTCCGCGCGACACCCCGGCCGGCATCGTCGGCAGGACCTTCCTCGACCAGCGCGAGCAGGTCGTGCGCGATGAGACCGACCACGACAAGCTCTCCTCCCGGGTGGGCGGCCCGCTGATGGGGCTGCTGCCCAGGACACCGGCCGCCGGGCTGGAGTTCGTCCGGGAGAAGCTGGACTGGATCCGGTCGGTCCGGTGGTGGCTGATGGGAGAGACGGGCCGCAGCAGGGAGGGCATCGCCGAGATCGAGCCGGTGCGGGCGCAGGAGCCCGACCAGTGGGACCAGTCACTGGCCTGGCTCCTGGAGCGGGACGGCCGGGTGGACGAGGCCGTCGAGGTGCTTCGGACCTCGATGGAGCTCGGGTCGGCCCGGGAGCTGGCCCTCCTCCTGATTCGCCAGGGCCGCGCGGCCGTGGCCGTCGCCGACTTTCCCACCGTGGCCGCCCAGCGGGAGGCGATGGCCCGTTGGTGGAGGCGCAACCGCTGATCAGAGGGAGGACGCTGCCGCCGGCGGCAGCGTCCCGCCGCGTTCCGCGCGGGGCTGATCGGGCCTGCGCGGCCGCGCCTAGCGGCCGTCCGCGGGCCGGGCGGGGCCGTCGTGGCCGCACATCGCCTGCCGGTACAGAGCCGCGAGTGCCCCGTCGATCGGGTGGGGCTGGGGCCGACCGGAGGCGTCAGGGCGGTTCCAGCGCTGGAGGTTGACCGCCGCGGACAGCTGGCGCGTGCCGTCGGCCCTGGTCAGCGAGATCGTCCCGGCGCCCCAGGCGGAGCCGTCGTGGCCCCAGCAGGTGCCGCAGCCGAGGTCGGCCCGGTGCAGGCCGAGGCCGTAGTCGATGGTCGTGCCGTCGAAGGCGCGGACCGGGACGGTGCACTGCATCTGCGCCAGTGAGTGACGGCTGACGATCCGTCCGTCGAGCAGGAGGGCGAAGAAGCGGTTGAGGTCGGCCATGGTCGACACCAGCGCGGCGGCCGGGCCCACCCAGGACATGTCGTAGTCGCTGTAGTCGCGCGGCGGGTCGATCTTCCCGTAGAAGGACTCGTACATCCGCGGGTGCGGCCCGTCGAGGGACGGCCCGGTCGGGAACCCGGTGTCGGGCAGGCCCGCGGGCTCGATGACGTCCCGGGTGATGCACTCCTCGGCCGCGACACCCGTCACCAGCTCCAGGAGTTGGCCGAGCAGCAGGTAGTTGGTGTTGGAGTACACGCCCGTGGGGCCGCCGGGTTCGCCGACGGGCGGCGCGGCGAGGCCCAGGTCGATCAGCTCGACCGGGTCGAAGTGCCGGTAACGGCTGTCGTCCAGGCTCTCGGTCGAGATGTCCGGTACCGAGGGGAAGTTCCGCAGGGACGGGTACGCGTACGGGAGGTAGTCGGCGAGGCCGCTGGTGTGGTTGAGCAGCATCCGGACCGTCACCTTCCGGCCGCGCTCGCCCGGTACCAGCCGCGGCAGCACGTCGCCGATCGGCGCGTCGAGCGCTATCCGGCCCCGCTCGACCTGCCGCAGGACCGCGGTGGCGGTGAAGGCCTTGGTGACGCTGCCGACGCGCTGACGCAGCTCGGGAGTGGCGGGGCGGCCGGTGTCGAGGTCGGCCACCCCGGCGGCGCCGCGCCAGACGCGATCGGCGGCGCGGACCTCGGCGAACACCGCGGGCACGCCTGCGCGGTGGACGCCGTCCAGGGCGGCCTGCAGGCGGGCGGGATCGAGGCCGGTCGAGGGGGAATCCGCTTCGCAGAGCGGCAGTCGGAGGTCCATGACGGGTGTCCTTCCAGGGTTGGTCTCGGGATTGACGTCGGGGCCGGCGTCGGGATCGACGGGTGGGGCACCGCGCCGTGGGTCAGTCCGCCAGCGCGCGGCGCAGCACGGCGCCGAGCTCGGCGTTCTGCCGCTGGGAGACCTCGGCGGACACGACCGCCTGCGAGCCGTGGAAGGTGCCCGGCCACTGGTGCAGTTCGACGGACACACCCGCCTGCAGCAGCCGCAGCCCGTAGCCGAGGTCCTCGTCGCGGTTCGGGCACAGCTCGGCGGTGGCGATGTAGGCCGGGGGCAGGCCGGACAGCTCGGCCGCCCGGGCCGGGGCGGCGTACGGCGTGGCCGGCTGGGCGCCCAGGTAGTGCCGCCAGGCCGTCGTCGCCTTGTCGCGGTTGAACCAGGGCGTGTCGGTGAAGTTCCGCGCCGACCAGGTCTCCTGTCGGTCGTCCAGCGCCGGCTGGTTGAGCAGCTGGAAGCGGATCGCCGGCCCCCGTTCGTCGCGCGCCCGCAGCGCCACCGCGGCCGCGAGCCCGCCGCCCGCGCTGTGGCCGCCGACGGCGATCCGGTCCGGGTCCACGCCGAGCTCGGCCGCGTGCTCGGCGGTCCAGCGCAGGACGGCGTAGGCGTCGTCCAGGGCGGCCGGGAACGGGTGCTCGGGAGCCAGCCGGTAGCCCACCGAGATCACCACCGCGCCGGAGCCCGCCGCGATCCGGGCGGCCCAGGGGTGTTCGGTGTCGACGTTGCCCATGACGAACCCGCCGCCGTGCAGCCAGATCACGGCGCCCCGCGCGCCGTGCGGGGAGTAGATCCGCACGGGGACGTCCGGGTCGCCGGGCACCGTACGGTCCTCGACCTTCAGTTCGCCGGTGTCCGGGGCGGGCACGGCGGCGGCGAGTTCGGCGAGCAGGCCCCGCGCGGCCGGCGGATCGGTCAGGTCGGTCTGCGGGAACAGCGGGATGAATGCTTCGAGTTCGGGATCCATGCGGACCATCCTGGCGGCCGTCCGGTGGCCGGTCACCCGCCGTTCGTCGCGCGTCCCGGCCCGATCGCGCGCCGACCGGCGCACCCGCAGCCGGGCCCGCCGCCCTATCCTGCTGCCATGGAAGCACTGGCCGTACGGCTGTCGGGACTCGATCCGTACGTCGACGGTGCGATCCGCATCGTCGGCTTCTACGACACCTTGATGCGCCGTCGGGTGGACCTGCCGGCGCTCGCGCGGGCCTCGGCGGGCCTGGCCGAGTGCCTGGCGGGCATCCGGCTGCACGGCGCGGGGCGGGTGATCCGGGTCTCGCCGTACGGCACCGAGGCCACCACCGAGCCGTCGCCCGCGTCCAGCGAGGTGCCGGTCACCCTCGACGACGAGGAGATCGGCACGGTGTGGCTGGAACGCCCCGGCCCGCCGGGCCCGCTCGACGAGGTCCTGCTCGACCGGCTCGCCATCGCCGTCGCGGCCGCCGTGGAACGCTACGGTCCGGCCCGCACCACCATGGCCGACCCGGCGCTGGTCGAGCTGGCGATCAGCGCCGACAGCGACGAGGCGGCCAGGGCACGGGCGTTGCGGCTGCTGGGCTTCGCGCCCGGGGTGGCGCTCACCGTGGTCGCGGTCCGTACGCAGCTCCCGCCGGCCGCGGGGCTCCCGCTGCTCCCGCTCGACCGGCTCGGCGTCCTGCTCTGTCCGGACCGGCCGGTGAAGGCGGCGCCGCTCGGCGAGGTCGGCGTCATCCTGGCCACTGCCCCGGATCCGGCCCGGCTCCCGGACGGGGTGCGGGCGGGCCTCGGCGAACCCGGGAGCCCCGAGCGCTCCTGGCGGCAGGCCAGGACCGCCCTGCGCTTCACCACCGCGCGCGAACCCGCCCTCCACTACGGCGAGTTGGGTGCGCTGGCGCTGCTGGCCGAGGTGCCCGCGGCCGCCCTGCGCGAGAACGCCGACGTCACCGCCGTCGCCCGGCTCGCCGCCGGTCCGGAGGACCTGGAGACCCTGGACACCTACTGCGCCACCGGCTCCCTGCGCCGCGCCGCCGAGCTCCTCCACCTGCACCACAGCAGCGTCGCCCGTCGGCTCGAACAGATCGCCAGGGTCCTGGAGTTCGACCCCACCGACCCCGCCGGCCTGACCCGCGCCAGGCTCGCCCTCGCCGCGCGACGGTTGCTGGGCGACTGACCGGCGGGGAGACGTCCGGTCAGAGACCGAGGCTGTCGGCGGTCTGTTCGATGGTCCAGGCGAAGAAGTCGTCGGCGGGGTCGAAGGAGCCGACCAGGTGGCCGTGGAGTTCGAAGCCGATCAGGCCGATGAGCTGGACCCAGGCGGAGACGGCGCGGGCGAGGGTGTGCTGGGGGAGCCCGGGGGCGAGGGTGGCGGTGAAGCGGGTGAGCTGCTCGGGCAGGGCGCCCCGGGGTGTGGGGCCGGGCGGGGTGGGGTTGAGGGGGGCCTCGCGGACGAGGCCGAACAGGGCGAGCGGGAGCCGGGCGGCCGCCTCGATCGTGGTCTTCGGGGCGGCGTAGCCCGGCACGGGGGTGCCGTAGATCAGGGCGAACTCATGCGGGTTGGCGCGGGCCCAGTCGCGGGTGGCCTGCCAGAGCGCCCGCCAGCGCTCGCGGGCGGGCGCGTCGGCGGTGGCCGCGAGGGCCTGCTCGGCGGCGTCGCCGAGCTCGGTGTAGGCGTCCATGATCAGCGCGGTGAGCAGCTCGTCGCGGCTGGGGAAGTAGCGGTACAGGGCGGAGGAGACCATGCCCAGCTCGCGGGCGACGGCGCGCAGGGACAGCTGCTGGGCGCCCGCCGAGGCGAGTTGCCGACGGGCCTCCTGCTTGATCTCGCGGGTGAGTTCCTCGCGGGCCCGTTCGCGGGCGGTCCGGATCGCTGGCATGGGGACAGCCTGCCACAGATTCAGAGCGGCGCACATGAGTGAGAGCACTGCTCTTGCTTTGCGGGTCTCCCACTGCCATGCTGAAGACGTCGCCGAGAGCAGCGCTCTCGAATAGAAGCGGCAGTCACGGAATCGAGGGAGTCCGATGTCCCAGCCCGCGCAGTCGCCCAACCCCGCCACCCGCGAGATCAAGCCCACCACCCGGCTCGGCACCGCCGCCAACAACGTCGTCCACCGGATGGTCGCGGGCCTCACCAAGGCCGGCCTCAGCCTCTGGGGCTCCCGGGTCCTCGCCGTACGCGGCCGCAAGAGCGGCGAATGGCGCACCAACCCCGTCAACCTGCTCACTCACAACGGCGAGCGCTACCTGGTCGCCCCGCGCGGCCACGTCCAGTGGGTGCGCAACCTGCGGGTCGCCGGCACCGGCCAACTGCGCGTCGGCCGGCGCGTCGAGACCTTCCACGCCACCGAACTGCCCGACGCCGACAAGCCCGAGGTGCTGGGCGCCTACCTGCGCCGCTGGAAGTGGGAGGTCAGTTACTTCTTCGACGGCATCGGCGCCGACGCGCCCACCGAGGAACTGCTGCGGATCGCCCCCGGCTACCCGGTCTTCCGGATTTCGGGCGATTAAGCAGGAGTCGGCAGCAGATAGCGCAGCTTGCCGGCGTCGGTGCCGACCAGACGGCCGCCGTTGGCCTCGATCACCCGCCGTGAGGCGGTGTTCGACTCGTCGCAGGTCAGCAGCGCCTGGGAGATGCCGAGCGCGGCGGCGACCGGCAGGGCGGCGGCGAGCATCGCGGTCGCGTGGCCCCGGCGCCGGGCGCTCGGCCGCACGTCGTAGCCGATGTGCCCGCCGACCCGCCGCAGCCTCGGGGTCAGCCGGTGGCGGATCGCGATCCGGCCCAGCAACTGGTCGCCGTCGGCCCACCAGAGCGTCGTCATCGGCACCGCCGCGTCCGCGCGCATGCCCGCCTCGGTGCGCTCGGCCAGGACGCGCGCAACGTAGCCGCCGAAGGCGGCGGGGTCGGTCAACGCGGGCGGGTCGACGTCGGTGACGAACCACGGGACGGGACGGCCGAGTTCGCCGTGGAACTCGGCCACCGCCGCCAGGAACGAGGTCCGCAGACGGACTGTCGGATCGATCAGTTCAGACATCCTGCCATGATGCCGATCAGCCCGGATTCTGGGGCTCAGTTCCCTTGCCGGAGCTCCTCCCGTTCCGCGCCGTCGAGCGCCGCCGCCCGGCGGCGGCGCTCACCAGCGGACGGCCGGCTCGATTCTCTTGATCATGGCTCAGATGATGGCAGCCACTCCCGGCCCGGGCAAGCGATTTTTTCCGTACCCGCACCTTCGGCTCTCCCGGCCCTCCCGGCCGTCCTCGCCCGCCCGGTACCGTCGCGGTAGGACCGCGGAGGAAGGACACCCGCCATGCACCAGCGCACCGCCGACGAGGAACTGCCGCCCGGCTACCGCGGCCTGATCCTCGACTTCGTCGGCGTCCTCACCGAGGGCGTCCGCGAGGCGACCGGCGCCTGGGCCGTGGCCGAAGGGCTCGACGCGGACGCCTGGCGCCGTACCCTGACCACCGACCCCGTGGTGCGACAGCTCTACACCGAGCTGGAGCACGGCCGGCTCGGGCAGGCCGAGTGGAACGCCCGCACCGGGGCCGTCCTCGGGGTCGACGGCGACAACCTGATGGGCCGGGCCTGGGCGGCGGTCCGCCCGGCCGCCGACATGGTCCGACTCGCCCGCGAGGCCCGCCGCGCCGGGTACACCGTCGCGCTGCTCTCCAACAGCTTCGGCCTGGACCCGTACGACCCGTACGCGGCGACCGGCGTCTGGGAGCTGTTCGACGTCGCGGTGGTCTCCGAGCGCGAGGGCATCGCCAAGCCGGACCCGGCGATCTACCGCACGGTCCTGGACCGGATGAGCCTGCCCGCCGGCTCCTGCGTGTTCGTCGACGACCAGCCGGCGAACCTGGTCCCGGCGGCCGAACTCGGCATCACCACCCTGCTGGCGGACGGTCTGCCCGGGACGGCGGGACGCCTGGCACGCCTGCTCGGCCTGGACCTCGGTGGCCCGGCTGCCGGAGGGAAGGCACAGGCGGTCACCGCGGATGCAGCACGGCCCTGACGATCTCGCGGACGCGGTCCTGGCTGATCCCCTCGCGCTGTTCGACGGCGAGCGGGTGGTCCGTGGGCTCCAGCTCGATGAACGGCCGCTGCCCGACCGGCCGAGTGTGGGCGTTGGTCTTCAGGTTGACGGTGCTCGGCGAGTAGACCGGCAACTCGGTGGTCAACCAGCCGAAGTGCGGCGGCGGCCCCTGGCCTCGGGGCCGCCGCCGGGGGGGGGAGACCCTCCGTCAGCCCTTGCCGCCGCCCGCCTTCAGCACCTGGGCCGCCGCCACACCGGCCGCGCTGTTGCCGTGGCCGCCGCCCTCGACCTCGGCCGCGACGGCGAGGTCGTTGCGGTAGGCGATGAACCAGCTGTTGGTGGCCTGGCCGGAGCCCGCCTCGGCGGTGCCGGTCTTGGCGCCGATCTGGCCGCTCAGCCCGGACATCGGGGCGCGGGCTGTGCCCTGGGTCGCGGTCCTGGCCATCATCGCGCGCAGATCGCGGGCGACGTCGGCCGGCAGCTTTCCGGTCGCGGAGACGCGTTTGACGTCCTCCCGCAGGACGGGCTGACGGAACGTTCCGCTCTGCACGGTGGCGGCCACCGAGGCCATCAGCAGCGAGTTCACCTGGATCTGGCCCTGGCCGATGTACTCGGCGGCAGCCTCGTCCTTGCTGCCCGGCACCGGGATGGTGGCGTCCCGGCTCGGGATGCCGATGTGCCACTGCAGGCCGAGGCCGAACTGGTCGCGGGCCACCGTCGCGAGCGTGCCCGGCTGCAGCTTCTCCAGGCCCTTGTCGACGAAGCCGGTGTTGCAGGAGCGGGAGAAGTCGTCGGCGAGCGTGTAGGCGGGGAAGTCCCCGGGCTCGTCGTTGTGCCAGGCCCTGGGGGAGTAGGTGGTCTCCTTGCACGGCACCACGGTGTCCGGACTCACCCCGGCCTCCAGCAGCGCGGCCGAGGTGATCACCTTCATCGTCGAGCCCGGCGCCTGCCCGCCCCCGACCGCGCGGTTGAAGCCGCCCTGCGGGGCGTAGGCCATCGCCAGGATCTGCCCGGTGCTCGGCTGGACGGCCACCAGCGAAGCCGGCTTGCCGCCCGCCGACTGCTGCTTGACCGCCTCCTCGGCGACCTGCTGGAGGTCTGCGTCCAGGGTGAGCGTGACCTGCGGCGCACTCGGCGGGGTGAGGACGAACAACTGCTCCGGATCCTGTGGTCCGCCGCCGCCGGACAGCACCACGGCCTGCCCGGTGACCACCTTCGCGCCGTCGGCGGGGGCGATCTGGGGCAGCACGCCGCGCAGCGACGGGAAGGCGTCCAGCGGCCGACCCTTGCGGTCGGTCGGCTTCGACACCGCGTTGGGCAGCGGCCGCACGGCGATCGTCCTGCCCGCGGAGAACTTTGGGTGGACCACGCTCGGCGCCCACCGCACCAGCGTCCGCCCGTCCGCGGCCCGCATCACGCCCAGGACGTTGTCGTACTCCCAGGCCTCCGTGGCCCCGTCGAACTCCGCCCGCACCTTGAAGCCGACGGCGGGTTCGCTCGGGGTGCCGGACGAGGCCGGGCCCGTCCCGGTCAGCGCGAGCGACTTGGTCGGCACCCCGTCATGGAACGCGGTCAGCGCCATCCGGGCGGCCTCCGGACGGTCGGTCAGACCGGCCGCGGCCGTGAAGTCCCCCCGGCCCCAGGCCGCCAGGAAGTCCTTGGCGACCGCCTCGGCCTGCTCGGTGCTCGGCGGCTGCTGCGGCGACGAGGTCGCGGACGCCGCCTTGTCGCCGCCACCGCCCCCGGAGGATCCGCCCGACACGGCGTTCACCAGGTTGTACGCGCCGTACCCGCCGACCCCGACCAACGCGGCGAACACCCCGCCGACCGCTACCAGCACGACCCTCCGCGTGGTCGAGCGGCGCCGCGGCTCGTCCTCATGCTCCGGGTGGTCCCCGTCATCGGCGTAGCCGGTGTGGTCGATGAACCCTGTGTGCTCCTGCTCCTCGTGCATCCTGCTCTGTCCCCCCTGCGTATGTCCTGGTCATGGGCCCGCCCCCGCCCCCACGCCCGTACCGCGTGGTCGGGTGAGGGGTCGTTCGGGCCCGGACCAGCCTAATACCGCAGTCGTCTTCCATGATGATCGGCCCTGAGAGTGGGCTCGGTCAGGGCACCGGCGGCCGCCGGCACCGGCGGTGACGCGGACGCGGATCGGCGGCGAAACGCTGGACCCGTTCGTCCTGTCCCGCGGCTCGTGACGGGTCCCGTTCGACCGTGCCGCCGTTTCCGTCCGGGTGCGGGAACCTCGAACGTCGGGAGAATCGATGTGTGGGGGACGGCCCCGGCTGCGCCGCAGGCGTCTACGTGAGAGGACCATGCCATGCCCGACTTCCACCCGAAGCACGATCACCTGATCGTCAAGCCGATCGGGGGCGCGACACCGCAGGACCCGGAGAGGTGGAAGGGCGAGGTGGTGGCGGTCGGGCCCGGCCGGCAGCTGGGGAGCGGCAAGCCGCACCCGGTGGACGTCAAGGTCGGCGAGAAGATCCTCTTCAACAGGTTCTCCGGATCGGAGATCGAGGTGGAGGGGCAGGCGTACGTCGAGCTTCCCGAGGACGAGGTCCTCGCGCTCTCCGCGGAGTAGGGACAGGGCGACGGGCGCACCCGGCACCCGACGTCCTCGATCCCGACGGCCCCAGGCCCCCGAGACCTTTGGAGATTCCCGCCATGACCGAGCAGTCACCCGCCCGGATCGGCGTCACCGGACTGGCCGTGATGGGCCGCAACCTGGCCAGGAACTTCGCCCGTCACGGATACCGCGTGGCTGTGCACAACCGCACGCAGGCGCGGACCACGGCGCTGCTGGAGGAGTTCGGGCACGAGGGCGAGTTCCTGGCGGCCGGGACCACGGAGGAGTTCGTCGCGGCCCTGGAACGCCCCCGGCTGATCGTGATCATGGTCAAGGCCGGGGCACCGACCGATGCGGTCATCGACGAGCTGGTGCCACTGCTCGACGAGGGCGACGTGGTGGTGGACGGCGGGAACGCGCACTTCCTCGACACCAGGAGGCGGGAGGCGGCCCTGCGGGAACGCGGACTGCACTTCGTGGGCAGCGGGATCTCCGGTGGCGAGCAGGGCGCGCTGGAGGGGCCGAGCATCATGCCCGGCGGTACCGCGGAGGCCTACCGGGTCCTGGGGCCGTTGCTGGAGGACATCGCGGCCAAGGTCGACGGCAAGCCCTGCTGCACCCATGTCGGACCGGACGGCGCCGGTCACTTCGTCAAGATGGTCCACAACGGGATCGAGTACGCCGACATGCAGCTCATCGCCGAGGCGTACGACCTGCTGCGGCACGGCGCGGGACTGCAGCCCGACGCGATCGCCGAGGTCTTCCGGAGCTGGAACGCCGGGCGCCTGGAGTCCTATCTGATCGAGATCACCGCCGAGATCCTCGCCCACACCGATGCGGCGACCGGCAAGCCCTTCGTCGACGTCGTGCTGGACCAGGCCGAGCAGAAGGGCACCGGCCGCTGGACGGTTCAGAGCGCGCTGGAGCTCGGCGTGCCCGTGAGCGGGATCGCCGAGGCGGTCTTCGCCCGGGCGCTGTCCGGCAGCGTGCCGCTCCGGCAGGCCGGACGGGGGCTGCCCGGCCCCACCGAGACGTGGCTCGACAGCGCGGCGGCGGACCGGTTCGCGGACGACGTCGAGCAGGCTCTGTACGCCTCCAAGATGGTGGCCTACGCCCAGGGCTTCAACCAGATCCAGGCCGGCAGCGCGGAGTACTCCTGGCAGATCGACCCCGGCGAGATGGCCGTGATCTGGCGCGGCGGTTGCATCATCAGGGCTCGGTTCCTGGACCGGATCCGGGCCGCGTACGAGGCGGACCGGGAGCGTCCCACGCTGCTGACCGACGCGCACTTCCGGGAGGCGCTCGGTTCCGCGCAGTCGGCCTGGCGACGGGTCGTCTCGGTGGCGGCCCAACTGGGCGTGCCCGCCCCCGGCTTCGCAACCGCGCTCGCCTACTACGACAGCCTGCGGGCGGAGCGTCTTCCGGCCGCACTGGTGCAGGGACAGCGGGACTTCTTCGGCGCGCACACCTACCGCCGGGTCGACCGGGACGGGATCTTCCACACCCGCTGGGAGGTCGAGGGCCGCCCGGAGGAGCAGCGCTGATCCATCAACCCTCTTGCGGACAAGGGCACTTCACCGGGCGTCGTCGTCAGTCCCCGGGGACGGTGAGATCGGCACGCGCCGGCATGTCCGTGGCGGTCAGGTAGTACTCCTCGACGGCCCGCCAGTGGGTGAGCCAGGCCTCGCGCTGGGGCCGCAGGTCGGGACGGGCATGCACCCGGCGCAGACACAGCTCGCTCGGGGTGTCGACGAAGACGGTCAGGTCGTAGAAACCGGCCAGCTCCGGCCGGGCAGTCAGCACCCCTTCGACGATCACCACGTCCGCCGGCGGCACGCTGCGCGGCCCGCCGGCCCGAAGGGCGTTCGCGTCCCGGTCGAACTGCTCGTAGCGAGCCGGCCGGCCGTCGGAGAGCGGGACGAGGACCTGATCGCGTAGCCGCTGCCACTCGAAGAGCCAGTGGTAGCCCTCTTCCGGTTCCATGGAGAGGCGTTCGTGGCAGGGCATCGGGTGGAAGAAGTCGTCGCCGTGCACCACGACCGCGTGTCCTGGCCCGCCCAGGTAGGCGGCCACCGCGGCCGCGAGCGTCGACTTTCCCGCTCCGGCCCGGCCGTCGAGGGTCACCAGCACGCAGCCGTCCGTCGCCCGCGCCGTCACGGCCGCCGCGATTCGCTCGACCGGTCCGCGGGCCGGCGGCGCGCTGTACGGGCGGCCGGCCACCTCGGGCACGGGAACGTGCGGTGCCGCAGCCTGCGGCGCACCGGTGCCGGATGCCGAGGTGGTGCCCATGGCTCGCCGTCCTTCGGATGTCCGCTGCCGCATGGCGTCGGGACCGGGGCCCGGTGTGCGCGGGGCGCGGCCGGGCGCCGGAGCGGGTCGCGGCCGTTCCTTCGTCGAGCCGGCCGGTCGACGGGTTGCGGTGCCGCTCCGGCGACCGCGCAGCGCGGAGGCGCAGGCGGCCACCAGGGACATCACCGCGGCCGTGCTGAAGACGATGACCGCGCTGGTCCAGCGGCTGGAACGCCAGGGCCTGGCCTCGCGGTCGGCGGATCCCAAGGACGGGCGTGTCAGCCTCGTCGCCACCACGGATGCCGGGCACGAGCTGCTGGCCGAGCGCCACCGCGCGCAGCGGGCCCGGGTGGCCGACCTGCTGGCCGAGCTGCCCGAACAGGACGTGCAAGCGCTGAGCGAGGCCATGCACACGGCCCTGCCCATCGTCCGCTGCATGCTCCGGGAAGCGACGTCGCCCCGCACCACCCGGGGCGGAACGGCTTCCTGAACCCCCGGGGTTCTCTCTTCGGTATCTCCTCCCGCAGGCGGCGGGATCCGATCCGCTGCCCCGTCGCGCCCCGCGCGCCGGGCTCCGGTCCTGGCACCTGCCCTCATATCGGACTTCCGGAAAGGGCGGAGCAACCATGAGCACCATCTCGGCGTCGGGCTCCGATGCGCCAACGGCGCGGGCACCGGACTACCCCATGGCCCGGGCGGCCGGCTGCCCGTTCGACCCGCCGCCGGCCCTGCGAACCCTGCAGGCCGAAGCCCCGATCAGCCGGGTGCGGCTGTGGGACGGCAGCACCCCGTGGCTGGTCACCCGCTACGAGGACCTACGGGCCCTCCGAGCTGATCCGCGGATCAGCTCGGAGAGCAGCCACCCGCACTGCCCCCACCAGGGCCCGGCCACGAAGGAGCGCCGGACGCAGTCGTACACCGGACCATGGGCCTGGAGGTCACCCTGGTCGAGCCGGAGCCCGTCCCGGTGCGCCGCCCGCTCGGCGAGCGCGTCGGCGCCGTCGTCGCCGACCTGCACCGCGCCCACGGCACCCGCCTGCGCTGCGGGATCCCGGTACGCCGGCTGCGTGGCACCGGCGGCCGAGTGACCGGGGCGGAACTCGGCGACGGCACCACGCTGCCGGCCGACCTCGTCGTCCTGGCCCTCGGCGCCACTCCCGCCACCGGCTGGCTGAGCGGCTCGGGCCTGCGCCTCGCGGACGGGGTGGAGTGCGACGCACTGTGCCAGGCCGCACCCGGTATCTACGCCGTCGGCGACGTCGCCTCCTGGCACAACACGCGGTACCGCTGACCTTCGGCAGCGCGCAGGAGCTCGCCCGCAACGAGGAGGTCGACCTCGTCGTCGTGACGGTGAAGGTTCCGCACCATCTGGAACTCATCCGGCCCGCACTCGAAGCGGGGAAGACGGTGTTCAGTGAGTGGCCGCTCGGCGTCGACCTCGCGCAGGCCGAGGAACTGGCCGACCTCGCGCACCGCAGGGGCTGCTGACGGCTGTCGGCCTGCAGGCCCGGTCGGCTCCGTCGCTTCGGTACCTGCGCGACCTGGTCGCCGAGGGCTATGTGGGCCGGGTGCTGTCGACCAGCATGCTCGGCTGGGGCGGGCCCTGGGGCGCCACGTACGACGACGGCCACGCGTACGTGCTGGACGTCAGGAGCGGCGCCACCCTGCTGTCGATCCCCTTCGGACACTCGGTCGACGCGTTGGCCATGGTGCTCGGCGAGTTCCGCGAGATATCGGCGCACATCGCGAACCTGCGTCCCGAGGTCACCCACGTGACCAGCGGAGCGGTCGCGGCCAAGAGCACCGAGGACCAGATCGCCGTGACCGGTCTGCTCGAATCGGGGGCCGTGGCCGCGATGCACTTCCGCGGCGGTACATCCCGCGCCACCGGCTTCCACCGGGAGATCAACGGCACCCGTGGCGACCTCGTCGTGAAGGCCGACCACGACCTGTGGTGGATGGGGCGGCTGCGGCTGTACGGTGCCCGGGGCGACGACGGCGGCTCGGTCGAACTCCCGGTCCCCGCCCGCTACCAGCGGTCGCTGACCCACTGGACCGAGCGAGCCGTCGAGCCCGCCCACAACGTCGCCCACGAGTACGCGCTGCTGCGCGAGCAGATCACCGGGAGCCTCGCACCGGGCGAGGACGGCTTTCCCGACTTCCGGCACGCCGTCCGGCGCCACCGCATGCTGGAACAGATCCGCGAGGCGGCACGGACCGGCCGGAGGACCACGCTCGCCCCCTGGGGCCCGTGAGCCCCCTTGCCATGGGTTCCTCGGGCGCCCTTGCCCGGATCACGCCGGTTCGCCGCCAGTCGAGCCCGTCTGGCGGCCCTCCCGGCGGGCGGGGAGAATGGTGATCGCAAGGCTTGCCGCCGCGAGACGCGGAGTTGGTAACTGCGGAGTTGGTAACTGGTGTGAAGAGCTCCCCTCGCCCCGCCGAGCCCGCCACGCCGCTCGCACCCGGGCCCGGCGCCGGTGAGAAGGGGCTCAGGGCGGGCGCCCTGGGGCTGTTCTCGTCGGTGGCGATCGGGATCTCCTCGACCGCGCCGGCGTACAGTCTGGCGGCGGCGCTCGGCGTGATCGTGGCCCGGGTGGGGCTGCAGGCCCCGATCATCATCATGCTGGCGTTCGTGCCGATGCTGCTGATCGCGTACGCCTACCGGGAACTGAACGCCGTCAACGCCGACTGCGGGACGACCTTCGCCTGGGCCACCCGAGCGTTCGGCCCGCACGCCGGCTGGATGGGCGGCTGGGGCCTGATCGTCGCCGACGTGATCACCATGGCGAACCTCGCCGAGATCGCCGGCATCTACGGCTTCCGGCTGGTCGGACTGGACTCGCTGGCAGCCAGCCGGTTGTGGACCACCGTGGCCGGGGTGGCCTGGATCGCCCTGATGACGGCGGTCTGCTACGTGGGCATCGAGGTGTCGGCGGCCCTGCAGCGCTGGCTGGTCTGCCTGGAGGTCGCGACCCTGGTGCTTCTCGCCGTCACCGCCCTGGTCAAGGTCTACACCGGCGGCCCGCCGACCGCGACGCACGTCTCCGCCTCCTGGTTCAATCCGCTGAACGTCCCCTCCCCCCAGGCGCTGACCACCGGGGTGCTCGCCGCGGTGTTCATCTACTGGGGGTGGGACACCGCGCTCACCGTCAACGAGGAGACCGCGGACAGCCGGCACACCCCCGGGCGGGCCGCCGTACTGTCCACCGTTCTGCTGCTGGTCATCTACGGTCTGGTCGCCACTTCGGCACAGGCCTTCGCCGGGGCCGGCACCACGGGCATCGGGCTGGCCAACCCGGCCAACTCCAGAGACGTGCTCTCCGGCCTCGGCGGTGCGGTGTTCGGCACCACCGGGTTCGGCCCCGCGCTCACCGAACTGCTGATCCTGATGGTGCTGACCTCGGCGGTCGCCTCCACCCAGACCACCATCCTGCCGACCGCCCGCACCGTCTTCTCGATGGCCGCGCACAAGACCGTGCCGTCCGGTTTCGCCCGGCTGCACCGCCGGTTCCTGACCCCGACCTGGTCGACCGTCGGCATGGGGCTGGTGTCGATCGTCTTCCTGGTGCTGCTCTCCTCGATCAGCAGCGACGTGCTGGCCGACTCCATCGACTCGGTGGGCCTGGCCATCGCCTTCTACTACGGTCTGACCGGCTTCGCCTGCGTCTGGTACCACCGCCGGGTGCTCACCCGCAGCCTCCGGGACCTGCTGTTCAAGGGCGTCCTGCCCGGGATCGGCGGGCTGATCATGCTCTTCCTGTTCTGCTACGCCGCCTTCCACGTCTACGCCGCCCCCGACTACGGCGCGACCTCCGTCCGGCTGCCGCTGCTCGGCCGGGTCAGTGGGGTGACCGTACTGGGGCTGGGTGCGCTGCTGATCGGCGTGGCGCTGATGCCGGCGGTCACCCGGGAGCACACCGCGGCACTGCGGCTGCAACGCAGTCTGCTGCCGCATCGGCTGCCGACAGTGAGCGCGGTCGAGTCGGCCAGCCGCTACCTTCCGGCCGACACCCGCACCGGGGTGGGCGGGGACTGGTACGACGTCATCCCCCTGTCCGGCTGCCGGGTCGGCCTGGTGGTCGGCGAGGTGCTCGGCCACGGCGTGCGGGCCGCCGCCGCGATGGGCCGGCTGCGGGCCGGCATCCGGGTGCTGGCCCGGCTGGACCTGGATCCGGACGAGCTGCTCACCCACCTGGACGACGTGGTGCGCGAGGAGGACGACCCGCGCAGGCCGCGCGGCGGCGGCGTGACCTGCCTGTACGCGGTGTACGACCCGGTCAACGGCCGGTGCAGCCTGGCCCGGGCAGGCCACGCGCCGCCCGTCGTGGCCGACCCGGAGGGCGGCGTCCGCTACGCGGAACTGCCGGCCGGGCGGCCGCTGGGGCTGGGCGGCCCGCCGTTCCAGAGCGCCGAGCTGGACCTGCCGGCCGACAGCCTGATCGCCCTGTACACGGACGGCCTGGTGCAGGCCGTGGACGGTCGGCGCGGGCTCACCGAGACGCTGGCCGGGCTGCGCCAGCCGCTGGAGAGGCTGTGCGACGAGGCGCTGGCGACTCTGCTGCCCGGGCCGGTGGACGACGACGCCGTCCTGCTGCTGGTCCGCACCCGCCGGCTCGGCGCCGGGCAGGTCGTCGACTGGGAGCTGGCGCCCGACCCGGCGGCGGTCGCCCGGGCGCGTCGCCTGGTCACCGGGCGGTTGGACGAATGGGGCCTGGCGGAGCTGGTGTTCACCACCGAACTGATCGTGAGCGAGCTGGTCACCAACGCGATCCGGTACGCCCCCGGGCCGATCCGGGTCCGGCTGATCCGGGACCGCAGCCTGATCTGCGAGGTCTCCGACACCGGGCACACCTCGCCGCACCTGCGCCAGGCCGCCCGGGACGACGAGGGCGGGCGCGGCCTGTACATCATCGCCCAGCTCACCGAGAGCTGGGGCACCCGCTACACGGAGGAGGGCAAGACCATCTGGGCCGAGCAAGCGCTGCCCGCCGAGGGCTGACGACCGCGACCGGCGTCCCCGCCGATCGGTGTCCCCGTCCGCGAAGCGGGGCCGGAGGTGTCGATGTGGCGCTGCCGGTCGATCCGGGAGGGGAGAGGAGCTTAACTGTGGAGTGGGGGAAACGACGCGGCTGTGGGGACGAGCGGGACAGAAGGGCAGTCCGGTGGCTGATGTCTCGAACACGAGGGCGTGGCATTCGCCGCGATTCCTGCCCAGGTGGTCGCACCGGGTCACGATCGGCGGCTATGTGCTGGTCGCGGCCGCTGTGACGCTGGATTTCCTCAGCGGACCCGGTATCACGTTCTCCCCGATGCTCGCCGCCCTCCCCGTACTGGCCGGTGTGGGCGCCCGCCGGGCCGCGGTCCCGCTGGTGGCCGGGGTGGTCGCCGCCGCGCTCGTCGCCGGTCTGGCGGCCTACGACGCCGACGTTCCCGGTGTCGTGATGGCGACTGCGGCGGCCGCAGTGGTCCTGGTCACCTTCTTCAGCTGCGTCAACGTCGTGGTGGTGACGGCCCAGGAGCGGGAGCTGGCCAGGGTCCACACGGTCGCCGAGGCCGCGCAGCGCGCCCTGCTGCGCCTGGTGCCCCGGCGGATGGGGCCGCTGGTGGTCGCGGTGCGCTACGTGGCGGCGGAGGCCGAGGCACGGATCGGCGGGGATCTGTACGAGGTGATGCCGACCCCGTACGGGGTGCGGTTGTTCCTCGGCGACGTGTGCGGCAAGGGCCTGGCCGCAGTGGAGACCGCGGCCGACGTGCTGGGGGTGTTCCGTGAGGCCGCGCGGGCCGAGCCGGACCTGGCGGAGGTGGCCCGGCGGCTGGACTCGGCGCTCGCTCGTCGTCCGGCGAGCGAGGAGTTTGTCACGGCGGTTCTGGTCAGCATCCCCGACACACCGGGACCGGCGGTCGTGGTCAACTGCGGGCACCCGCCGCCGCTGCTCTGCCATGACGGTCAGGTCAGCACGGTGGAGCCGGCCGTCGATGCACCCCCGCTGGCGCTGCTCGGCCTGGTCGGTGGGGACTACCACGCCGGGTCGCTCGCCTTCGACCGCGGCGACCTGCTGTTGCTCTACACGGATGGCGTGTCCGAGGCCCGGGACGCGGCGCGTCGGTTCTACCCGCTCGCCCAGCGCCTGGCCGCCCTGCCGCACGGTGAGCCGGACGCCCTGCTGGACGAGCTGCTCCTGGACGTGCGGGCGTACGTCGGCGCCGGGCTGACGGACGACGCGGCCCTGCTCGCCGTCCGCCGGGAGCGGTGACCGGGTCAGTCCCCGGAGACGATCGCCGAGGTCACCAGTGCTCGCGCCCGGCAACAGCAGGGGCTGAGACCCGGAGCGTCCCGTCATGCCGGCCGTTGGTGCCGGTACTCCTCCAGCGCCGGCGACGTCCTCATCGCGCGGAAGTTCGTGATGGTGTACTCGGCCAGCCCCGCGACTGAGTACGGGTCGTCCTTGGCGATGTCCTCGATCTGCGCCCGGTCGACACCGACCGCCACGATGACCGCGCCGTCGCGGGGGTCCTTGGGGCCCGATGCGATGAAGACGCCGGATTCGTAGTGCGAGTCGAGCCAGGCAACGTGCTCGGGGTGGGCCGCTTCGATGCGCTCAAGCGGCGCGATATAGGTCAGCTCAAGAATGAACATGATCGACATCATAGCGATGGGTAATCGTCCGGTCGCGCAGAGGCAGCGACGCGGATCGCCTGCTCCCGGACCCGTGTCGCGGTTGAGGCCGCCGTCGACGAAGAGCCGACAGTCCATTCGGGCCTCCCGAGCAACTCCTTCGAGTGGCGATCGGCCGCCACCGGCCGGAAGCGGCCCGGCGGACCCGCCGACGCCTGCACGATGGCGCGCCCGATGCTGGTGGCCAACGGACGGACGGCAGAGATGGCCTCGAACACTCGCGCACACGCACCGCTGGACGGCATGACCATGGTGCTGCGCAAGCTCCCGCAGGTGACGGTGCTGTTCTGGATGCTCAAAACGGTCGCCGTGACCCTCGGAGAGGCCGCGGGAGACCTGCTCGGCATCAGCTTCCAGTTCGGCTACGTCACCACCGCCTTCCTCTTCCTCGCGTTCTTCCTGGTCGTCGTGGTGGCCCAGGTGCGGGCGGAACGGTTCCACCCGGCGCTGTACTGGTCGGTGGTGCTGGGCACGAGCATGGTCGGGACCGAGGTGTCCGACTTCCTCAACCGCGGATTCGGCCACGGTAGCGCCCCCGACGGCATCGGCTACGCCTCCGGCGCCACGGTCCTCGCCGCCGTGCTGGCGCTGGTCTTTCTCGTCTGGTGGCGCACCGGGCAGACGTACGACGTGGAGAACATCTCCAGCCGCACCGGCGAGATCCTGTACTGGATCGCGATCCTGGTCTCCAACACCCTGGGCACGTCGAGCGGCGACTGGCTCTCGGACGACACCGGCCTGGGCTTTCGTAACGCCTTCTTGGCCATCGTGGGCGTCATGGCGCTGATCGTGGCCGCGTACTACCTGACGTCGATCAATCGGATGGTGCTGTTCTGGCTGGCGTTCATCCTCACTCGCCCCCTGGGCGCGGCCGGCGGCGACGCGCTGACCAAGCCTGTGGCCCAGGGCGGCCTGGGCTGGGGCACGGCGGGTGGCACCGCGGCGCTTAGCGCCCTGCTCCTGGCCCTGATCGCCTACCAGACCTGGCACATCCGCCGCCACCCCCTGGCCCCGCTGCCGTTCCCCGTGGACCGGCGCACCGGACAGCCTCAGCGCCCCAACGGAGCCGTGGTCCAACTGGTGACGCCGTTGACGGACGGCGAACCGATCGACACGTAGCCGAACGTGATGGCCCCGGGGCGTGCGCGCGGGCCCGTGCCGGGTTGCCCGGACGGCCGGGGACCGGCACGAGGGCCTGTGTCCGCGCATTCCGCGCGGGCACAGGCCCTCGTGGGTCACCCCGGTGGCCCCTGCCCGGTCCCCGAGGTACGGGGGGTGGCGTGTGGGGAGCGCTCCTTGTCGAGCCTGCAGGGACCGCGTCGGACCGACGAGGCCACCTGCGGGCTCGGACACACGGCGATGGTCGGACGACACGGACGGCGAGCCGACGGCGACGGCCCGCTTTGCGCCGGAACGCTCACCCGTGGAGCGGTGGTTCTGCCTCAGCCCCGGTCGAGCAGCTCGCGGACGCCGTCGGCGACCAGCGCCGGCTGCTCTGCCTGGATGAAGTGGCCGGAGTCGACGGCCTCGTAGCGCCCGTCCGCCAGCGTGTCGGCCCAGCGGCGCTGGTGCGACTGGAGGGCGGGGTGGGTGCGCTCGCGCCGCGGCGGGGGCGGTTGGCGGAGAGCAGGTCGACGCCGCCGCTGCCGCCGCGATGACCAAGGAGGACCACCGCCGGGGCTTCGCGGCCGCGATGGCCGTTCTGCTCGGGGAGTTCAACGCCTACCTGGACCGGGAGGACGCCGAGCCGGTGGCGCAGGGGGTGTCCTGCGAGGAGGCGTAGCGGAGGAGTTGGCGGAAACGGCGACGGCCCGTACGAGCCGATCGCTCGCACGGGCCGTCGCCGTTCAGCCGTTCAGCCGTATGGCGGTTCAGCTGTTCGGGCTTCGGTCTCAGACCTTCTTCACCACGCTGGACTTGAGCTGCATCGCGCCGAAGCCCTCGATCCGGCAGTCGATGTCGTGGCCGTCCACGCCGTCCACCAGGCGGATGTTGCGGACCTTGGTGCCCGCCTTGATGCCCGAGGCGCTGCCCTTGACCTTGAGTGCCTTGACCACGGTCACGGTGTCGCCGTCGCTGAGCACGTTGCCGACCGCGTCCCGGATCTCCCGCTCGCCGGCGCCGGCCGCCTGCTCGGCGTCGCCCTCGGCTGGCACCCACTCGTGGCCGCACTCGGGGCAGACCATCAGGGCGTTCATCTCATAGGTGTACTCGCTGGAGCACGAGGGGCACGGGGGGAGGTTGTCGCTCATTCGCTCTGGTGTCCTGTCTGTGCTGCCCGGGCCGTCGGCGCGGGTTGTCGGCGACAGGTCACCCTCTATGAACTTGAAGAATTTTTCAAATCGACATCCCGATGGCGCCCCGGGGGATCGGTGCCACCCAGGCGTGTCGGCGCCGTGGACGCGGGCGCCCAGGACTGATATCCAGGCCACTGGCAACCGGGCGGGGTGGGCGGCCGGGCCCGGACGGACCACCAAGAAAGCAGGGGCGATGCGCAGGATTCTGATCGTCGGCGCCGGGCAGTCCGGCCTCCAACTGGCTCTCGGGCTGCAGTCCCACGGCTACGACGTGACGCTGCTGACCGACCGCACCGCGCCGGAGGTGCGGGACGGGCGGGTGCTGTCCACCCAGTGCATGTTCGACTCCGCGCTGCGCACCGAGCGCGCCCTCGGCCTGGACCGGTGGGCCGAGCAGGCGCCCCGGATCGAGGGGGTCGGCGTGTCGGTCTCCGGGCCGGAGTCGGCGCGGGTGATCGACTGGATCGGGCAGCTGGAGGCCTGCGCGCAGTCCGTCGACCAGCGGCTGAAGATGTCCGCCTGGCTGGAGCTGTTCGCCGAGCGCGGCGGCCGGGTGGAACTGCGGCAGGTGAGCGCCGCCGACCTCGAACACCTCGCCCGCTCGTACGAGTTGGTGCTGGTCGCCGCCGGCAAGGGCTCGCTGGCCTCGCTGTTCGAGCGCGACGAGGAGCGGTCCCCGTACACGCGGCCGCAACGGGCGCTGGCCGCCAGCTATGTGTACGGACTCGCGCCGCGCCCCGAGCACGACTTCCCGGCGGTGCGCTGCAACGTGGTGCCCGGTATCGGCGAGCTCTTCGTCATGCCGGTGCTGACCGCGGCCGGGCCCTGTGACGCCGTGCTCTGGGAGGCTGTCCCGGGCGGCCCGGCGGACGCCTTCGACGGGCTTCGTGACCCGGCCGAACACCTGCGGGTGACACTGGAGTTGATGAAGAGCTTCACACCTTGGGAGTACGATCGGGCCCGCTCCGGCGTCGAGCTCACCGACTCCGGCGCCACCCTGGCGGGCAGGTTCACCCCGACGGTCCGCCGACCGATCGGCGAACTTCCGGGCGGCGAGTCGGTGTTGGGCGTCGCGGACGTGGTCGTCACCAACGACCCGATCACCGGCCAGGGTTCCAACAACGCCGCCAAGTGCGCCGCCGTCTACCTGGAGGCGATCCTGGCTCACGGCGACAAGCCCTTCGACCGGGACTTCCAGCAGGCCGCCTTCGACCGGTTCTGGACGGCCTGCGGGCGCGTCACCACCGCCTGGACCAACGCGATGCTCATGCCGCCGCCCCCGCACGTCCTCGACCTGCTCGTCGCGGGCGGTCAAGTCCCGGCCGTGGCAGACCGGTTCGCCAACTCCTTCGACGGCCCGGCGGACCTGGAGGAGTGGTTCCTCGACCCCGGGAAGGCGGAGGCCTATCTGGCCTCGGTGGCGCCGCAGGGCTGACCGCTGGTCCGGCGGAGGCGCGATCCGAGGTCAAGAAATCGCCAAGTCCCCTGCGAAAGCGCCCAGATCATGGTGGGTTCGGGGCAACCCCGGCCGACCGGGGGAACATGTGGGCACAGAACGCGAACAACAGGAGACGTGTGGTGGCGGTCGACGGCAGCAACATGGCGCACGCTGTGATCGATACGGCGGTGAAAGAGCGCACGCGCCTCCACAACGGCCGTAGCCGGACGACGGCGTTGGTGGTGCTGGGGCTCCTCGCCGCCGTCGGGCTGTTCCTGGCGCTGGTGGTCGGCAAGTCCGACCCGACCAGTGCCCCGACCTGTGACGGCAAGACCATGACCCGGGACAGCGAGTGCCGGATCTGGTCCAACCACGGTGGCGGGGGCACCTACAGCTACGACGAGATGATCGACCGCCGGGAGTCCTCGAACGGCGTGTGGCGGGTGGTCGGCTTCGGCGGCGCCGGCCTCGCCGTGGTCCTGATGGTGGTGGCGGCCACCAAGCTCAACCCGAACCGCCCCTGGGGCAAGCCGGTCGCCGCGGCCTGCCCGCGCTGCCACCAGCCGACCCTGCGGGAGAAGTTGACCGTGCACAGCATCTCCCGGGGGCGGACCACCTACCGCTACAGCGGGATCGTCACTCTCTGCACGCCCGTCTGCGGCTTCACCGCGGTGCGCCAGCGCTGACGGCGAGCGAGCGGGAGCGGGAGCAGGACCGGGCCGGGTGCTGATGGGCGCCCGGCCCGGTTGCGACTCCTGTGCCCTGCTTCAGCCGGCGGGCATCAGTTGATCGGTTCGGGGTGATGGACGGGCAGGCCGCCGAGAAGGGTGTGGGTGGGGTTGAGGTCGCGCAGGGCGTCGGCGGGGCAGTGGGCGGCGTTGGCGGTGTGCAGGGCGACGGCCTCGTCGTAGGTGATGGCGTGCTCGCTCCCTTGGACACCGATGACGGTCTGGCGGGTCGTCATGCCCCATACCGAGCGCATGGCGCCGAACCGGCCGACGGGAAAGTCGGATCCGGCGGCCACCAGGGCGCCTTGGTCGAGCCAGCCCCGGGCGGGGAAGAGCGCGGCGACGCGTTCCGGGCCCCAGAAGCCCCGTTCCACCTCAGCGGTGTCGTGCAGCAGCGGCTGCTGGATGGTGACGGGGATGCCCAGAGCGGCGGCGCGTGCGCGCTGCTCGAAGCCGGCCAGGCCCTGTACGCCGACGGCACCCTGCGCGCCACCGCCGTCCGCAACCCCGTGCACTTCCCCTACCTGATCCCCATGGCCCTGCGCATCCGCTGCCGCCACCACCGGCCCCGCCAATCTCCTCGTCGTCCTCGCCGCAGCAGACCTCGACGCCCTCTACACCTTCCTCATCACCACCGTCGGCCCCCTGAACGGGATCACCACCCTCGACACCACCCCGCTCCTGGCCACCGTCAAACGCACCGGCCTCACCCGCCGCACCTGACGCACACAACCCCGACTCTCCGTACCACCGCGACCACGGACCAGGTCGTCCACAAGGGCGAGCCGGCCACGACCCACGCCAGGGACCGCGGCAAGCACCCGGAGACGGACAACCACCCACGGGAGAATGACGCCGCGCGTCCACCCGGACACCCGAAGGCGCCTTCGGCCAGTACCGCGTGGTGTGCGGCGGGGGCCGAAGACGCCTTGTCGTACGGTCATTGGGAGCGCGGCGTCAGCCGAGCTGCCCGGTCGGCCGGATGGTGATGTGGTTGATGTCCACGCCCGGAGGCTGGTTGACGGCGAAGACGATCGTGTCCGCGATCTGCTCGGGGGTCATCACCGGCGCCGCCTCGGGGGTGCCGCCGCGCTCGTGCCAGAACGGGGTGTCCACCACCCCGGGGGCGACGACGGTCACGCCGATTCCGTCCTTGCCGACCAGCAGGCGGGTGTTCTCGGCCAGCGCGTGCGCGGCCCACTTGGTGACCGAGTACAGGTTGCCGGGCGTGTTGCGCACCCCGGCGACCGAACCGATGATCACGATCCGGCCCTTGGACTCCCTGAGATGCGGCAAGGTCTCCCGCACCAGCAGGGCCGGGCCCAGGACGTTGGTGAGGACCATGGCGCGCATGTCCTCGGGGGCGTGGCTCTCCAGGGTGCCGGGCAGTGAGAAACCGGCGTTGGCGATGACGTTGTCCAGTCGACCCCACGCGTCCACCACGTGGCGCACGGCGGAGGCGACGTCGTGCTCGTGGCTGGTGTCGCCGGTGATCGTCAGCAGCCGCTCGCCCGCTCCGGCCGAAGCGGCGAAGGCGGCCAGCTTGTCCGCGTCACGTCCGGTGACGGCCACGCTGTGGCCCTGCTTGAGCAGGGCGCGGGCGGTGGCGGCGCCGATTCCGGTCGAGCCACCGGTGATCAGCGTGACGGGTTCCATGGGACGGCCTCCTCAGTGATGTGGTCGTCGGGGCTCTGCCAGGGGCCCGGATGTCGATGAACGCGAGGTGGCGCGCGCGGTCGACCGACTCCGGGTCGCGGCTTCCCCGAAACGCCTGCACTATACCCAGCGATCTTCCCGCCGAGCTGACACACCATCGCTGACCGGCCACGATGCCGTACGAAGTGGCCGAACTCGCGCTGCCGACTCCGGTGTTGGGCCCTGCCGGGGGTGCAGGGCCCGGGCTGCGCTCACGTTCCTGGTCCGGCAAGCACGACGGAGAGGAGGAGGGCTCGAGGCCACGTCCGATCGGCCGTGGCCGGTCGGACGTGGGAGCGGCGCGCACCCGGGAGGGCGCTGCCTCACAGCGCATCGGTAGCCCTTCACCGGGATACGAGGGCGGGCACCTCAGGCGGGCAGGGCGGCGAGCCAGTCGGTCAGGAGCCGGCTGATCTCGGCGGGGCGTTCCTGCTGGATCCAGTGGCCGCATCCGTCGACGACGTGGGAGGAGACCAGCCCGGGCAGGGTGGTCGGGTACGCCTTGATCGCGTCGGCCAGCCAGGTCGTGGAAGCGTCCATGCTGCCCCCGACGAACAGGGACGGCTGGGTGATGGGGGCGCCGTGGAAGGCGGCGAGGTCCTCCCAGTCGCGGTCCATGTTCCGGTAGCGGTTGAGCGCTCCGGTCACACCGGTGCGTTCGAACTCCCCGGCGTAGACGTCGAGGTCACTGTCGTCGAGCCAGGCGGGCAGCCGGCCGAGCGGAAACCTGTCGCGCAGCGTTCCGCCGCTGCTGACGAAGTGTGGATCGGGGGCGCCGGGTGCGGGCATGGTGTCCGCGGACAGGGCCGCGTAGAAGCCCGCGAGCCAGCCGCGTACGTCGGGCTCGATCTCGGCCTCGGCACGGCCCGGCTCCTGGAAGTACGAGACGTAGAACTCCTCGTCCCCGCCCAACCGGGCGAAGACGTCGCTCGGGCGGGGCCCGCCGGGCGGGGTGTAGGGAACGCTCAGCAGCCCCACAGCGCGGAAGACATCGGGTCGGAGCAGGGCGGAGGTCGCGGCGATGGTCGCGCCCCAGTCGTGGCCGATGACCACCGCCGACTCCTCGCCAAGGGCGTGGACCGCCGCGACGTTGTCCTCCACCAGGTCGAGCATTCGGTAGGCGTCCGTCGCGAGGGGCTTGGAGGAGCGGCCGTAGCCGCGGACGTCGATGGCGACCGCACGGTATCCCGCAGCCGCGAGGACCGGCAGCTGGTGGCGCCAGGAGTACCAGGACTCGGGGAAGCCGTGGAGGAGGAGCACCAGCGGCCCGGCGCCCTGCTCCGCGAGGTGGATCCGGCCTCCCGGCGAGGGGATCAACCGGTGGGTGATCTCCGTGACGTGCTGCGACATGCGTCTCCTCCAGGATCGTGAGTCGGCGGTGCCCCCGGACGGCGCCCTTCCGCCGTCTTCGTCGACCCATCTGTCGATCATGCGGAAGCCCTCGTTGAAAAGGCGAGGCCGTTTGCCGATTCAGCAAGCCCGGCCGTGGGCGGTGGCACCGGAGGCCTGCGCGCTGCCGCCCGCACTGTAGGGAAGGGATACGACGGCGCCGATGAACGTGAAGGCTTGGTCGACGCGCTGCACGAGGCCTGGCCGTCCGCGTCGTGACCGGATTGGTGGGGTCGGCCTCTGGTGTCAGATGCCGAGGCCGTACAAGGCGGCCGCGTTGGCCGAAGAGAACTTCTCGCGGTCCGTGTCGGAGGCGAAGTGGCCGAGGAAGGTCGCGATGTCCTCGCGGGTCGGACGATGGAAGGGGTAGTCGGTGGAGAACAGCAGGCGGTCCACGGTCGTCACCGACAGGGCGTGGTGCAGGAGCGCCGGGTTGAGCATGCCGGAGGCGGTGATGAAGAAGTTCGACCGCAGGTAGTCCGACACCGGTCGTGGCAGGTCGGCGATGTGGGAAGGACGGTCGGCCCGGTCCAGCCAGAACAGCAGCATTCGCCCCAGTGGCCGAGCACGACCTGGAGGTCGGGGTGCCGGTCGAAGGTGCCTCGCAGGATCAGTCGTAGTGCGGCTGTCGCGGCGTCGAGATGCCATCCCCATCCGAAGGTGGCCAGGGCGAGGTCCGTCATGGGGGCGAAGCCGCGGTAGGACGCGTCGCGAAGCGCGGGGGAGGGCAGTTGGGGGTGGAGGAACACCGGCTGGCCGAGCCGTGCCGCTGCGGCGAAGAAGTCGTCGTAGACGGGGTCGTCCAGGAAGAGGTCGCCTGACCGGCCGTAGACCATGGTGCCGACGTGGCCCAGGTCGGCGGCCCGCTGGAGCTCGCGGGCAACTTCGTTCGGCGCCGACACGGGCAGGGTCGACAGCACCCGGAGCCTTGACGGGTTGTCGGTGACGGCCTCGGCGGCGAGGTCGTTGGCGGCGCGACTGAGTCGGACGGCTTCCGCAGGGGTGAGCGGATGGGTTCCCGGTGGCGTCAGGGCGATGATCGACACGTCGATCCCCTGGGCGTCCATCGCGGCGATCCGGCCGGCGCCGAGGTCCTCCAGGCGCTGCCGGTTGTCGCCCATCTCGTTGAAGGCGAGGCTGTCGTCGCGGAGTTCGGGCGGGGCGGCCTGGAGGGCGGACGTCAGGCCCGGCATGATCCAGTGTTCTTCGATGGCGATGAGCGTCATGTCGTCGTCCCGTTCGTCAGGGTGAGTGCGCGGGAGTCGATGAGGGCGGGCCGGGTAGAGCGACGCCGCGCACCGCTTCCGCCGTGTCCCCGCAAGCCTCGGCGATGCGCGGCGCGCAGAGGCCCGAAAGCGGCCCCTTCTGTAGGGTCGCCGCCATGATGCGCCGGGAAATCGCTGATTCCGTCACCCTCGAACCGGATGATGTGCGAATCCTTCGAGCGCTTCAGATTGATCCGCGGGTCGGATTCGCGACGGTGGCGACGGTCCTCGGGCTCTCCGAGTCGACCGTCGCCCGCCGCTACCGCCGGATGCGGCGTGCCGGGGCGATCCGTGTGATCGGGGTGGTCAATCCCGGAGCGCTCGGGCAGAGTCGGTGGATGGTGCGCCCGCGCTGCCGGCCCGGCAGCGCCACGGCCATCGCCGAGGCGCTCGCGCAACGCGACGACGTCGGCTGGGTCGCCCTGAGCGCTGCCGGCTCGGAGGTCACCTTCGCCGTGCGCTCGCGATCACAGGAGCAACGTGACGACCTGCTCGGCCGTCGGCTCCCCCGCACCGCCGCCGTGCTCGACCTGCAGGCGTCGGTGATGCTCCGCCAGTTCGTCGGCGGACGCGGGCACTACTGGGCCGCTCTCACCGGAACCCTGACCCCCGAGGAGGAGTCCGCACTCGGGTCCGGCGACAGCCCGTTCACCGAACGGCCGGTCGTACGGAACCAGCCGTCGCAGATCGGCGCCCATGACGAGAAGCTGCTCGCGGCCCTCGCCGCCGACGGACGGGCCGGTCTCGTCGACCTCGCGGCCGCGGCCGACCTCACCCCGGGCCGAGCGTCACGACGTCTGCACGCGCTGCTCGCGAGTGGAGTGGTCGACATCGATGTGGAGGTCGCACCGATGGCCCTGGGACACCGGGCCCGGGCGAACCTGTGGATGCGGGTCCACCCGGGCAGGATCAAGGCCGTGGGGCGGGCGATGGCGCAGATGCCCGAGGTGGGATTCGCCGCCGCGGTGTCCGGACCGCACAACCTCCATGCCGTCGTACAGTGCCGCGACCTCGACGAACTGTTCGAGTTCACCACCGATCGTGTCGGAAGCCTGTCCGGCGTCGAAGGCATGGAGGTCAGCCCGGTCCTCCGCCAGGTCAAACAGGCCGGAACCCGAGTGGACGGTGACCGCCTGACCGACCCGTCGATCGACTGCGGCCGCCGCTGACACCCTCGCGGCGGGCGTGCGGGGCGGCGGGTCCGCGAGGAGGCCGGACCGCCGCAGCCAACGGATAGCCCGCCAGCACCCGCTTCGGCGCGGTCCACGGCTACCCCGGCGACCGCGTGGACATCAACACTTCGGCGCCCCCACCCCCGCGTTCGGCTCCGCCCGCCCACCGTCGTGCCGACCGAACGGGCTGTCAGCGGAATCCCTGAAGGCGGGTCAGTCGGCCAGGCCCAGCGGATCGGGGGCGGTGTCGAGCAGCTGCGGGCCATTGGGCGCGCGCACGCTGTTGACGGTGGGTGGGACGGCGCGCACCCGCAGGGCGCCGTCGGTGGGGCGGCGCAGCAGGTGATGGAGCTCGGCGGGGTCGGTGTGGGTGGGGGAGAGCCAGACGGGCACGTCGTCCGGGGCGATGGTGAGCGGCATCCGGTCGTGGATGCGGCCGGCCGAGTCGGTGGCGTCGGTGGTGATGATGGTGGCGGTGGCGAGCCAGGCGTGCGGGTCGTCGTCGGCGCGGGTGCGGTCGCGCCAGAACTCGTAGAGGCCGGCCATCAGCATCACGCCGCCAGTGCTGAGGAAGTACGGCTGCTTGTACTTCTTGCGGTCGGCGGTGGCGGGGACTTCGCGCCACTCGAAGTAGCCGTCTGCGGGGATGACGCAGCGGCGGGAGGTGAAGGCCTTGCGGAAGGCGGGCTTGGTGTCGACGGTCTCGGAGCGGGCGTTGATCATCCGGGCGCCGCCGGACGGGTCCTTGGACCAGGAGGGGACGAGGCCCCAGCGCAGCGGGCGCAGTTGGCGCAGCAGCTCGCCGGTGTCCCGGTCCAGGCGTTCCAGCACGGCCGGGATCGGGTCGCTGGGGGCGACGTTCCAGCTCGGCGCGAAGGTCTCGGCCGGGTCCCAGCGGAGCTCTCCGAGCAGCGAGACGAGGTCCTGGGGCGTGGTGGTGGAGACGAAGCGGCCGCACATGCCCCCAAGCCTGCCACCCGGCACGGACAACCGGAGCCTTCAGCGCGCCGGGTGGCCGCCCGGGGTGTGGCCGAAGGTGCGGCGGAAGACGTCGATGAAGGCGCTGGCGGAGGCCCAGCCGCAGCGGTGCGCGACGGCGGTGACCGGCTGCCCCTCGGCGAGCAGCACCAGCGCGTGGTGCAGCCGCAGCTGGGTGCGCCACTGGGGGAAGGTCATCCCGAGGTCGGCGCGGAACAGTCGGGAGAGCGTGCGGTCGCTGGCGCCGACGGCCCGGCCGAGTTCGGCGAGGGTGCGGCGGTCGGCGGGATCGGCGTGCAGCAGCTCGCACAGTGACTGGAGCAGGGGCGTGGTCGGGGTGGGCAGGTGCAGCGGCTGCTGGGGTGAGGCGCGCAGCTGGTCGAGCAGGACGGCGCGCAGCCGGGCGCGTTCGGGGCCGTCGTCCTCGGGGGCGCGGGTGTAGGCGACGATCAGCTCGCGCAGCAGTGGGCCGACGGCGAGGACGGTGGGCCGGTCGAGGGCGAGCGGGTTCTCGGTGGCGGGCAGGCCGACGAGGTGGAGTTCGAGTTCGCCGTGCGCCTGGTGGGAATGGATGGCGCCGGCCGGGATCCAGAGCGCGCGGTTGCCGGGGGCGACCCAGGAGCCGGCGTCGGTGGTGATCGCGACCACGCCCCGGGCGGCGTAGGCGATCTGGTGGTCGTCGTGGCGGTGGGCGTCGATCCCGGTGCCGGAGGGCAGCAATTGGGCGCGGGTCGGTGCGACGGGATCGTGGCGGATCTTCGACATTGGCTGGCAGATTATCGGAAGTCCGACAAAGGGTGTGGACTCCAGCATGGCGGGGTGCTGAAACTATCGTCAGAAAACCGGTCGGAGAAGTCGACCGTACTGCCGTACAACTCGGCGATCACGCTGCTGTCCGTCGGACACGCCTGTGTGGACGTCTACCAGGGCGCGGTGGCCGCCCTGGTGCCCTTCCTGGTGGCCGAGCGCGGCTACGGCTACGCCGCCGTGTCCGGTGTGGTGCTGGCCGCCTCGGTGCTGTCCTCGGTGGCGCAGCCGCTGTTCGGGGCGCTCACCGACCGGTGGCCGCTGCCCTGGCTGCTGCCGGTCAGCACGCTGCTGGCCGGCGCGGGCATCGGGCTCAGCGGGGTGGGCGGCTCGTACGGGCTGACGCTCGCCTGTGTGGCGCTGTCCGGCGTCGGGGTGGCCGCGTACCACCCGGAGTCGGCGCGGGTGGCCCGCTCGGTCGCGCAGGGCGCCGGGGCCGGCCACCGGGGGATGGCCTGGTTCTCGCTGGGCGGCAACCTGGGCTTCGCGGCGGCGCCACTGCTGGTCGCCGTGGCGGTCGGGGTCGGCGGGCTGCGGCTGACCCCGCTGCTCGCGCTGCCGGCCCTGGCGGGCGCCGCGCTGTGCCTGCCGGTGCTGCGCGAGCTGGCGCGGCGGCGGGCCGGCGGTGCGGGCGCGGCGCGGAAGGCGGGCCGGGACGACCGGGCCTCCTTCGTGAAGCTGTCGCTGGCCGTGGTGTGCCGCTCGATCGCCTTCGTCGGCCTCAGCACCTTCCTTTCCCTGTTCGCCACCCAGCGCCTCGGCGGCGGCACGGCGGCCGGCACCGCCGCGCTGGTGGTGCTGTACGCGGGCGGCGCGGTGGGCTCGGTGCTGGGCGGCGCGTTGGCGGACCGGTGGGGTCGGGTCGCGGTCGCGCGCTGGTCGTACCTGGTCGGGGCGGTGGCAGTGGCCGGGGTGCTGCTGGTGCCGGGCCCGGCGCTGTACCTGTTCGTGGCGCTCACCTCGGCGGGCCTGTACGTGCCGTTCTCGCTGCAGGTCACGCTCGGGCAGGACTACCTGCCCAGCCGGATCGGCACCGCGAGCGGGATCACGCTCGGGCTGACGGTCAGTATCGGCGGCCTGGTCAGCCCGCTGATCGGCGCCCTCGCGGACGCGACCTCGCTGCGGACGGCGCTGCTGCCGCTGGTGGCGATGCCGCTGCTGAGCTGGGCGCTGTTCCGCACCCTGCCGGAGCCCGCCGTACCGGAGGAGGAGGCGGTGCCCGCCGCGGCCGGGCGGTGACCACCGGGGCTTGGACGCCATCGCATATGGTTCATCTGCGCTACGGTCGTGCGCAAAACGATACAATGGATGGGTGGTCAGGCGGGAGCGCGACGGCGACATCGGGTCGCCGCGCTCCTCCGGCTCGACCAGGGCCAGCAGTGCAGGCCGCAGCCTCGAGTTCAGATCGGCCAGCCGTTTACGGCCCCCGCCAGGCTTGCGCACCCTGTCGAGCGGCTCCTCCCCGCCTTCCAACTCGCGCGCTCCCCGCGAGACCGTGACCACCCCCACTCCGGCAGCCCGGGCGACCAGCTTGATCCCGCCATGGCCGAGCGCCCTGGCCTCCGCCCCCATCACCAGCCTCCGCTGACGCTCATTCAGGTGCGGAAACAACGCATCGAACTTCGCTGCCAACGACGCCTCAAGCCCCTCCACCGCGCTCACACCACAATGATGACCTCAAGAACGCGAAGCGATGGGTTGTTTCTCGGCGCGTCCTTAGCGACCGAGCGCGGCGAGCGTGTCGTCGAGGGTCGGGGTGCCCGGGCGGAGGCGGTTGTACGGGAGCTTGCCCAGCATCGTGCCCATCGCGCAGCTGTTGGTCAGCGCGGAGAACACCGGCCCGCCGCCGACCGCGGCCGACACCCAGCGGGCGCCCGGCCGGGCGAGGTCGACGAGCATGCCGAGCAGGACGATCGAACCGGCCGCGAGGCGGACCTGACGGTCCATCGCCCAGACGGCGCGGACGTCGGCGACCTGGTCCACGGTGTGGCCCGCGCCCGTCCAGGCGTTGGTGCCGCCGGTGACCGCCAGGGCGGTGATCCCTGCCTCGGCGAGCTGCCGGCAGGCGGTCTGGGCGCGCTGTCCGGCGGCGCAGACCACGGCGAGCTCGGTCTTCCCGGCGGCGGAGCGCAGCGCAGCGCAGGCAGGGCGTGCTGGAGCTGGTCGAGCGGGATGTTCAGGGCGCCGGGGATGTGGCCGCCGGCGCACTCGCCGGGGGAGCGGACGTCGATGAGGGTCAGCTGTCCGAGGCGGGACTTGAGCTGCTCGACGGTCAGTGGCGTGGTCATGGGAGCGGGGGTCCTCTCGGGATGGGGTACCGGCGCGACGGGGCGGCCGTGTCCGGGGAAGTGGAAGGGGGAGGGGAAGGGGAAGCGGAGGGGGAGCCGGTCAGCTGAGGGTGGTGACCAGCATCAGGATGGCGACGGCGAGCAGGGCGATCGCGAAGGCCCGCTGGAGCGTGCGTCCGCTGAGCTTGTCGGCCAGCCGTTTGCCGTCCCACGCGCCGAGGATCGCGGCGCCGGTGAAGGGCGCGGCGACGGCCCAGTCGATTGAGCCGGTCGCACCGAGGCGGGGGAGCAGGGCGGCGAGGGAGTTGGCGGTGATGACCAGCAGACTGGTGCCGACCGCCTCGGCCATGGTGAAGGCCAGTGCCGAGACCAGGGCGGGCACGGCGAGGAAGCCGCCGCCGACGCCGAGCAGTCCGGTGACCGCGCCGAGTCCGGCGCCGGCCGCCGTGGAGCGGCCAGGTCCGGCGGCGGATCGATTCTGCTGCTCCGCCTTGGGTGGCACCAGCATCCGCCAGGCCGCGAGCGCCGCCAGCACCGCGAAGGCGCCGGTCAGCAGCGCACCCGGCAGGTGGGCGGACAGCGCTCCGGCGGCCGCGGCGGCGGGTAGTCCGGCGGCGGCGAAGAGGGCGCCGGTGCGCCAGCGCACCCGCCCGGCCCGGGCGTGGGCGAGCAGGCCGGTCAGTGAGGTGGCCGCGACGATCACCAGGCTCGCCGTGGTGGCCAGCGCCGGGGAGAAGCCGAGCAGGTAGACCAGGGCGGGGACGGCCAGCATGCTGCCGCCGCCGCCGAGCCCGCCGAGCGCCAGCCCGACCACCGCGCCGGCGGCGAGCGCCAGGATCAGCGTGGTCATATGACGTGCCCGGCGCCGCCGCGCGGCGTGGTGACCGGCAGGCCCGCCTGTGCCCAGGCGCCCATGCCCCCGGCGACGTTCAGCACCTCGACGCCCCGCACGGCGAGCAGTTCGGCCGCGCGCCGGGAGCGGTTGCCGGAGCGGCAGATCGCGAGGACGGTCCGTCCGGTGGCCTCGGGCGGCAGCTCGACTCCTGCGGCCAGTCCGACCAGCGGCAGGTGCAGGGCGCCGGGGGCATGCCCGGCGCTGAACTCGGCGGCCTCGCGGACGTCGAGCAGCACGGCGGCGCCGGTGCGGGCCAGTTCATGGGCCTGGACGGGGGTGGTCTGCCCGGGGGCGGGCGGCAGCTGGGGCATGCGTTTCTCCAGTGGTGCGGGCCGGACCGCAGCGGTCCGGCGCGTCGGGGGTGCCGCGGTCTTCACGTCGCCGGGCCCGTGCGGGCGGTGGCGGTGGCGGGTCTTTCCTCGGCTCCGCCGGTACCCGGCCGGTGCCCGGTCCGGCGGCGGCCGGTTCCCCCTCGATGCCCACCATAGTACCCCCGGGGGTATTATCGAAATCGTTCGGAGATACCCCCGCCCGTATCGGCCCTGGAGGTCGTATGCTGGCAGATATACGAGTGGGGGTATCGCCGCATTCGCGACCGCGCCGCGGTGCCAGATGCCGCCCAGGAGGGTTCCCCGTGTGGAGCCGTATCTCTACAGAGGCGGGTCGGGCGGTTGCGTCCGTCGGAATAGATACCCCCATGGGTATGCTTGGGCGTGTGGCCAGCTGGTCAGACGCCAACGAGGAGACATCCCGTGATCTTCAGTCAGTACTACCTGGAATGCCTCTCCCAGGCGTCCTACCTGATCGCCGACGAGACCACCGGCCAGGCCGTGATCGTCGACCCCCGCCGGGACGTCGACGAGTACCTCGCCGACGCCACGGCGCGCGGCCTGACCGTCGTCGGCGTCATCAACACCCACTTCCATGCCGATTTCCTCGCCGGCCACCTCGAACTCGCCGCCCGCACCGGCGCCTGGATCGGCTACAGCCACCGCGCCGAGACCGAGTACCCCATCCGCCACCTCACCGACGGCGAACGCATCTCCCTCGGCGACGTCACCCTCCAGATCATGGAGACCCCCGGACACACCCCCGAGTCGATCAGCATCCTCGTCCACGAGCACGCGACCGACGAAACCCCTTACGGCGTACTCACCGGCGACGCCCTGTTCATCGGCGACGTCGGCCGCCCTGACCTGCTCGCCTCCGCCGGCGTCACCGCCGAGGATCTCGGCGCCATGCTCTACGACAGCGTCCACCGCAAGCTCATGGTCCTGCCCGACGAGGTCCGCGTCTTCCCTGCTCACGGCGCCGGTTCCGCCTGCGGCAAGAATCTCTCCACCGAGAAGCAGTCCACCATCGGCGCAGAGCGCCTGACCAACTACGCCTGCCAGCCCATGGATGAGGACGCCTTCGTCCGCATCGTCGCCGCCGGTCAGCCCGCCGCCCCCGCCTACTTCGGCCACGACGCCGCCCTCAACCGGCAGGACCACCCGCTGCTCGACCGCACGAATGCCGACCGCCCCCTGTGCCCCGAAGGCTTCAAGGAAGTCCGTGCCGCAGGCGCCGTCGTCCTCGACACCCGCAGCCCCCAGGACTTCGGCGCGGGACACATCCGCGGCGCCATCAACGTCCCCATCGACGGCCGCTTCGCCGAACAGGCCGGCACGGTCCTCACCCCTGACAGCACCATCGCGATCATCGCGCCCCAGGACCGTGAGGACGAGGTCATCACCCGCCTCGCCCGCATCGGCTTCGATCGCATCGTCGGCTACCTGCGCAGCCCCAGCAGCGTCCTGCCCGCCCTGGCCGACGAGGTCACCCCCGCCAGCCGCCTCACCGCCGACCAGCTCCGGACCGCACTCGCCGGTGAGCAGCCCCCCACCGTCCTGGACGTGCGCAGCTGCGGCGAACGCGAAGCAGGATTCATCGAGGGATCCCTGCACATCGCCCTGGCCGAGCTCCCCCGCCGCCTGAACGAGATCTCCACCGGCCGCCCCCTGGTCGTCCACTGCGCCAGCGGCCACCGTTCCTCCATCGCCGCCAGCCTGCTGCGCAACCACGGGCACACCGACATCTCCGACCTCCTCGGTGGCTACAACGCCTGGCACACCCTCACCCACCCCGCTCGAGGCTGAACCCAGCCCTCCCGGCCCACCCCCTGTCCGGGCAGCGGGCGTTCCTCAAGGTTGCTCCCGCCACGTGCCCCCAGGGCGTCCGGTCCGGGGAGGCACCTCGACTCCCTGCTGGAACAGCACCTCTGCCCGGCGTTCCGCAGTCGGCGGATGGCCACCTTCGGCCACAAGGTCGTCGACGGCTTCATCCGGACCATGGAGCGCAACGGCGTCGGCCTGGCCACCCAGTCCAACGCTTTCGACAAGCAGAAGTCGATCCTGCTCGACGCCCACCGCCTCGGCCTCTACCCGGAGAACCCGCTCGACGGAGGCACCCCGCTCCAGTACGCCCCGAAGCGCGCGGTCATCCCGTCCCCTGTCCAGGTCCGGGGCATACGCGAGGCCGGTGACGAGACCCTCAACCTCGTCGCCAAGCTCATGAGCGGCTGCAGGCTCCGCAACGGCGAGGCTCTCGCCGTCATCCCGCACCACCGCCCACTCGGCGTCGATCATGTCGCTGTCGTACCGTCGGCTTGATCGTCTGCTGCAGGGCGCTGATCCGCTCCGAGTCCTGCCCCTTCGCCGGCCGCTTGAGCACCGCCGGGTCCAGCACGTCCGGCGCCTGGGCCAGCCGGCCGGAGCGGCCACGGCGAAGTCCAGGGTCGCCAGGTACGGGTCCTGGCCGTCCTTGGCGGCGAACGCCAGCATCACCCGGGCCTGCCGCTTGGCGGGCTTGGGGTCGGCGCGGCACCCGGCGACGACGTTCTCCTGCTGGTGGTAGAGCACGGCCGACATGCCGGACTCGACCGTGCGTCCCTTGAGGGTGAAGTTGTCGCGCCGCACCCCGGGGTGGTCGCCGACCGGGGCGTCCGAGCCGGTCCACTGCCCGTCGCCGGGGAGCTTGCCGTGCAGGGCGTTGTCCGTCTGGTCGTAGGCGGTGGTGCCCGCGCCCTCGTCGAACCGGTAGTCGGCGACCAGGCCCGGCTCGTTGCCGATCAGCCGGTGGTTCATGTCCTCGGTGAGCTCGGTCCGGGACCGCGCCCGGTTCCAGATCCGGAGCTCGTCGAGGTCGCCGTCGAAGTGGTCGCCCGCGCCGTTCGAGCCGGCCAGGGTGTGCACGCCGGCGGCCGGGGTGAACGGCAGCGCACCGCTGCCGGCCTCCTGGCCGTTGACGCACAGCTTCGCGGTCGTGCCGTCGAAGGTGGCGGCGATGTGGGTGTAGGTGTCGGTCGGGACGGTCTCGGTGGAGACGACCACCGTCGGCGACCCGCTGTGGCTGAAGGTCACCGCGCCGTTCGCGCTGACGCCGAACCGGTACTCCCCGCTGCGGCCGAGCACCGGGCCGGCGGCGGAGGCCGGCTTGACCCACGCCTCGATCGAGTAAGGCTTGCCGGCGAACCGCAGCGCCGCCGGATCGCCCAGGTCGACGTACGGGTCGGTGCCGGTCAGGCGCAGCGCCGTCTCCGCGTACCCCTCGGTGCTCGTCACCGGCACCAGTTCGCGCCCGGTGAACGGGCAGGTGCCCGGGCTGCGCTCGAACACCGAGTCGCGGTAGCTCGCGTCGGGGCTGGTGTAGAAGCGGGAGCCGAGGGGCGTTGAACAGGCCCTGGGCGCCCTGCTCGACGTTGAAGGAGTCGACCCGCCCGGTGGCGTCGTTGTGGGCGAACAGCTGCCAGCGCTGCACGTTGCTGACCGCGGTGGGCACGAGCACGGCGGCGAACCGGCCGCGGGTCAGGTTCCGGACGAAGGACAGCTCCTGGGTCGGCTCGTAGAACGGGCGGCCCTCCATGTCCTCGGTGCCCAGGTTGTCCTTGGTCGACTCGGGGCGGGTGGTGTGTCTGCTGCGCTTGAACCGCACCTCCAGGACGGGCTTGAGCTTCCCGTCGACGAGCATGAACCGGTCGCACAGCGGGTGTCGCGCACCAGCGGCACCTTCTTGGCGCCGCTGAGGACGTAGTCGCCGCGGGAGGCGTCCCTCGAACAGCCGCCGCCGGTCAGCTTGTACACCGCGCCGGGGTCCGTCTCGCCGACGGACTGGCGCAGGACCACCACGTACGTGCCGTCGGAGATCACGTGGAAGGGCGCGTCGGCCGTCAGCCGGGCCGTCGTGGACAGGTACGGGTCGATCTCGCCGGGCAGCGGGCGCTCGTCGGCGCCCGCCTCGGCGCCGCCGCGCTTCACGGTCGGCATCGCCGTCGCCCCGACGACGGCGAACCCGACCTCCGCGATCTCCCGGGGGAAGGCCGGCTCGGCCGGGTTCCCGCTCCAGTACGCCGTGTCGATGTCGCCCTTGGCGTGCTGGCCGGACATGTCCAGCACGGAGTAGACGATCCGACGGGTGGAGTCCATCGCGAACGCGATGGTGGTGCCCTGGTGACGGGCCATGGTCACGTGCCGGTAGGAGCGGTCCCCATAGGTCTTGAGCAGGGATTCCTGAGGTGCCACTGTTCCCCTCTCACGCGCGTGGACGCCGGCCGCCGGGTCCTCTTCCGGCCCGGGGCGACGTGGTGATTTCCTCGCACCCCTCGCAGGGCGTCGGCCAGTCTGGCATGTGGGGTTTCAGTGGAGGCGGTGTCATGAAATTACCTGTCGTGTAGGCGACTTGAGCGGAGCGTCAGGTGGCTGGAACCTCTCCTTCCACCTTCTGACCGCAGCTCAGCACCGCTTTGAGACAACCCTCCGCTTCACCATCCGGGATCACATCACCCGCAGCACCGGCCTGCCCACCGTAGCCTGACCCAGAGCCGACCCGGAGAGCCCGCCACACTCCCGCGACCCATCAAACGATCGCACCCCCGTCAACGTGACAGCACCCTCGAACGCACATAGGCTGGATCATAATTGGCGAAGCCCTACGGGGTCCGACGTCCAAAATTCACGCAACACATTTTGGGCCAGCCCCTGAGGGGAGCAGGCAGTGGTGCAGGAAAATCTGGACAAGACGGCCCACGTACTGGGGGTCGACATCGGCGGGACCGGTATCAAGGGAGCGCCGGTCGACCTTGAGCTCGGCAGCCTCATCGGTGAGCGGGTCCGGATCTCGACCCCGCATCCGGCGACCCCGGAAGCAGTCGCAGCCGTGGTCGTGCAGGTGCTCTCCCAGATCGGCGTCCCAGGACCGGTCGGCCTGACGCTCCCGGCCGTCATCCGGGGCGGCAAAGTCCAGACGACGGCCAATATCGATCCGGCCTGGATGGAGACGGACGCGGCCCGGCTCTTCGCACGAGCGACCGGCCGCGACGTGAGGGTGGTGAACGACGCCGACGCGGCCGGGATCGCCGAGATGCGCTTCGGCGCCGGCAAGGGACGCAAGGGCGTCGTCGTGATGGTCACGCTCGGCACCGGTATCGGCAGCGCCGTCTTCTCCGACGGGTTCCTGGTGCCCAACAGTGAGCTGGGGCACCTGCCGCTGCACCACGGGGATGCCGAGAACTGGGCCGCGGAGTCGGTGCGCGAGCACGACGACCTGTCCTGGAAGGAATGGGCGCACCGTCTGCAGAAGTATCTCGAGCTCCTCCAGCGGCTGCTGTGGCCCGACCTTATTGTCATTGGCGGCGGCGTCAGCAAGAAGGCCGACAGGTTCCTGCCGTACATCGAGCTCAGGACCGAGATCGTGCCGGCGCAACTGTTGAACGATGCGGGCATTGTCGGCGCGGCGCTCTTCGCCCCCCGGGAAGCTCAACCCTAGTCTGCCGCGCTCGATATGAGCGCAGGGGCAGTACCTTCACGGAGGCTCGCCTTGAGCAACCATGACCTGGAAACGCCTTCCGTGAACACGATCCGCGCTCTGTGCATGGATGCCATCCAGGCGGCCGACTCCGGCCATCCGGGGACACCGATGGGAATCGCCCCGGTCGTGTACGCACGGTGCGCCGTTCGGCGTGGAGGGCGTCAAGTCGACCAAGCGATTCCTCGGGATGCCGGAAGACAAGGACTTGTTCGTTCCCGACGGCGTCTACGAGCACTTCGCCGCAGGGGTCGGCGCGCGCGGTCGCGAAGCCCGGACGAGCCGGGAGGCTCGAATCGAGGCCTACCGAACCATCCATCCCGAGCTCGCCGACGAGCTGGAGCGTATCCAGCGGCGTGACCTGCCGGAGGGCTGTGAGTCGGCGCTGCCGACCTTCCCGGCCGACCCCGAAGGCATCGCCAGCCGTGAGTCCAGCGGCCGGGTGCTCGCGACCGAGCCTGAGTTCGGCCCCGTCTCGTCCACGAACGCGCTGATCCGGCACTACCGCACGCTCAAGAACGTAGGAGGCACCACATGACGACAGACAAGCCCATGCAGCTCGGGATGATCGGGCTCGGCCGGATGGGGGCGAACCTGGTACGTCGACTGATGCGAGACGGCCACCGTTGCGTGGTGTCCGACGTCAACGCGGCCGCCGTCGCCGAACTGGCCGGCGAGGGTGCGACGGGCGCAGAGTCACTTCAGGATCTCGTTGCGAAACTGAACAAGCCACGGGCGCTGTGGCTCATGGTTCCGGCTGCGATCGTCGACTCCATCCTCGACCAGCTCGAGCCGTTGCTGGAGCCCGGCGACATCGTCATCGACGGCGGCAATTCCTACTACCGCGACGACATCATGCGCGCCAAGCGTCTTGCCGACAAGTCGCTGCACCATGTCGACTGCGGGACCAGTGGTGGGGTCTGGGGGCTGGAGCGCGGCTACTGCCTGATGATCGGCGGCGAGGACGAGATCGTGGCCCATCTCGACCCGATCTTCAAGACGATCGCTCCTGGCAAGGGCAGCGCCGAGCCGACGCCGAGCCGGACCCGGACCGACGGCACCGCCCCGCTCGGGTACCTGCACTGCGGACCGAACGGCGCCGGGCACTTCGTGAAGATGGTCCACAACGGGGTCGAGTACGGGATGATGGCCGCGATCGCCGAGGGCCTCGGCATCATCAAACGCGCGAACGCCGGCAAAAGCCGGCAGGAGGTCGACGCGGAGACGACGCCGCTGCGCGATCCGTGGGCCTACCAGTACGACATCGACGTCGCCGAGGTGGCCGAGGTCTGGCGGCGCGGCTCGGTCGTCGGCTCGTGGCTGGTCGACCTGATAGCCGACGCCTTTGCCAAGTCGCCCTCTCTTGAGGCGTTCGCCGGGCGGGTCTCCGACTCCGGGGAAGGCCGCTGGACCGTCCTCGCCGCGGTGGACGAAGGCGTCCCGGCACCGGTCATCACCACCTCGCTCTACGAGCGCTTCGAGTCCAGGCAGGCCGGGGAGTTCACCGACAAGATCCTCTCGGCGATGCGCTCCGAGTTCGGCGGACACGCCGAAAAGAAGGGCTGACTGCCGTGCATCACGAATTCGAGGTCGTCGCCGACCTCGACGCGGTCGCCGGCACCGCGGCGGCGTTCGTGGCGCGGCCGGCCCGGGCCTACGTGCAAGCCCGTAGCCGATTCGCGTTCGCCGTCAGCGAGGGGGCACGCCCCGGGCGATGTTCGCGCGGCTCGCACATGAGGACGCCCCCTGGGAGCACGTGGCGGTGTTCCGGGTCAGCTCGCTGTTTCAGCTGCTGCCGAGCGTCACGGTTTTCATCGTGGTGGGCGCGCCTCGGGCACTGGCGCTTCGCCACTACCGTACGGGTGCGCTCCGTGTGCGAGGTCGCCACCGCACCCCAGGGTGGGGTTCATGAGCCCGGACCACCGCGCACGCGGTACTGGTCCGGTCAGCTGCAGCCACCGGCGTGCGCCAGGTCGGGTTGGGCATCGGGTGGCGGCTGCCGTGCTGCTGACAGTCGGAGTACCGGGCTGGCTGCTGCTGGGCTACGGAATCCCGCTCGCGCTGGTCGCAGCCGCCCGACGCCGTCCCTCACTGGACCAGGTGAACGGCACCTGGTTCCTCTGGGTGGTCGCCACCCAGTCGGTGCCGTCGCAGCCGTCGGGCTCGACCGGTTGACGCCTGCGGCCCATGGCTTCCTGCCCGAGTTCGCCTCGGTGTGCTGGGCGATCGGGCTGATCCAGTACCTTCTGCTGGCCCCGATGGTCCTGTCCCGGATGCTCGTGCGGCCGCACCGATCACCAGCACCCGGCGCGGCCCGGCGCTCAGGCGCCGGTGCAGTTGGGCGGCGTCGTCGCTGGTGCGCAGAACGAAGACCCCGTTCAGCTCGGCTTCCAGCTCGTGCACCCAGGGACGGGCACGGACGCCGGTGGTGATCAGTAGCCGGTCGTAGTCCACCGAGTCGCCGTCCGCCAGATGCACCCGCTTGGCAGCCACGTCCAGCGCGATGGCCGCGGTCCCGAGTCGCCACTGCGCGTCCAGCTCCCGGCGCCGGGGCAGCAAGGTGTGGTCGGCGGGCACCCGGCCCAGCAGCACTTGCTTGGACAGCGGCGGCCGGTCGTACGGCTCGTGGGGCTCGTCACCGATCATGGTCAGGGTGCCGGTGAAACCCTTCGCGCGGAGCGTCTCGGCGGCCCGCAGGCCCGCCAGAGAGGCACCGACGACGACGATGTGCCCCTCCCGCCGCAGCCGCTCCAGGAAACCGTCAACCGACACGGGAGACACCTGCCTCCGCCATGATCGGCGCGCCGTTCAGGCCCTCCACGGTGATCGGCCTGACCGGACACGCCTCCGCCGCCCGCAGCACGTGCTCGCACAGCGCGTCGTCGGGCATGGGGTCGTACATCAAAGCCTCGTCACCGTGCATGGTGAACACGTCCGGAGCGAGGAACGCGCACTGCGCGTACCCCTCGCATCGGTTGAGATCAACGACGAGCCTCATCAGGTCTCCGCTTCTTCGGTGACAGCGCTACGGACGGGCGACGTCGTCGCAGGCGCTGCGGCCGATCCGCGACCGGCTCGGACAGCCGGTGGTTCCGATCCAGCCCGGAGAACCCGCCGGAGTGCTGTACCTCCGCAGGCCGCCGCTGCACCTTGGGCCGGAGAAAACTCCTCCGAACGGACCACGGACCACGGGCGCGAGCCGGGCCGCGCCGTGCGGGCGCAGCCGTCCTGTTGTGGTGCGAATCGACACGAGGAGTCGAGCCCAATCCGCGTGACGGAAGCGGCGGTTCGCGATGCGATCAACGGTGTTCTTGTGGCAGGGTCCGGCGGGTGTTCCTGGACTACGCGGATGTCCGTCACAACCCCACCTATGCACATGTGACCGCTCAGAGCCTGCGTGAGCTGGCCGACTCCGCGTCCTACGAGGAGCAGGCGGCGGCGTTCGTGTCGGTCGCCCTGCGGAGTAACGAACCTCACGTCCGTCGTGGCGGGCTCCTGGGCCCGGGAGCGGGCCCAGGAGCGGCGGTCTACCGGGACGCGTCGGCGGTCGCGCGGATCTCGACGAGGAGTCCCGGGCTGGCGAGGCCGCTGACCCCGATGATCGTCCAGGTCGGGTAGGGGGCTTCGACGAGGCGCTGTTTGACCTCGATGAAGCCGGGCAGGTGCTGGCGGATGTCGACGTGGTAGCTGGTGACGTCGACGAGGGCGGACGTGTCGAGGTTCTCCAGACGAAGGATCTCTTCGATCTTCCGAAGGGCGATCTCGGTCTGCTCTTCGATGGTGTCCGGGATGGTTCCGTCGGCGCGGCGACCGATCGTTCCGGCGATGAACAAGAGGCCGTGCGCGCGGACCGCAGCGGAATAGCCGAAGCTTTCGAAGGCGCTGGTGGTTTGCCCGAAGACTGCGTTGTCCTCGGGGACCTCGACGGTGTGGACGGTCATTGCGGTGCTTCCCTTTCCTTGTTGACGGGGCCGTAGGCTCCGTGGAGTCAGTTGCCCCAGCGGGACGAACGACAGGTGTGCTCCAGCCGGGTCCGGCCGAAGGTCTCGCGTTCGCGGAGGAGTTCGCCGGGGACCGTGTACCGGGGTGCGTTCTTCGGGTCTTTCGCGGCCTGCGCGACGATCGCGTCGGTGAGTGAGCGGATCATGTCCAGCCGTGGATAGGCGGCGTGCAGGGCGTCGGCCTGCTCGTCGGTGACGGCGTCGACGTGGTTGGCGCCCACTGGGCCGCCGAAGTCGAGGGCGACGCCCTCGCGGACGAGCACGCACAGCGTGCCGCGGCGTTCCGCGATGCCCGGGGAGGTGTGCAGGGCGATGGCCTGCCAGACCTGGTCGGCGTCGGCTGCGGGTACTCCGCGGTCGGTCAGGAACGAGGCGGCCCGGTCGGCGCCTTCGACCTCGAACCGCTGGCTGTGCGGGCCGTCCGACGCCACGCCGAGGTCGTGCATCGCGCACGCGGCGAACAACAGGTCGTCGTGGTAGTCGCGGCCGGCGGCCAGGCCGAGGCGGCCGGCCACCAGTCGGGCGAACAGGTAACTGCGGATGCTGTGGTTGAAGACGGACGGCGTTTCCACTGGCCGGATGAGGTTCACGACGGCGTCGGCAAGCGGTGTGCCGGGCAGCGTGATCAGGTCGGCGGTCGCCTCGTGGGTAGGTCCGGTCATGTCTTCAGCCTGGCCGTGACCCCCCTGACCTGGTGAGAGGCAAAATTTCCATACTTCGATAGAATCTTGCCATGGCAGTGCATCGAGTCGCGGTTCTGGCGCTGGACGGGGTCACCCCGCTCGACCTGGCGATCCCGGCGCAGATCTTCACCACCCGGCCGGAAACCCCCTACGAGATGACCCTGTGCGCGCTGGACGCGAAGGTGGCCACCAGCGCGGGTTTCGCCCTGGTCGCTGACGGGGGCCTGGAGCAGGTGCGTGCCGCCGACACCGTGATCGTGCCGGGATTCGAACCGACCCTCCCGTTGCCGGACGCCGTGCTCGACGCACTGGCCGAAGCCCGCGACCGGGGCAAGCGTGTGGTGTCGATCTGCACGGGCGCCTTCGCGCTGGCCGCGGCGGGCGTACTGGACGGGCTGCATGCCACGACCCACTGGAAACACATCGACGAGTTCGAGCGGGGCTTCCCGGCCGTCACGGTCGACCGCGACGTGCTCTACGTCGACGAGGGCGACGTGCTCACCTCGGCCGGGGTGTGCTGCGGCATCGACCTGTGCCTGCACATCGTGCGCCGTGACCTGGGCGCGGAGGTGGCCAACCAGATCGCCCGCGCTCTGGTCGCCGCCCCGCACCGAGACGGTGGGCAGGCCCAGTACGTGCCGGCTCCCGTCGCGGTGGCCGGTGAGGCGTCGCTCTCCGGTACCCGGGGATGGGCCCTGCAACGGCTCGGCGAGCCGCTCACGCTGCGCGTGCTTGCCCGGCACGCGGGCCTCTCGCAGCGCACCTTCATGCGCCGGTTCACCGAGGAGACGGGCACGACCCCGTTGCAGTGGGTGCTCAACGCCCGGCTCGGCAGGGCGCGGGAAATGCTGGAAACCACGGAGTGCTCGGTGGATCAGGTGGCGCGGGACTGCGGGCTGGGCACGGCAGCCAACCTGCGGCTGCACTTCCGGCGCGCACTGGACACCACCCCCACCGCCTACCGCCGCACCTTCACACGCTCGACGTCGCACAGTCCGGCCTGTTCACCTGCGGTCCCGCGCTCGGACTGAGAATGGCCACCACGACGCTGAAGGGTTTCGGAGGGCCTTTGAACACCTGCTTGGACAGCGGGGGACGGTCGTACGACCCGCAGTCCTCGTCCCCGATGATGGTCAGCGACCCGGTGAAGCCGTTTCGGCGCAGGGCTTCGGCGGCCCGCAGTCCCGTCAGGGAGGCACCGACGATGACGATCCGGCCGTTGGCTCTGAACTCGCGCACCAACTGGCCGACCGCGGTCTCCACGCTCATGACGCCGCACGCCGGTCCGTGTCGGTCAGATCGTCCAGGTAGTCGATCACGATCGCCTGCACCGGGCAGGCCGCGACGGCTCGCTGCACCTTCACACGCCGCTCGTCATCGGGGTTCGGCTCGTAGGAAAGCGCCTCCTCGTCGGTCAAGGTGAAGTCCTCAGGGGCCAGGAACACGCACTGCGCGTATCCCTGACACCGGCTCAGATCAATGACCATCCGCATGGGCGGACCCCTTCCGTCCGCCCGTCCCGGCTGAGGCCGGGACGGCTGAGCGACCATCTGTTTTTTACGGTGTTCACTTCGAGACGAGGCGTGGGAGTGAGGCTGAGACGTATCGATGCGCGGAGGTCGCCGCTGTGCTGAGCTACCCGGACGTGCATCCGGACACCCCGATGCTCGACCCCGGTTTCGACTCGCTGACCTCGATCGAGCTGCGCAACCGGCTGGAGGGACGGACCGGGCTGCGCCTCCCCGCCACGGTGGTGTTCGAATCCGCCACGCCCAGGGCCCTGGCCGAGCAGCTGCGCCCGCCGCCGCCCCCGGGGTCGCTCGCCTTCCTCTATCGCAAGCTGTGTGAGCTGGGCCGGCCTCGGGAGGCCATGCACCTGCTCGTCTCAGCGTCGTGGGTGCTGCCGTCGGCGGCGACGCTTCCGTCCGCCGCCCCACGGAGACTCAGCGACGGCGAAGCCCCGGTGATCGTCTGTTTCCCCGCCTTCGGCTCACCCCCCCGGAGAGTACGGCCTGCTGGCCCGGCACCTGCCGGGCCTGTGGGTGCTCCCGCACCCGGGATACGAGGGCGGCCCCGTGCCGGACCAGGGCGCGGATGGAGCGTACGGTGCGCGGCCGGCCTCCGGGCTTGGGCCGGGCCCGGCCAGCGTGACGGGCCCGACGGTGCTACGCGACGCGGGCGGCGCGCCTGGGCGTTCGGCGGCGGCCGGAGGAGCCCTGGTCGTCGCGGCCGGGGGCGGCCCGGGTGTCGCCGGCGGCGTGGGCGGGGCGGCCGCGGCGGTCGCGACTCGTGGACGGGCCGCGGCGCGGCCGCTCGACGACGGGGTCGGGGATCACGGTGGGAATGCCGGTGGGCACGCGGGCGCCGGTGATACGGGCCAGGTCGTCGTCGCCGGCGCTGACGCGGGTGGTGACGGGGGTGATGGCGGCCGTGGTCATCATGCGGGCCATCGCGCGGCGCTGGTTGGGCAGCACCAGGGTGACGACGGTTCCGGACTCGCCGGCGCGGGCGGTGCGCCCGCCGCGGTGGAGGTAGTCCTTGTGGTCGCTCGGCGGGTCGAGGTTGACGACCAGGTCGAGGCCGTCGACGTGGATGCCCCGGGCGGCGACGTTGGTCGCGATCAACGCGGTCACCTGACCGGTGCGGAACTGCTCCAGGGTGCGGGTGCGCTGCGGCTGGGACTTGCCGCCGTGCAAGGCCGCGGCCTTCACCCCGTTCGCGAGGAGGTCCTCCACCAGGCGGTCCGCGCCGTGCTTGGTGTCGATGAACATGATCACCCTGCCGTCGCGGGACGCGATGTGGGCGATCGTGGCGTTCTTGTCGAAGTTCTGCACGTGCAGCACGTGGTGTTCCATGGTGCTGACCGCTCCCGCGGACGGGTCCACCGAGTGGGTGACCGGGTCCTTGAGGAAGCGCCGCACCAGGCGGTCGACGTTGCGGTCCAGGGTGGCGGAGAACAGCATGGTCTGGCCGCCTTCGGCGACCTGGTCGAGGAGCTCGGTGACCTGCGGCAGGAAGCCCATGTCGGCCATCTGGTCGGCCTCGTCGAGCACCGTGATGCCGACCCGGTCCAGCCGGCAGTCACCGCGCTGGATCAGGTCCTTGAGCCGGCCCGGCGTGGCCACCACGACCTCCGCCCCGCGGTTCAGCAGCCATGCCTGGCGACTCATCGACGTCCCGCCCACCACGGTCGCCATCCGCAGGTGTACGGCGCGGGCGTAGGGGGTGAGGGCCTCGGTGACCTGCTGCGCGAGCTCGCGGGTGGGGACCAGCACCACGGCCAGCGGGTGACGCGGCTCGGCCCTCTGCCCGGCGGTGCGGGCCAGCACGGCGAGGCCGAACGCGATGGTCTTGCCGGAGCCGGTCCGGCCCCGTCCGAGGAGATCGCGGCCGGCCAGCGAGTTCGGCAGCGTTGCGGCCTGGATCGGGAACGGCGCGGTGACGCCCTGCCGGGTCAGCACCGACAGCAGCGCCTTCGGCATGTCCAGCTCGTCGAAGGACTCGACGCCCGGCAGTGCCGGGGTGGTGCTCACCGGCATCGCGAACTCGCCCTGCGCGGAGGCGCCCCGAGGGGCACTCCGGCCGGAGGGGCGTCGGCCTCCGGCAGGCCGGTCGCCGTAGAAGGAGCCGCCACCGGAGCGGGAGCCGGCCGCGGAGCGGAAGTCGGCGTCGTGGTAGGAGGAGCGGCTGGAGCGGGCCATGCGGAAAACCTTCCTCGGGGCGGCACGTCACGAGGAAGGCTCCGTGGCACGGGGCGCCGGACGGAGACCGCAAGGGAACGGGCCGAAAAGTGTGACGGGCGGAGCGTGGACGGTGAAACCGTGCGGCACGTCACCTACGGTCGGCGCTCACCGCGGAGGGCGGGAGCGAAGAACCTCGAACCGTGAGCTGTCACGGCAGGGCGCCGATCCGGACGCGGCGCTGTGCGTCTCGCGTGGGGATGGCCGCCAGTGGCGGAGCCAGGGGCCTGAACGGCCGGGAGGACGCGCCGTGGCGCGATGACCGAGGGGCCCGCACCGGGCACTTGTGCGCGGTGCGGGCCCCTCGCTGCTAGGCGGATGCCATGGCAGAAGAACTACAGCGGGCGAATGTTCTCGGCCTGCGGGCCCTTCTGGCCCTGCGTGACGTCGAACTCGACCTTCTGGCCCTCGAGCAGCTCACGGAAGCCGTTGGCGTTGATGTTCGAGTAGTGGGCGAAGACGTCGGGGCCGCCACCCTCCTGCTCGATGAAGCCGAAGCCCTTTTCCGAGTTGAACCACTTCACAGTGCCATTAGCCATTAAAAATCTCCTTCAAGGGACTGTCCAAAGCACGCACAGCGCGGGCTTCGAGTCACCGCATGGAGCGCCCACCCGGGGAAGAGCCGGGAAAACAAAAATGCGCCCGCAATACATCAGCAGGCGCACACAAAGTTCATGGGAACCACTACTGCAACTGAGACGACTGTAGCAGGCCACGGCCCGCCGCGGTGGGATGTTTCACCCCCGGTTCTGTGGGAGCCCTCCCTGGGGCGGCCGGTCCCGAGCCGAGAGGACCGTGAACACGTATGGAGAGCAAGCCCCTTGAGCATGTGGCCGCACCCCGTCGGGGCCGACGGCTCCCAAGGGAGGGCGATTCCCGCGGTGCGGAACGCCTGCCCTCGCGGTGACAGCCCCGCGGAGGCGGCGAACCACGCCGCCCACCGGCGCCATTCAGGGGGCGCACTGGACGGCGGGCGCGGCATTCCGGCTCGATTCGAACTCGCATGCACTGGAATGGCCCGCGCCCGCGCTTCCAAGCGCATACTGGTTGGGATGACGAAATCTTCAGCAGGTCGCCGCCCCCTGCCCACCAGTCCCTTCAAGCCCCGGGCGGAGGCACCGCCCAAGCACTTCGCCGTCGGCGACCGGGTCACCCATGACGGGTACGGCCTCGGTCGGGTCATCGGCGTCGAAGGTGACGGCGATGTCGCGGTACTCGTCGACTTCGGGTCACGGCAGGAACGCATCACCCACCCGTACACCGCGATGTTCAAACTCTGACCCCGGACGCCCCCGGCGCTCGGCCGATTGCGCCGCGCAGCTCGCGGGCGGAGCCGCCGAGCGGGACGGTGTCCGGAACCCCTTGGACGGCACGGGGTGGCTGGTCGAGGACCGGCCCAGGGTCGCGGCGGCCGATCCGTTCACGCAGGCCCGGCGGCGGTCCGAGCGCGGCGGTCGTCCGTGCGCCGCGCGGACCGGTCACCAGGAGACCGTCAGGTGGGTGGGGCCTCCGACGCCGGTGTTGGAGTTCCACCGAGTGGGGTCGGTGTCGGCGGGGTCGGTCAGGGTGAGGGCGGGGCAGGCGGTGGCGAGTGCGGTGACGGCATGGTGGACGAGCCTGCGGGTGTAGGCGGCGCCGGGGCAGTAGTGGATGCCCGCGCCGAAGGAGAGCGAGGGCGCGTTCGGGGCCCTGTCGGGGTCGCGGTGTGCGGAGGCGAGCAGGAGCAGCAGTCGGGCGCCAGCCGGCACGGTGGTGCCGGCGAGTTCGACCTCGCGGGTGGTGCTGCGCAGCCATCCCACCAGCGGTGAGTGGTACCGGAACGTCGTCTCGACCGCCTCGGAGACGACGCCGTCCTGCGGCGGTGGCCAGGGTCCGGCGGCGCGGAGCCCGGCCACCGTCGTCACCACGGCGCGCGGGAGGAGTTCGCCGACCACGATGAGCTGCTCCATGAGGGTGGAGGCGACCTCTGCGGGGGACATCCGTTCGCCGTCGGCTCCGGTGTGGGCGGTCCAGGCGTCGAGGAGGTCGCCGCCGCACGGGAGGTGCTGCCGCCGGGCGACGAGGTCGGCGCAGTACGTCCACAGTCCGGCCAGCGCGTGGGCGGCCTGGAGTTGGCGGTCCGGGTCTGGGCGGCCCCAGACCAGGTCGGTGAGGGCGGCGGCCTGCGCGACGACCGCCCGGTGCCCCGCTCGCGGGACGCCGGCGAGCCGACCGAAGGCGGCCATGACCGCGGGTTGGGCGTAGCCGGTGAGCAGGTCGCCGGTGCGGCCGGGGTCGGCGGCGAACGTGGCTGCGACTGCAGCGGTTTCCTCGGCCATGGCGCGGTCGGTGTCCGGGGCTCGGACGGCGCGGTCGGTGGTCGGGAAGGTGGCGGTCATGGCCTGCCGGAAGCGGGTGTGCTCGGGCGGGTCGGTGGAGGACAGCACGGGGACGGCGCCGCCGGCGGCCAGGGCGGCGTCCGCTGTGGTGCCGAGCGGTCGGATGGGGGTGTAGCTGAGGGCGGTGGAGTAGGTGCCGGTGGCGTCGCGCAGGACGGTGTCGATGTCCTGGTGCCGGGAGAGCACCCACAGGTCGAACTCCGGGTCATGGAAGACCGGGTGGTGCTCGCGCAGGTGGGTGTAGCGGGCGTCCGGGGTGCCGGCGGAGTGGGTGAGGATCGCGCCGGGGTGGGTGGCCGGGCAGTGCGCGCCGCCTTGGGGGCACCGGCCCGCGCCGTGGTCGGCGCGGGCGGTGGGTTGGGTGAGGGCCATGGTCTCGGGGTCGTCCGGTCAGCCGGCCGACGGGATGGGGGCGGCCGCCGTCCGGGGTCGGGCGACCAGCATGACGGCATCGTCGTTGAACCGGTCGGTGCCGGTGGCGAAGTGGGCGCGCAGCGCCGGGAGAAGGGCGTGGCGCAGGTCGGCGAGCCGGGGGTGGCCGGTGTTCCAGAATTCGGCCAGCACCTGGGCGGCGGCTTCCGCCTTGGCCTCGGCACCCGGCTCGGGGAAGACGACGTCGACCCGGGCCCGGGTGAAGGAGATGTCGGCGAAGCCCTGTTCGGCGAGGATGCGGGCGGCGCGGCTGAGCAGGTAGCCCTGGTGGTCCCGGGGTTCGCCGAGCAGCTCGGCGCAGGTGGTGTTCCAGAGCGAGATGAGCTCGTTGTCCGGGGCACCCTGGACGAGCACGACCTTGGCCTCGGGGCCCGTACGGTCCACCATGCGGGCCAGTTCCGCGACCGCCGCGTCCGGGTCGTCGCAGTAGTGCAGCACCCAGGTCGCCAGGGCCGCGTCGAACTCGGCGTCGGGGAAGGGGAGTTGCTCGGCCCGTCCGGGCAGGACCCGGACGCCCTGCTCGGCCAGGGGATGCATGGCGGCCTCGCGGGCGGGGTGCGGTTCGACGGTGGTGACCCGGCCGAGCCGGTCGGCGATCTCCCGGACCACGGCGCCGGTCCCGCCGCCGACGTCCAGCACCTCGCGGTTGCCGGCGAGCGTGTCGGCGACCAGGGCCACGTCGTGGCGCTCGAACCGCGCCTCCATGCCCAGCCAGCCCGTCTCGCTCAGTTCGTGCGGGCCCCGGTAGGAGGCAGGCAGCGGGTACGGGCCGGCGAGCGCGTGTGCCGGGGCCGGCGGGCCGCCGGGCTTGACCGCTCGGATGAACAGGTGTTCCTCCTCGCCCATGCCGGGGAAGTCCGGCTGGAAGACGCTGAGTTGCTCGTGCACGACGACCAGTCCGGCTCCCTCCAGCAGCTTCCGGTAGGTCTGCGCCGGGTAGCTGGTGCAGCGGATGGTGTGACCCATCCACTGGAGTTCCTCGTCCTCGGCGTCGAAGGGCACGGTCGCGAAGGCGAACAGGCCGCCGGGGGCCAGCCAGCGGGCGACCTTCGCCAGGGTGGCATCCAGATCGGTGCGGGGCATCTGCAGCAGCGGGAAGAAGGCGGTGATCGCCTCCCAGCTGCCGGGCGCCTCGGGCATGGCCCGCACGTCGGCCAGCTCGAAGCGGGCACCGGGCACTTGGGTGCGGGCCAGGTCGACCATGGTCTGCGACACGTCCCAGCCGGTGACCCGGTGGCCGGCCGTCGCGATCCGCTCCGCCGTGGGCCGGCCCGTGCCGGAGCCGATGTCCAGCACCCGCGCGCCTTCCGGCAGGCGGGCCAACAGCCAGTCGATGGCGGCCAGTTGTTCGGGGAGGTGGGCGTATGTGTCCTCGTAGGTCTTGCCGAGCGCGTCGAACGGGCGGGCCGCGACCCCCGAGGAGGCGATGGTGTTCGGCGGGGCCAGGGCGGCTGGTTCCACGGTCATCGTGCAGTGCTCCCGCTTCGGACGTGATCATCACCAGGTCGGACGGGACACTGCACTGCGGAATCGATCACTCACTCACTGTCGTCAACTTGTGTTGACCCATGCCCTTTCCCGGGAGTCAGCCACCATGACCAGCACCACCGAGGCCGGCCACGCCCACTACTTCGCCTTCCGCGACCGGCTACTGGGCGTCTCCACGGGGCGCCCGGGATGCGCCCCGCCGGTGCGAGGGCCGAGCGCCACGAGCTCGCCGTCGGTGGCCGCACGGGGGACGACCACGGGGCCGCCTCCGTCGGCGGGCCCGCTTCTCAGGCCTTGACGGTGAGCCAGGCGCCGAGGCCCGCACAGCCGCGGGCGTCGTAGGTGGTGCTGCGGTAGCCGGCCGGGATGGGCGAGTACGGGCAGGTCCAGATGCCGTTGCGGACCAGCTCGTGGAACCAGGCGCCGACGCCGCTGCAGCCCCGGGAGTCGTAGTTCGTCAGCACGTAGCCGGAGACGATCGGCGAGCCGGAGCAGGTCCACAGGCGGTTCTGGGCGGACTGCTGGAACCATGCGCCGTGGTTGTTGCAGCCGCCGGGGTTGTACATGGTGATGACGTAGCCGTTCGGGACGGGTGCCCCGGAGCAGCTCCAGCCGCCGGCCGCCGAGGCGGTGCCGGCCGTCGTGCCGGTGAGGGCGGCCGCGAGCACGGCGACCGTCGCGGCCGCCCTTCCGGCGCGGGTCATCAGCTGGCGGAGGGTCCTGGTCACGGCGACACCGTTCCGATCGGTCGTCTCCCCGCCGTCGGAGCGGCGCGGGAGGGCGTAACAGCGGGGACGCGCCGCACCCTAGCGGCGGTGATCAGGTACCCGATAGATCCGGATCGAACGATCGCCACATCTGACCGAAAACGGTCTGTCAGGCCTTGTTGGCCAGAATGCCCGGGGCGAGATCCTCGGCGCGACGGTGTCCGCCGTCGACGGCTGGCGGCTGCCCCGCGAGATGGATTTGAACGCGTTCAATTAGCGCGCTACGCTCGAAGCCGGAAATGAGGGGGAACCCATGAAGATTGTTATTCCCGGCGGCTCCGGCGCGCTCGGGAGCCTGCTCGACCGCAGCCTGACGGCGGCCGGACACCAGGTCGTCGTCCTCAGCCGCAGGCCCGCCGGGCCCCGCCGGGTCGGGTGGGACGGGCGGAGCCTCGGGGCCTGGGCGGCGGAGGTGGACGGCAGCGACGTGGTGGTCAACCTGGCCGGGCGCAGCGTCAACTGCCGCTACACGGAGCAGAACCGGCGGGCCATGATGGACTCCCGGGTGCTCTCCACCCGGGCCGTCGGCCAGGCGATCGCCGCCGCCCGCCGCCCGCCCGCCGTCTGGCTGCAGATGAGCACCGCCACCGTGTACGCCCACCGCTACGACGCGCCCAACGACGAGCTCGGCGGGCGGATCGGCGGCGGCGAGCCCGGCGCCCCGGCCTCCTGGGGGTACAGCATCGACATCGCTCGCGCCTGGGAGCGTGCCCAGGCTGAGGCCGACACCCCGCACACCCGCCGCCTCGCGCTGCGCACCGCCGTCGTCCTCGGGCCCGAGCGCGGCGGGGCCTTCGACTCGCTCTCCTGGCTGGCCCGACTCGGTGCCGGTGGCCCGATCGCGGGCGGCGCGCAGTACGTGTCCTGGATCCACGAGCGGGACTTCGTCCGCGCCGTCGAGTTCCTGGTCGCCCGGGACGACCTCACCGGCCCGGTCAACCTCGCCGCCCCGGACCCGCTGCCCCAGCGCGAGTTCATGCGTGACCTGCGGACGGCCTGGGGCATGCCGCTGGCCCTGCCCGCCACGCGCTGGATGGCCGAGCTCGGTGCCTTCGCGCTGCGCTCGGAGACCGAGCTGCTGCTGAAGAGCCGTCGCGTCGTGCCGACCAGGCTGCTCGACGCGGGGTTCGCCTTCGAGCACCCGGACTGGCCGCGGGCCGCCCGCGACCTGGTGCGCCGGCTGCGCGGGCGGTAGCGCGGGCCGGGGCCCGTCGCGGGGCCGGTACGGCTTCGCCGGTGGCGGCCGCCCGGGGCGCGGCCGGGCCGGAAGCGTGGGGGCGGCGACGGGGGAGGGCTCGGCGCCGGAGATCGCCCCGCGGGCAGCGGGCCGGCTGGTCGATCAGGACCGGATCACGGCCGAGGGGGCCGGCGCCGCCACGTGCGCCGGCCTTACCCGATCGGGCGGGCCCTCAATCCGTGGGCGCGGTCAGGAGGTGGTCCAGCACCCGGCCGAAGACCACCCGCCCGGCGAACGCCACCACCGGGTCGAACAGCCGGGGGAGGCCGGCGATCCGCAGCTCCTCGACCCAGGCCGCCTCGCTGCCCGCACCCACCGCGCGGACTCGCAGTTCGGCGTGGCCCCGGACGACCCGGCCCCGCTTCTCCAGGCGGCACAGTTCGGGTTCGCACAGCGCCGTGATCTCCATCGGGTCGTCGAACCGCACCGGCCCGACGCCCGTTCGCGCCAGGATCACGTCTCCCACCGCCCGGCCGGTGCCGCGCACCACGCCGACCCGGGTGAGCGGAACTCGGTCGCCGTGCCGGGGCCAGGCGGTGAGCCGTGCCCAGGCGTCGGCGGGTGGGAGCGGGGAGCGGCGGGTCAGGGTGAAACGGGCCATGCGGCAGCCTAACCGAGCGGGCGCGGAGCCGAGCCCGGATGATCCGGCGGCGCAGTCGCAGGATGTACGTCAGGTGTGGCGGCGGAACGCTTTCGCCGCATGCCTGCTCCGGCGCCGGACGGCGGGGGTGACGGATGGTTGGATCCCGACGGAGGGTCAAAGCTTAGTAAAGTCCGGTTCGACCCCTGGATGTGCCATTGCACATGTCACATCATGCTCATCATGAGAAAAGCCATCGCCCTTCTCGCGGCCGCCGCGGCCGTCGCCACCCTCGGCGGGACCTCCGCCTCCGCCGCCTCCGGGCCGGACGCCGCCGAGCTCGTGGACACCGGACAGGGGAAGCTCGTCTGGAGTTCCTGCAACGACGCCGCCACGCCCGCACTCCAGTGCGCGATGCTCGATGTGCCGGTGGACTACGCGGACCCGCGCGGGCGCAAGATCAAGATCAAGCTGAACCGCCTCCCCGCCACCGCCCCCAAGGAGAAGCAGCAGGGCCCGATCCTGCTCAACCCCGGTGGCCCCGGCGACTCCGGCCTCTGGATGCCGGCCTACATCTCCGGGCAGATCCCCGCCGATGTCGCCTCCACCTATGACTGGATCGGCTTCGACCCGCGCGGCACCAACGGTAGCGACCCTCATGTCGTCTGCGACGCCCACTACTTCGACGCCGAGCGCCCCGACTACCAGCTGAGCCAGGGGACTTCGAAGGCCTGGCTGAAGAAGGCGGCGGGCTATGCCGCCGACTGCGCGGCCGACTGGTCCTGGCTGCTGCCGCACATGACCACCGTCGACAACGCCCGTGACATGGACAGCATCCGTCGGGCGCTCGGCGTGCCGAAGATCAACTTCTACGGCGGCTCCTGGGGCACCTCGCTGGGCTCCACCTACGGCCAGCTCTTCCCCTCCCACGTGCGGCGGATGGTGCTGGACAGCATCGTCGGCCCGACCATCAGCTGGTACGACCACAACATCCTGCAGGACAAGGAACACCAGCGCCGCTTCGACGCGTTCGCGGCCTGGACCGCCAAGGCCGACTCCGTCTACCACCTGGGCACCGACGCCGAGGCCGTGAAGAAGGCCTACGACCAGGTCGAGGACGCGCTGCGGAAGACCCCGGCCGACGCCGCCCCGGCGCCCGGGAAGATCGGCCCGGCCGAATTCGAGGACACCTTCTACGGCGGCGGCTACAACTTCCTGCGCTGGCCCCGGATGGCCACCGTGCTCTCCGCCTACCTCACCCAGCACGACACCCGGCCGCTGACCATCGCCTACAACAAGTACGCCGCCCCCGGCGCCGACGACGGCACCTTCCCCGCCTACAACGCGGCCCAGTGCACCGAGAACGCCTGGCCGCGCGACTGGGAGTTCTGGAAGAAGGACCAGGCCAAGGTCAACGCGGTCGCGCCCTTCTACACCTATAACAACATGTGGTACAACGCCGCCTGCATGTTCTGGCCCTACCAGGGCAACCCGGCGGGCCGACTGAAGATCACCGGCAAGGGCCTGCCCCCCGTCCTGCTCTTCCAGGCCACCGAGGACGCCGCCACCCCGTACGAGGGCGGCCTCGCCATGCACGACGCGCTGCCCGGCTCCAAGCTGGTCGTCCAGAACGGCGGCAGCTTCCACGAGATCCTCTTCCACGGCAACGCCTGCCTGGACGACACCTTCACCGCCTACCTGCGCGACGGCAGCCTGCCCCAGGGCAAGGGACGGATCGCCAAGACCTGCGCGCCCGAGTCCGATCCGACCCCGGTGTACGTCACCCCGCCGCCGGCCACGGCCAAGTCGCTGACGACCGCACCGACCGGTCCGCTCGCGCCCAGTGACCCGGAGGCCGTGCGCGGCGTGCTGCGCTAGACGCGCCCTGCGGGTCCCGGCGGACCCGGCGAAGATCCGTGCGACACGCCCTACGTCCGTTCGGGTGGGGTGACGGCGCTCAGCGGCGCAGCCAGCGACTCCAGGCTGCGCCGCTCCGCCCGTACGCCGATGGCCGCCTCGACCAGGCCCGCGGCCGTCATCAGCGCGGCGCCGATGCAGAAGGCGAGCACGGTGTCGGAGACCTTGCCGCTGCTGACCAGCCCGTTGAACAGCAGCGGGCCGCTGATGCCGCCGACCGCCGTGCCCACGGTGTAGAAGAAGGCGATGGACATCGCCCTGGCCTCCAGCGGGAAGATCTCGCTGACCGTCAGATAGGCCGCGCTGGCCCCGGCGGAGGCCAGGAACAGCACGGCCGTCCAGCAGGCCGTCATGGTGGCGGCGGAGAGCACGCCGTGCTGGAAGAGGGCGGCGGTGGCGAACAGCAGGACGCCGGAGCCGACGTACGTTCCGGCGATCATCGGCTTTCGGCCGACCGTGTCGAAGAGGCGGCCGAGCAGCAGCGGGCCGAGGAAGTTGCCGACCGCGATCACCGCGAAGTAGTAGCCGGTGTGGCCCTCCGGCACGGAGAAGTACGTGGTCAGGATGGTGGCGTAGCCGAAGGTCACGGAATTGTAGAGGAAGGCCTGGCCGGCGAAGAGCGCCAGGCCGAGCGCGGTGTGGCGCGGGTAGCGGGCGATCACCGTGTGGACGATCGTGTCGAAGCCCAGCGGTACGCGCTCGCGGATCAGGATCGGCTCGCCGGTGGCCGCCGGCAGCGGCCGTCCGCTCTCGCGCTCGACGGCCTGTTCCGCCTCGATCACCACCTGCTCCGCCTCCGGCGCCCGCCCGTGGGTAAACAGCCAGCGCGGGCTCTCCGGGACGTGCCGGCGCACCAGCAGGATCACCAGGCCCAGTACCACGCCGGTGCCGAAGGCGAGTCGCCAGCCCACGTCCGTCGCGAACAGTGCGGTGTCGAGCAGGGCGATCGTGGCGAAGGCGCCGATCGCGGCGCCCACCCAGAAGCTGCCGTTGATGATCAGGTCGACCCGGCCGCGCACCCGGGCCGGGATCAGCTCGTCGATCGCCGAGTTGATCGCCGCGTACTCGCCGCCGATGCCGAAGCCGGTGACGAAGCGGCAGAGGAAGAAGAACCAGGCCGTCCAGGACAGGGCGGTGACGGCGGTGGCCGCCAGGTAGACGGCGAGGGTGACCATGAACAGCTTCTTGCGGCCCAGCCGGTCGGTCAGCCAGCCGAAGAACAGCGCTCCGGTGCAGGCTCCCGCCACGTAGACGGCGGCGGCGACGGTGGTGACCTGGGCGGTGGTGATGGCGATGCCGCTGCCGCTTTGGGCGAGCCGGCCGGCCATGTTGCCGACGATCGTCACCTCCAGGCCGTCCAGGATCCACACCGTGCCGAGGCCGATCACGATCCGCCAGTGCCAGCGCGACCAGGGCAACCGGTCCAGCCGGGCGGGCACATCGGTGGCGATGACGCCGGGTGCCGGCTGTCGTGCGCGGTGGGACGACTTCGCGGGATCGGCCATGGCGGACCTCCTTCGCTGGCCGGCCGCCGTCGCGTGGCCTGGTCACGCTCGGTGAACGGCGGCGTTCCTCCGTCATGATGCCCCGGGGTCGGCGGCGGCGCCGCTCGGGCGGGGTCAGAGGGTGGCGAAGCCCACGCTGAACGGGATGACGGCCAGGGCAATGCCGATGATCGTCCGAGTGACGGGACCCGTGTTCCATACCGCGAGCAGCAGCACCCATCCGGCCGGGCAGAGGACCAGGAGGTACGGCAGGGCCAAGAGCATGGTGGGGATCGAGACCAGGAACTCGATGGAGAGCAGCAGGGCGGCGATGATCTGGCAGGCCCGGCGGAACGCTCGACCGTCGCGGATGCACAGGGTGCCAGGGTCAGCGCGATGAGGAGGCCCCAGACGGTGAGGCCCACTCCGGTGGTGTCGTCACGGAGCACCGCCCAGCACGGAAGCCAGGTGGCCCCGGCGAGCACGACGACCGGCCAGGGTCGGCCGGCTCGACCAGTCAACGGTTGTTCGGCCATTCTGAGCCCCCCCCGTGATTGTTTTGAACGAGTTCAAAACAACTCCCCGTGGTTGCCCTGGGCAGGCTGGTATGTCGGAGGCTTGGGTGCAGTACTCAGTTCCGGACGCCCCCAGGATGCCGGATGCGCCCGGGCGTGCGCCGGTGCGCCGGGTGGGTGCTCAAGCCCAAGTCACCGGATGGGAAACGGACTTGGCGCTCGACGCCGGCGTGGTGGAGCATGGGCGGGCCCGGTCAGTTGCGGTGCGCTTGCGCCGCGGCCGGGGCCGCACGCGTGCGGTGGGAGGAGGCGGGTCCGGTGGGTCGTCCGGTGGCACGTCCGTTTCTCATCCGGGGTAAAGCGGTTCCGCTGGCCAGGTACCTGGCGGAGGAGGGCATCGAGGGCCTGGTGGCCTGTTCGTGCATCGGGAACGAGGTCACCCTCGACCTCGCCGACACCCGGATCCTGGTGAGCCTCGTCGACGTCGCAGGGGTGGTGCGGCTCAACTTCCACATGGTCCAGGACGGTCCGGCCAAGCCCCGCTCCTGGTCCCGCCGACTGCCGAGCGAGACCGAGCCGAGGGAGATCGCGGCCCGGATAGCATGGGACGTCCGGACGCTGGAGCGGGAACTGGCGCCGCTGCGCCGTCGGCCGCCGAAGGGGCCGGAGCAGCGCCGGCCGACGACGTAGGCGGCCCGGACCCGGCAGCACTCCGCCGCCGGGCCCGGTTCCTTTCACCGTGTTGATGCGTCAGCTGCCGTGCGGTGGAGGGGCGTTGGCGTCGAACTCGGCCTCCTGCGCCCCTTGGGCTCCTGTGTCTATCGGCTGACGAGCCAGGACAGGCTGCCGGTCAGCCCCGCCCGCAGCGCCGGGTCCGCCACCGCCGGGGTCGGGTCGGTGGCGACGGCGGTGAGCAGGTGGGGCCGCGAGCGCGGGCCGGTCAGATGCAGGAGCCCGAGGTCGAGCGTCGTACGGCCGCGCAGCTGCGGCTGCTCGCGCCCGTCCAGGAACCAGCGCAGCTGGGTGCCGGGCACCGGCAGGTCGACGGTCAGGCGGTCGGCGGCGGTGAGCCAGGTGTCGGTGGAGGTCGGGCTGGTCAGCGGGGTGGCGTGGCGGTAGAAGCCGGCGATCATCGCCTCCCGTCCGGGCAGGTTGAACTCGCGCCCGAGCGAGCGCATGATCGAGTTCTCGGTCGGCCGGTAGAGCCCCGTCAGGTAGTAGCCGCCGCCCTCGTACGTCCCGACCGTCCCGCCGTCCGGCGAGGCCTGGCCGAGCCAGCGGGACCACTTGACGCCCTGGTCACGCATCCGGTCGGCGGTCAGCGTGCTGAGGTTGGCCTCCGGGGGCTCCTCGCCCTGGTACGTCCCCTGGCCGTCGTACGCGTACTCGTCGGCCAGCTTGCCCAGCGAATGCCCGGTCTCGTGCACCGCGATCTGCCCGGACTTGGCGTTGCCGCCCGCCACGGTGGCGATGCCCTCGTAGCCCAGCGGGGACTTGATGTCGTTGTAGCCCGCGCCGCCGTACTTGGCGCTGTTGGCCACCACGATCACCAGGTCCGCCTGCGGGGCCTTCGCGGCGTAGCGGTCGACCGCCTTGTCGTCCACGCAGAGCAGCCGTTCCACGCCGTCGCACCAGAAGTACGAGCCGAGCGCGGTGTGCCGGACCGTCGCCCGGTCCGGATCGCCGGTGACGCCGGACTCGGGCGAGACGGCGGACACCGCCCAGACGTTGAACAGGCCGCGGTAGGTGGCGTACGGCTCGACGGCGGTGATCTCGCGCCACTTCTCGGCGGCATCGGCGCGGAACTTCTCCTGCTCCTGGGCCGTGTAGCCGTCGCCGATCACCACCACGTCCAGCTTGGTGGCGGTGTCGCCGTTGTGGACCAGCGGGGTGACCTCGCCGTCGCCGTCGCTCGGTGTGGTCAGGCCGGGGGTCGGGGCGGCGACGTAGGGGGAGGTGGTCGGCGCCGTGGTGCGGGAGATGCCGCCGTCCTCGGCGAAGACCTCCACCGGCTGCCGGGGCTGGTCGGTGCCCGGCACGCTCCAGGCGGGGGCGGCGCCGAGGAGCGCTGCGGCGAGGGCGGTGGTGAGCAGGGCGGTTGCGGCCTTGGCGGCTGTCCTGGTGGCAGCCCTGGTCGCTGTCCTGGTCCTGAGGTGCACGGGTGGCCTCCCGGTGGGCGGTGTGTGGGAGGCCCCTTCCCTTGTTCTAGACCTGACAACCATTCAGTGGCTACCCGCGAGCGCCTCCGCGAGGACGCGGGCCTGCTCCTCGGTGATGCCGAGCGCGAGCGGGATCCGCCGGGGGCTGTAGTCCGAGGAGCAGACCGGGATCGGACTGTCGGCCGCGACGCTCCACCGTGGCTGGTGCGCCAGCCCGGGCTCGTCCACCAGCCGCGCGGCCAACTCCCGGGCGGTCTCCGCCCGGAGGCCGACTGCGACCAGGGCCTCGGCCACCGTCTGCTGCGCCTCCGGCGGCGTGTCGGCGTCGCCGAGCACCGGAAGGAGCAGCAGAAGCCGCCGCGCCTCGTCGCCGAGCCCCTCGGGGGCGTTGTCGCCGGTGCTCCGCGCGAGGGCGGTCAGCTCGCGCCAGGCGAGCCCGGGGCCGGAACCGTGCGGACCGTGCTGCCCGAGGAAGCCCAGCCGGTCCCAGTCGGGGTGGTGGACGAAGAAGTCGATGACGCTCTCGTCCTCGAAGTTCTGGTACGCGACGCAGACGGTGTGGCCCCGGCCGAACGCCACCCGCAGCACCAGCCCCGGGGCCTCGGCATCGCCGAGCCGCTCCAGCATGGCGTCGTAGGCCTCCTCCGCGACGCCGTACACCTCCGGCTCCTCGTCGCCGTGGCCCAGGGTCAGGAGGAGATGGGCGAGCCAGAAGGCGGGCTCGCGCGCGAGTTCCTCGCCCGCGCGCAGCTCCTCGTCCTCGTACTCGGGGATGTGCACCGCAGCAGTCATGCGGGGGAGCGTAGTGCGCGGCTCGGACAGGACGGCGGGGCGGGGTCAGAACTCCTCGAAGGTGGTGTACGTGATGACGGCCACCATCAGCCAGCACACCACGGCGACGCTCAGGGTGACCATCAGCAGCCACTGGAAGGTGATCAGGAAGATGGAGCCGGTGCCGGTCGCAATCGTGATCCCGGCGACGTACGCCAGGGCCAGGCCCGCCATGTACTCGATGTCCCCGACCAGGCCGGCGGCGACCATCACCAGGCCGACCGCGATCAGCCCGCTGAACTCGGCGATCGCCAGGTACGGGGTGTTCGGGGGTTGGGAGCGGTGCCCGTGGTAGCCGAGCTCGAACACCTTGCCCTTCAGGATCTTCAGCTCCACGACGGTGCCGGTGTCGACGTCCCGGTAGAACGCCTTGCCGACGTAGTAGCGGTCGGTGGGCGCCGTCTCGCGGGCCACGGTCAGCACGTAGTCGGTCGAGTCGGAGCTCGGCTCCTCCTCCTTCTTCGTCACCCGGCCGCTCTCCAGCGTCACGCAGTCGTGTCCAGGCTTCGCCGCCGGGACGCAGACCGGGGTGGCGCGGTACGCGCGGGCCTCCTCGAAGGTGTCGGTGAACCGGATGAAGCCGAGCACGGTGAGGGCGAGCCCGACGACGACGAGCACGACATAGGCGGCGGGCCGGAGCATCTCGCCGAGGCTGCGCGTCCGCGGCGGCGCCGTGGGCCGCGGCCTGGGCCCCGGCTTCGGGGGCGTGTTCTCGATGGGAATCGAGTTTTCAGGCGTCGTCACCGCCCAGTGTCCGCACGGTCCGCTCGTCCATGGCTATCCCCACCCCTGTAGCCTTCCCCGGCTTCTCCGCGCGCGGCGACTCGTCGAACGCGCAACTGGCCTCACTGGAGGCTATCGTCCGCGCGCTGCCGTGCCTTGCGGCCCGCGGGCTTTCGTACGGCCGACCTTCCCGGGCCCGGGACATCGTCCCGGCCGGGACCGGATCGGCCGCGGCCCCCTCGACCACCGCGCAGCCGGTCGAGAGCGCAGCGGGAGTGGACCTGCTGAGCGCGCGGGAGGACTGCGGCGCGTGGCGGTCTGTCTCGGAGGGCGATGCCGCGGTGACCGCGACCGGGTAGACATGCGACGGGCGGGCCAGGTCGAGGTCGGCGGCGATGGCAGGTGCAGGTGCCGGTGACTGGGTGTCTGGGGCTGCTGCTGGTGCTGGTTAGGGGGTGCGGTTGGCGTGGGTGGTGGTTCGATAGCCGGCGTGGTCGAAAGTGTGTGCTTGAGAAGGATGTTCTGAGCTCGGCAGTTGGGTGCTCCGTGCGGCTCCGGATGAATTGGGCGCGCTCGATGGCGCGGGCGGTCCAGGGCGCTGCCAGGATCCGCAACAAGCACGCCTGCCCGGAGCGTTGTGCGAATGCCCGGTGCGTGTCGGCGAAGCGAACGTCGCCCGGGCCGTCCAAACGCCCGCCAGGAGTTGAGTCCGACAGTCGGCCGTCCTGGTGAGTTGGCCCAGGCCTGAACGGCTCGGCGGCCCACTACAGACGTCCGGTCGCCAGAGCCCTGGCTTCCGTGACCGCGACGGCACTGGCGATCACCGGCGCCGCCCTGTCGCTGGCGCCGCCGGCGGCGCCAGCGACACCGACACAGCTCTACGCGTCACCGACCGGTACCGGCGACTGCAGTCTGACGTCGCCCTGCTCCCTCACCGCGGCGCAGGCCAAGGTTCGGACGATGAACGGCGCCATGGCCGACGACATCGTGGTGAACCTGCACGGGGTACTGCCACCGGCAGATGGTCGACGCCGCCGTGTGGGACGACGCGATTGCGGCTCCCGAGTGGGAGGGCCCGCAGGTGTGGGTGCACGGTGACCTGCATCCCGCGAACGTCGTCGCCGCGGACGGCACACTGGCGGGCGTCGTCGACTTCGGTGACGTCTTCGCCGGCGACCCGGCGTGGGACCTTGCGGCCGACCGGGAGCTGCTCCCCGTAGGGGGCGCCTCACGGTTCTTCAACGGCTACGCACAGGCGGATGAGGGGACGATCCGACGGGCGCGCGGGGTGGCCGCGATGAAGAGCCTGTTCTTGATACTGATGGGCCAGAACGGGGACCGTGGCCTGCCCGGCGGCAAGCCGAACTGGGGGCCTGCAGGCCGGTCGGCACTTGATCGTGTCCTGAAGGGCCCTTGACCGGGGGCGCTTGGATCAATCCGGCAGCCGTTACTGACTTCGGCTTCGCAGGGTGGTAGGTCGATGCACGTCCAGGCACGCGCATCTCCTGCGAGCCAACGGTCCGTCCGGGGGGAGTTCTCGCGACGGCGGAGAGCTGGAGCCTGCGGCTCCGGGCTCCGGCCCGCTGCGTGGTGGGCGGAGCGTCACTTCCGTTCGACGACAGGATCGGTGAAGGCGCCTGTATCGCCGTCGATCAAGTACAGGTGGTCGTGCTCGGTGCCTTTTTCGACGAGCAGTACCTGATCGTCGACCGGTACCGCCATAGATGACCTGCCCTCGCGCTGCCAGAGCACCCGGTTGCCGCGGACCGCGATGGTTCGGCCCGTCTCGTCGCGGTGCCAGCCCTGGACGTAGAGGTGGTTGCGCCCCGCTGCCAGGTCCCCCCACATGATGTGCTGTTCGCTGCGCGGGATCGCCCTGGGCCAGTGCACGGGGGTGAGTCGGCGGTACCGGCCGGGGCGGTTCACTCTGGCCGCTACCACCAGGGTGCCCCGCCGCTCTTGCCAGGGGGTCTCCTGGCGCTCGAAGGCCGGGCAGGCCAGCGCGTAGAGCCAGCCGGCTACCTCGGCGAGGTCGGGAGTGCTGTAAGCCAGCCGACGAGGCAGCGGGGTGAAGGTTCGGGTGCGTGGCCAGGCGGCGAACGGGCGCAGGCGGTCGATGCGGCGTCTGTCGTTGGTCGTGAGCCAGAGGCTCTCGCCGTCGGCGCGCATCAGCGGGTCGTCGCTGCCGTAGAAGCTGATCCTGGGGCGCACCATGAGTGAGCCGAGTTTCCTGCCGGTGGCGGGGGAGAACCACCGCAGGTGGTTGCCGAGCCAGTCCCAGGCCAGGACCACCGGCTCGGCCGAGGGGTCCTGGCTCGACAGTCGCAGCGATTTCGGCTGGCCGTGCTCCTCGGTCCGCCACAGCTGCTCGCCGCTGCGCAGGTCGTAGGCGCGCACCTCCCGCTTCCCCTCGGCAGCCACGCTGGCGATGACCCGGTCGTCGGTGGGCAGCACCGCGCGGAGCGCGTCGAGATCGTGCCGCCACCGCAGGCTGCCGGTGGCGAGGTCCACCGCTGTGATCGTCCCCCGCTCCTCCTCGTCGAGCCGCCAGAACACCAGGGTCCGGCCATGCGCCGAGAAGCCCGAGACCAGCTCGGGCTCCTGGGACCAGCTCAGGTCACCGGTTGCGGTGCTCAGCACGGCGAACGAGATCATGTCGCCATCGGTCATGTAGGCATGGGAGTTGGGCACCACGAGGTGCTCGCCGGCCGCGAGGACGGCGCTCACACAGTCGCTGTGGAACTCGACCCGGTGCGGGGTCTGCCAGAGCACCCGGCCCGTGGCGCGGTCGAGCGCGGTGACCCGGCCGTCGACCGGGAGATAGACCCGGTCGGCGAAGACGACCGGCGCCCCCAGCGTCTCGTGAGGTGCCGTCAGGGTCCACAGTCCTGACGTGGCGTCATAGCGAACGGACATGGGTACGGTATCGGCGACCACAGGACTTCCCCCCGCTGAACTCTCCAGTGTGCCAGATGATCACGGCGGATGAAGTGACGCATTGTCACCCGCTCGAGTCTGCTCGAGTCCGCTCGGGTGGACTCGACGTCCCGGACCGCTCGACCTCCTCGGACTGCTCGTCCTTGGACCAAGGCCGAGAAGTTAGCGACAAGCCGGTGCAGGACGTTGTCGATCACGGCACCGCCGGGTGAGCCGAAGCCTGCCCAGACCAGCGTGATGCGCCAGTGCCGTTCACGCAGCCGGGCCAGCAGCGCCTGTCCCGCGTCCCGGTCGGGCATCACACTCAGTTGACTTCCTCCCCCGGCTGAAGGACTCCGTTGGGAAATGCGCAAACCGGGCTGGGGGATCAGGCTGCCAGATCGAGTGCGGCGAGGTGTGAGGTTCTTGTCTTGCCGAGTGGTGTGTTGGTGAGCCAGGCGTCGAGGCGGATGAGGTTGATCGCGGTGGCGGCGAGCAGGTTGCCGAGGTGGGTCTTGGCCAGTCCGGTGTAGCGCGTGCGTCGGATGCCGGTTCGGCGCACGGCCTGGGAGATGGTGCCTTCGACCCCCGCCCGGGTGTTGTAGCGCTGCTGCCACTGGTCGGTCAGCTGCCGCCCGAGCGCAACAGGCCGAGCTCGGAGCACCTGGCCAGGACCAGCTCCAGGATGCTTTCCTCCAAGCCGTTCTCGATCAGGCGGGAGCGGAAGTCGCTCAGCACCGAGAAGTCGAACCCGGGATCGTCCAGCTCCAGGCCGAGGAGGAACTTCCAGTCCATCCGAGCCCGCACCTGGTCGGCGGCCTGCCGGTCGCTGAGCCCCTCGGCATACTGCAGCACCGACACCAGCGCCCCCGGCGAGATCGCCGGCCGACCCCGCTGAGGGAACGCCTCCGCGAACGACTCGTCCCCGAACAGCGGACCGAGCGCCTCCCGGATCCGCACCGCCAGCGTGCCCTTGGGGAACGACGCCCGTACCACCCGCGCGGTCAGCTCCGGCACCCCATAGTCATCCCGCGACTCCAGCGACATCCAGCCCCTCCCGCCCGGCAGACACGACGATCATGGCAGCCCGACCACTGCCGGACATCCGTTTCGCGCATTTCCCCACGGAGTCCTACAGGGCGATGCTTCCTCGGCAGAATCAGGTGAAGCCGAGTTGGCGCCAGCCGGTGCGAGGGCATAGAACAGCGACAACAGGGCCGCCTGGTGTGCTCAAGGTCTCGACAACCCCGAGCTGCACCAGAGGCCCTGTCTTCATGCACGGACAGACCGAAGATCACCCGACCGAGCCGCCGTTCGAACCCATGCTCACCAAGATCGGCGCGACAACGGCCTCTGAGCCGCTTTACCTGATTTGACTGTTGGCCCCGGTCAGGAGGGCTGGTGGGCCGGGGAGCCCGGGTGGGGCCGCATCGATAGCAGATCCTCGCCCCAGGCGTCCAGCACCGCCGCGTGGCCGGCGGCCCGGGCAGCCGCCTCGACCCGGGTGAAGAGCCGCTGCTGCGGGGCCACTTCGCCGGTCGCGGTGATCCGAGCGACGGTGTCCAGCAGTGCGGCACTCTCCCAGCCTGGCAGCGGGAACCGGTCCAGCTCCCAGGCCAGGTACTTGTTGTAGGGGCGCGGTCGGCGGTCCAGGGCGAAGAGCAGGTCGAGCAGGAATCCGACACTGGCGGCCGCGTCGAGGTGGCCGGCGAGCGGGTTGCCATCGCGGTGGTTCTTGACCGAGCGGTAGAGCGAGTTGGCGTAGGCGTCCAGCAGGGCAGCACCGGACCGGTAGGCCTCCTCGGCGCCGAGCCGTCCCGTCGCGGCGACGATCCGGGTGACCTCCCCGCCGCAGCGGTCGACCAGCACCCGGGAGCGGGCGATGGCGTACCGCTCCCAGTCGGCGGGCCGGCGGAACCGTTCGAGGGTGGTGACGACCAGGTCGAGTCGCGCGGAGCGGTAGCCGTCGAGCGCAGCAAGTTCGCTCGCCGCGTCGTCGGCGAGGATGACGTAGAGGTCGTGGTCGGAGTGACGGGTGGTCATGCCGTCGTGGGCCCGGGAGCCCTTGAGGACGAGCCCGACGACGGCCGCGTCGGCCGTCGCATCGGCGACGAACGCCGCGAAGTCCAGTGTCACGTCAGGTCCTTGCGCATCAGCGTGCACATCGTCTCGTACCGCTGGAGCGAGCCGTCCTCGGCCTCCACGTCCCAGGAGTCGAGCGTGCGGCCGAAGGCCCGGTAGCCCAGGCGTTCGTAGAGGGCGCGGGCGCGCGGGTTGCTCTCCTCGACGCCGAGTTCGGCGCGGGTCAGGCCCCGGGCTCCGATCCGCTGTTCGGCGGAGCGGATCAGCAGCGTGCCGATCCCGCAGGACTGCAGGGCCGGGTGGACGCTGAGTTGCCAGAGCGTGCCGGTACCGGCCTTGACCGTGTAGTCGATACCGCCGACCGCCACGGGGAGCCCGACCGGCGTGCAGACCGCCAGGTAGTCGATCTCGCCCGCCTCGGCGCGGCGGATCTGGTGGACGAACTCGCGCACGTGCTTGGGAGAGCCGGCCCAGCCGCAGGACGGCAGGTCCGCGTCGCTGAGGCCGCGCACTGACAGGTGCAGCCTGATCTCGGTCATCGCCGCATCCCTTCGACTCCGACAGCGGCCGTCTCCTATTTCAGCAAGCCGGTCCCCGTGCCGTCCAAGGGGTTTCGGACCGGCCCCGACGTCAGCCGGAAGGGCTTGCGCTCGCGACTGGGGCCGGGCGTCGGCGGCGCGGTTCGGGACGTCCCGGGGCAGCAGGGTGACACCCGTGGGATCGCCGATCTTGTGACGCCGCCTGTCGGCATCCGGCCGGACCAGCTGGAGAAGGCAGCCTTGCTGGAAGTACCGGCTGGCCGTGCTCACTTCCTGGGTCTCACCGGGCCCGCCCGCTGGGAGGATCCGCATTGGCCCGACTACATCTACTGACCATGGCGCAGAGGTACTGAGCCCGGGACGCTCTGGGTAGGTGGAGCCATCACGAGATCAGCGACGGAGTCAATGAACGTGCTTGTGCTCGGTGGGATGGTCGCCAGGTGCAGCCAGTTGTGCGGTTCCCTAGATGATCTATTCCAAGGGGTTCAGTGGTCGTCTGAGGGTAGGAAGGCGAGCGCCTCTTGGAGGTTGTGCTCCGCGATGCCCAGCATGAAGTCACGGCCAGGGAAGTCGCCGTCCAGGAGCCGCAGTGGCCCGGCAACGAGAGAAAGGCGCATCGCCAATGTGTAGAACGTCAGGCGGTGTTCGTCGAGGTCGCTGCGGTCCAGCCACTGGTAGTGCTCGTCGAAGCGCAGCCGCAGAAACGCGTGCTCCCACTCGACGTCGAAGAACATCAGCCCCTCGATGTCGATGAGGACCGGCTGACCGTCCCGGTCCACCAGCACGTGGTCCGGCCCGAGCTCCCCGTGGATGAGCCCGTGCTGCGAGCGTGGGCGCACAGCGGCGGCCAGTGCGCGAAGCACGTTCTCCAGATGGTCGCGGGAGCGTGTGATTCGGGTGTCGCGCGAAGCGGCTTCGGAGAGGTCTTGGAGTGCACGGTCGAGGACGACCTGCTCGCATGAGCTGCCCTCGGAGGTGCCGCCCTTGTCGATCAGGGCGACCTTCCCAAAGCGTGGGCCCTGGTGCCGCTGCATCGCGCCGAGTACCTCGGCAAGTCGCACCATCGTTGCTTCCACGCTGCGCGGGTCCTGGCGGAGCAGTGTTTCCAGGTTCTCGCCGGGTACGTCCTCGACCACTGCGACGTCTGCCGGGTAGTGGCCCCGGCTTCGGTCCGCCAGGAGCAGTCGGGGCGTGCGGATGCCCAGGGCGTCCAGGTGCCGATGGGCGGCTTCGAAGAGCTCGATGCCGGAGGCGGGTGAGAACGGGTCCGCGTGGTTGTCGGCCTGCGTGGTGGGCCAGTAGTTTTCGGCGTCGTCCCAGATGTACACGATGGCGGTGGAGTCATTGTCGAGGGTGACGCGGTACACGCCCTTCTTGCTCCCGCCTCGGAGTCGCGAGACACCCACCAGGCGATGCTCGGCGCCCAGAGCCGCACGCGCGACGCCTGCCAGATGATCCCGTGTGACAACTCTGCGTTCCGCGTCCACGGCCCGGCCTCCCCATGAATCGGCTGCGTCGCCCCGCTTGGAGCAGGACCTCGCCGCTCGGGCGTGCCCCCGCACGAGCGACCGATTTTAGGCGATGCCTGCGCACAGAGAATGAGGGAGTCCAATGTCGGTGTGTGAAGACGGACTTGGACTCCCTCGCGACCGCACTCTACGTGAAGACGGACGACCTGCTGCAGGGTTCGCCGCAGCTTGCCCCGTGGCGGCCGGCGGTCGGCATAGCGCCGCAGCTCAGCGACGCCGAACTGGTGACGTTGTCGATGATGCAGGCCATGCTCGGTTACACCTCCGAGGCCCGGTGGCTCCGGCATGCCCGGGCCCACCTGCGGCACCTGTTCCCGTACCTGCCGAAGCAGCCCGGCTACAACAAGAGACTGCGCAAGGCCGCGGAACTCATCCGACAGGTCACACGTGCGTTGGCCATGGACACCGCGCTGTGGACCGACGACGCGTGGGTGGTGGACTCCACACCGGTCGAGTGCGGCCGTTCCAGGGAGACCGTCAAGCGCTCCGACCTGGCTGGACGGGCGCAGTACGGCTACTGCGCCAGTCACACGCGCTACTTCTGGGGACTTCGCCTGCACCTGGTGTGCACACTGGGCGGGCTGCCGATCGCGTTTGCGCTGACCGGCGCGAAGGCGGACGAACGCGAGGCACTGCTCGACATCTTCGCCACCGAACCGACGCTCGTCACCGACCGGCCGCCCGGGCAGACACTGATCGGCGACAAGAACTACTTTGGCCGCGAGTTCGAGTCGCAGCTGGCCGACTTGAACATCGAACTTCTGCGTCCGGCCCGCAAGGGCGAGGCCGAGCGGGCCGGATCACAGCTGTTCAAGCCGTTGCGGCAGGTCATCGAGTCGATCAACGAGACCTTCAAGGGCCAGCTCGACCTCGAACGGCATCGCGGCCGAACCCCGGCGGCGTGATCCTCCGAGTGCTCCAGAGAGTCCTCGCACTGACTGCCGCCGTCTGGCACAACGAACACACCAACCAGCCCGTCATGCGATCACTGACCGCGTATGACCACTGACGGCTTGGAATCGATCATCTAGAAGGCTCCTGAAGATCTTGCTGGTGGAGAGGCTGTCCCGCTTGGGGACAGCCTCTCCTGGGCTATGTGGTCGCGGGGGTGATGGTCCAGGTGTGGCCGGTGTGGGTGAGTCCGAGGTTGATCAGTCGGCGGAGGTTGAGGGCGGCGGCGCGGTTGTGGAGCCAGGTGTTGTTCTTCATGACGCCTCGGTAGGGGACCCGGCGGTTGCCCCGGGCGGTGAGCCAGGCCATGGCGCGTTCGACGGGTGGGCGCCAGCGGCGGTATTCGGCCTGCCAGTTCGGGTCGGCGGCATGCTGGCGGGCGGCTTTCAGGCGGTCGTAGTGGGCGTGGACCTGGAAGGCCCGGCCGGTCTTGGAGCGTGTGCACCGCTCGCGCAGGGGGCAGGTGTGGCAGAGCTTCTTGAACTGGGCGGTGCGGGCTCCGTTGGTGTCGGGCCGGCCGAGGGCCTTGGTGTGTCCGGCGGGGCAGGTCACCTCGCCTTTGGCGGTGTCGACGTGGAAGTCGTCGGCGGTGAAGCCGCCGAGGACGGCGGGTTTCAGTGGCGGAGGCTTGATCACGAGGGTGTGGCCGTCGGCTTCGAGGGCTTCGCGCAGGTCGCCGGCGCCGTAGGCGGTGTCGCCGAGAACGGTCAGGTCCTCGGTCTCGTCGGCGAGGAGGACCTCGGCGACGGCTGCCTCGTGGTTCTCGGCCCCGCTCCCCTGGGTGAGCTCGACCTCGGTGAGCAGGCCGGTCTCGGGTTCGAAGGCGCCATGAGCGCGGAAGCCGTCCTGGTGGCGGGTTCGGTTCTTGTGGATGTGCCTCGCCTCGGGATCGACGGTGGACACGATGCGGCCGTAGACGGTGCCGCGGGCGATGCGCCACCGGCCGTCGCGCCCGTCGGAGCCGTCGGCGACCTCCACGTCCTGCCCGGCCACCAGGGCCAGCAGCCCGACCGCGTCCGCGGCCTTCTCGTCCAGCTGCCGTTCGGGCAGACGGCCGAGCAGGTTGAGCGCGTCGGTGACCAGCGCGTCCGCGAGCGTGGCGCGGGCCTGCTCGTCGTTCCAGGCGATGCGGGGCTTGCCCGGGTCGGTGTAGTCGTGCGCGCACCAGGTGGCGGCGGTCCTCTCACCGCCGGGCACGTCCCGGATCACCCGGCGGATCGCGGCGATGAGCTGGGTGACGGTGTCCTGGGTGGCCACCGCGTCGTCCAGCACGGTGGAGTCCAGCGCCCGGCGGTGCTTGCCCTTGAGGACGCCGGTGGCCGCGACGACCTCCTTGACCTTGGTGAACAGCCGGTTCGGATCGCCGGAGCGCTGCAGTCGTCGGCGGAAGTAGGCCAGCAGCGACGGGTCGAACGCGGTGTCGTTGAGGCCGAGCCCGCAGGCGGCCTTCCACCGCAGATCGCAGCGCAGCTCCTGGACCGTGTCGAAGTCCGACAGCCCGTGCAGGCTCTGCAGCACGATCGTGGCGGCCAGAATCTGCGGCGGCATACTCGGCCGCCCGTTCCTCGACGGGTACATGTCCGCGAACATCGAGCCCGGGAACAGCGCTTCCCGGTGCTCGGCCAGGAACGCGAACACACTTCCCGCCGGGATCAGCTCCCGGCAGGTCTCCCACACATCAGGCCCGACCAGTTCCCCAGCCCATTCCCCCATCGCCACGAAACGAGTCTGGCCCCACCGCTCGCGCGGTAGGGCCAAAACCCAATATTTTCAGGAGCCTTCTAGTAGGGCTTTGTTAGGTGCGGTGGTGTGGTTCTGGTGTCGGTGCGGGTTGGCCGCATATCGAGCAGGCGCCGGTCCAGGTGGCCAGGAGGGCC
>NZ_JBIWPN010000015.1:159472-232383 GCF_044768305.1 Kitasatospora sp. NPDC101155 | reverse complement strand
GCCGCGACACATCCGCCACCACCGCCTCCAACACCCCCACCAAACGCCCACCGATCTCCTCCACCACCGCACGCTCGAACACGTCCGGCCGGTAGCTGAGCTGAAGCCGCAGGCTGCCGTTCTCGATGTGCGCGACCAGGCACAGCGGATAGTGATTGGCGTCGAGGACCTCGAAACCCTCGATGATCAGACCGCCGGCCTGGGCGCGCAGCGCCTCCAGGTCGAACGGGAAGTTCTCGAACGCGACGTAGGTGTCGAAGAGTTCGGCGTGACCGGACACGCGCTGGATGTCACTGATGCCCAGGTGCTGGAAGGGCATCAGGTCCATGTGCTCGCGCTGGACGCGCCCGAGCGTCTCCAGCAGCGAGGCGCCGGGCGACATCCGGATCCGCACCGGCAGGGTGTTGATGAGCATGCCGACCATCCGCTCGGACCCGGCGATCTCCGGCGGGCGGCCCGCGACGACCGTGCCGAAGACGATGTCGTCCCGGCCGGTGAGCCCGCCGAGCACCACGCCCCAGGCGCCGTGCAGCGCGGTGTTGAAGGTCAGTTCGTGGCTGCGCAGCGTGCGGCCGAGCGCCTCGGTGGTCTCGGCGGAGACCTCCAGGAAGACCTGCTCGGGCTTGACGACCGCACGCCCCTGTCCGCCGCCCTGCCCCAGCCGGGTCGGCTCGTCGAGCCCGGCGAGCGCCTGCTGCCAGGCCGACTCGGCCTTGCCCGTGTCCTGCTTGGCCAGCCAGGCCAGGTAGTCGCGGTACGGGGAGACGCGGGGCAGCCGGGAGTCGTCGCCCTGGTGCCCGTACAGCTCGAAGAACTCGCCCAGCAGGACCGAGGTGGACCAGCCGTCGAGGAGCAGGTGGTGGAAGGTGCACAGCAGCCGGTACGTGCCCTCTCCGAGCGCCACCAGGCGGAAACGCATCAGCGGCGGCCGGGCCAGGTCGAAGCGGCGGGCCTGTTCCTGGATCTGGATGCGCTCCAGCTCGGCGGTCCGCTCGTCGGCGCCGAGGCCACTCAAGTCGTCCTCCGACCAGGGGAGTTCGACCTGTCGGGCGACGACCTGGACGGGGCGGCTCTGCTTGGGGTGCAGGAAGCCGACCCGCAGGTTGGCGTGGCGGCGCAGCAGGGCGGCCGCACTGGCGCGCAGGGCGGCGGTGTCGACGGTGCCGGCGAGGTCGAGGACGACCTGGACGGTGTAGACGTCGTGTCCCTGCTCGTCGTACAGCGCGTGAAAGAGGAGGCCCTCCTGGAGCGGCGACAGCGGAAGGATGTCCTCAGGACCCGACTTCGTCATTACAGCGTCCTCCACTCGGCTTCGAGCATGTCGATCTCGTCTTGGGAAAGGTCCACCAGCGCCAGGTCCGATGGGGTGTAGCCGCCTGCGTCCGGTCGCTCGGCGTGGTCGATGAGCGCCCGCAGGGCGCGGAACCAGCCGTCGGCGAGCTCGCGTACGTCGGCTTCGGTGAGCAGCCGCTCGGGCCAGGTCCACGAGGCGAACAGGCGCGGGCCGTCGGGGTGGTCCTGGGTGAGGGCGTTGACCTCCACGACGTGCGACAGCGCGAGCTGCGGGTCGCCGTCGCCGATCACGGCCTCGGTCTCGGCGGCGGGGCCCCAGTCGGCCACCGGCGCGGTGCCCGGGGCGGCCGCGCGCCCGAAGTAGTTGAAGAGCATCTGCGGACGCGCGAGTGCCGCCAGCTCCGGTCCGGTGTCCGGGTTGAGGCGCCGCAGCAAGCCGTAGCCGATCCCGCCGTCCGGCAGGGAGCGCAGCTGTTCCTTCACGGTCCGCAGCGCGTCACCGGCCGCCGGGCCGCCGGCCCACAGCTGCGCCCAGTCGTCCACGCCGGGGTCGAGCCGGACGGGGTAGAGGCTGGTGAACCAGCCGACCGTGCGCGACAGGTCGAGACCGTCGGCGATCTCCTCGCGGCCGTGTCCCTCGACGTCGATGAGGATGCCCCGGCCGTCGCCGCGTCCGCGCTGACCGCGCCAGTGGGCGGCGGCCAGCGCGAGCGCCGTGACCAGGACGTCCTGAACGGTGGCGTGGAAGGCCACGGGCACGCCGGTCAGCAGCGGCTCGGTCTGCTCGGGCGGGAGGCTGAGCGTCAGCTTGCGGCCTGTGCCCACGACGTCCCGGGCCGGGTCGAGCGTGTCGTCCACCAGGCCGGGGGCCGGGGTGCGCAGCGCCTCGGCCCAGCGCGCGGTCTCGGCGACCCGGATGGACCGCACGGCCTCGGTGTGCAGCAGCTGCGCCCAGTGGCGCAGCGGCGTGCCGACCGGGGCGAGCTGCGGCTCCTTGGCAGCCACTACGGCTTCGTAGGCGATGCGCAGGTCGGGCAGCAGGATCTGCCACGACACGCCGTCCACGACGAGGTGGTGGGCCGCGAGCAGCAGCCGGCCGGGCTGCGCCGGGCCGGCGTCGAACCAGACGGCCTGGAGCATCACGCCCTTGCCCGGCGCCAGCCGCGCCCAGGCCGCGCGGGCCTGCGCCGCGATGGTGTCGTGCAGCGTTTCGCCGGTGAGGCCGGTGATGTCCACCCGGCGGGTCAGCGACTCGGCCCGGACGGCGCCGCGCTCGGCGATCTCGTACGTCCACGGGCCGTCCTGGCCGTTCCGCTGCCGACGCATCCGCAGGGCGTCGTGCTGGTCGAGGACGGCCTGGAGGGCGGCAGTCAGCTCGGTCAGGCCCAGACCGGCCGGCACCTGGCTCAGCGTCGACTGGTTGAACGTGTCGGTGGGGCCGCCGCGTTCCTCCAGCCAGCGCATGATCGGGGTCGCGGGCAGCGGACCGGTCCCGGCGTCCGCGGCGAACTGGACGGGCGCATCGGTCAGCAGGGTGACGGCCTCGGCGAGCCGGGCGACCGTCTTGTGCTCGAAGACGTCGCGTGGCGAGAGAGCGAATCCCAGCTGTCGGGCGCGGCTGACGACCTGGATGGAGACGATGCTGTCGCCGCCCAGTTCGAAGAAGCTGTCGTCGAGGCCGACCTGGGTGAGGCCGAGCACCTCGGCGAAGATGGCGGCCAGTGCCTGCTCGGGCCGGCTGCGCGGGGTGCCGTCCTGGTCGGCGGTGCCGAACTCGGGTGCGGGCAGGGCGCGTCGGTCGAGCTTGCCGTTGGGCGTCACCGGCAGGCTGTCGAGGACGACGAACGCCGCGGGGACCATGTAGTCCGGTACCGCGTCGGCGACGTGCCGGCGCAGTTCGGGCTCGGCGATCTCATGACCCGCCTCCGGCACCACGTAGGCCACCAGGAGTTTGCGTCCCGGCTGGTCCGCACGGACGGCGAGCGCGACGCGCGCCACGCCCGGGTGGCGCACCAGCACGGATTCGATCTCGCCGAGTTCGATGCGGAAGCCGCGGATCTTCACCTGTTCGTCGGCGCGGCCGAGGAACTCCAGCTCGCCGTCGGCGCGCCAGCGCACCAGGTCGCCGGTGCGGTACATCCGGCCGCCGTCGCCGCCGTACGGGTCCGCGACGAACCGCTCGGCCGTCAGGCCCGGCCGTCCCAGGTAGCCGCGGGCCAGACCGGCGCCCGCCACGTACAGTTCGCCCGCGACGCCGCTCGGGACGGGCCGCAGCGCGGCGTCGAGCACGTACACCCGGGTGTTGCGGATGGGCCCGCCGATCGGCGGCACGCCGGCGTCCGCGGGCAGCGGGCGGCTCATGCTCGCGCACACCGTCGTCTCGGTCGGGCCGTATGCGTTGATCATCGTGCGGCCCGGCGCGAAGCGGGCCACGAGCTCGGGCGCGCAGGCCTCGCCGGCGACCACGAGGGTCATCGCGGCCGGCACCTGCTCGTCGGTCAGCACGGCCAGGGCCACCGGCGGGATCGTCGCGTGGGTGACGTCGTGTTCGGTGAGCACGGCGGCCAGGTCCGGTCCCGGCAGCAGCCGCTCGGCGGGGGCGAGCACGAGCGCGGCGCCGGTGAGGAGCCCCATGCACAGCTCCCAGAAGGCCGCGTCGAAGCTCGGCGAGGCGAACTGCAGCACCCGGCTGCCCGGCCCGACGCCCAGGTGGCGTGCCTGTGACAGCGCCAGGCTTGCCACGCCGCCGTGCGAGACCACCACGCCCTTGGGCCGCCCGGTCGATCCCGAGGTGTAGATGACGTACGCCGCGCCGGTGAGTGGCACTCGCACGCTCTGGTACGGTCCGGGCCGTGCGGGCGGCGCCCCGTCCAGCAGCAGGACGGGCACACCGGCGGCGGGGAGTGCGCCGGCGACCTCGCGAACGCTCAGCACCAGGGAGGGCCCGGAGTCCGCGAGGATGTAGGCGATGCGCTCCGCCGGGTAGTCGGGGTCGACGGGGACGTAGGCCGCACCGGCCTTGAAGACCGCGAGCACCGCCACCACGAAGTCCACCGAGCGCGGCAACGCCACCGCGACCCGGCTCTCCGGCCCGACGCCGCGCGCGGCGAGCAGCGCCGCGAGCTCGTCGGTGCGGGCGTCGAGTTCGGCGTAGCTGAGCACGGTGTCCTCGATGAGGACCGCGGGTGCGTCGGGGGTGGCCGCCGCCTGAGCCGCGAAGAGCGCGGGGAACGTTCCGTCGGCCGCCACCTCGCTCGTCGTTGCGTTGAACTCGTCGAGCAGCTGGGCGCGTTCGGCCGCGGAGAGCACCTCGATGCGGCTCACCGGCAGGCCCGGGTCGGCGGCCACGGCCGCCAGCAGCCGCGTCAGCCGGTCGGCGATCGCCTCGACGCTCTCCCGGTCGAAGAGGTCGAAGCTGTACTCCAGTCGCGCGTCGATCCCGGCCGGGGTGCCGTCGTCGGCGAGCCGCTCCTGCGCCCCGAAGACCAGGTCCACCTTGATCAGGCCGGGGTCGACCTGCTGCGGGGTGACGGTCAGGCCCGGCAGCGTCAGGGTGGAGTCGTTCGCGGTGTCCACGTCCAGCATGACCTGGAACAGCGGGTTGCGGGAGCGGGAGCGCTCCGGGTTCACCGCCTCGACCAGCCGCTCGAAGGGCACGTCCTGGTGCGCCTGCGCGGCGAGCGTCGTCTCCCGCACCCGGGCCAGCAGTTCGCCGAAGGTGGGGTCGCCGGAGACGTCCGTACGGAAGACCAGCGTGTTGACGAAGCAGCCGACGAGGCCGGCCAGGGCGGAGTCGGTGCGCCCGGCGACGGGGCCACCGACGGGGATGTCGGTGCCGGCACCGAGCTTGCTCAGCAGCAGCGCGACCGCGCCCTGGAACACCATGAACAGGCTGGCCTGGTGCCGCTGGGCCAGCGCGGTGAGTCGGCGGTGCAGCTCCCCGTCGATGTCGAAGCGGATGATCTCACCGCGCCGGCTCAGCTCGGCCGGCCGGGGCCGGTCGGTCGGCAGCGCGAGCTCCTCCGGCAGTCCGCTCAACGCCACGCGCCAGTGGCGCAGTTGCTCGGACAGCAGACTGTTCGGGTCGTCCTCCGCCCCGAGCATGTCCTGCTGCCAGAGCGTGTAGTCGGCGTACTGCACGGGCAGCGCGTCGAACAGGGGCGGCCGGCCCACGGTGCGCGCGGTGTAGGCGCGTTCGATGTCACGGGCGAGCGGTGCCAGCGACAGTCCGTCACCGACGATGTGATGCAGGATCACCAGCAGGACGTGGTCCTGCGGGCCGAGGTCCAGCAGCAGCGGGCGGATCGCGGGCTCGGCGGCCAGGTCGAAGCCCTCGGCGACCGCGTCGGCGACCACCCGGTCGAGCTCCTCGTGCGTCACCGTACGCGTGGTGAGCCGGGGTCGGGCCGCCTCGGGGGCGAGGATCAGCTGACGCGGCCGGCCGTCGGTGTCGGGGAAGACGGTGCGCAGGCTCTCGTGGCGGGCGACGACGTCGGCGAGCGCCTCGGCGAGCGCCTGCTGGTCGAGACGGCCGGCCAGCCGCAGGGCCAGGCCCATGTTGTAGGCGCCGCTCGGCCCCTGGAACCGGTCGATGAACCACAGCCGCTGCTGCGCCGGGGACAGCGGGATCACGTCGGGCCGCTGCACCGGCGCCGGCCCGCGGCGGGCGCGACGGGCGCCCTCGATCCGCCGGGCGAGCGCCGTGACGGTCGGTTCCTCGAAGACCGTACGGATCGACAGTTCGGCGCCGAAGGTCTCCCGGACCCGGCTGAGCAGCCGGATGGCGGTCAGCGACTGGCCGCCCAGCGCGAAGAAGTCGTCGTCGAGGCCGACCCGCTCCACGTTGAGGATCTCGGCGACCAGAGCGCACAGTTGCTGCTCGCGCGGGGTTCGCGGGGCCCGGTAGGACGCGGGCCGACGGGTTGTCGCGGCGCGGGCGGGCGCGGCTGCGACGGTGGGCGGGGTCCAGCCGGCGGGCAGCGGCAGGTCGAGCGCGTCGAGCCGCCGCTCCGGTTGCGCTGCGGCCAGCGTGCCGAGGAATCCGACCAGACCCTCGCGGTGGCCGCTCACCGTGTCGGCGTCGTAGAGGTCGGCGTTGGCGTGAAGGTCGATGAGGAAGCCGTCGTTGTCCTCGCGGTTGTCGACGATCAGCGACAGGTCCTCCTCGGGACCGATCGAGAAACCGCGCACCGTGGCGGGGTGTCCGGCGAAGGAGAGCCGCTGCCCGTACATGATCAGGTTGAGCTCCGGGCCCCACAGCCGCTTACGGTCACCCACCATGCGCAGATCGCGGTGGATGTCCTCGTAGCGGTAGCGCTGGTGGCGCAGCACCGCGTGGAGTTCGTCGCTGGCCGCCCGCAGCAGTTCGGCGACGGTGGTGTGCGGGTGGACGGCCAGGCGCAGCGGGAGCGCGTTGGAGACCATGCCCGGGGTTCGCTTGGCGGTCGCATCGGGGCGCGCGGCGACCGCGAGGCCGAGCACGATGTCCTCGGCGCCGGTGAGGCGGTGCAGATAGCCGGCGATGCCGGCGACCACGGCCGCGGGCCAGCTCACCCGGTTCTCACGGGAGAGGTCGCGCAGCGCTTCGGCGTCGGCGGCGGGGACCGCGCCGGTCCGGCGCAGGTGGCCGGTGGGGACGCGGTGGGGGCGGGGGGCGAGGCTGACCGGTTCGGGCAGGTCCTTGAGGTGATCGGCCCAGAACTCCCGGTCCGTGACGAACTGTTCGCCGGCGCGGTAGGCGAGGTCGTGGTCCACGAGGTCGCGGAAGGGTCCGAACGGGTTGGTCCCGGGTTCCTGCCCGGTCGCCAGCGCCGTGTAGAGCTCGGCGACCCGGGCCACGATCAGGGACCAGCTGTACCCGTCGACGATGGCGTGGTGGACCCGGCTGAACCAGGTGTGGCGGTCGGTGGCGAGTCGGATCAGGCCGAAGGTGAACAGCGGCCCCTCGGCGAGGTCGACCGGTTCGGCGGTGCGGGCGAGCATCCATTCCTCGGCGGCGGCCGCGGGCGAGGCGTGGCCGCTCACATCGAGGGTGTGCAGCTGCCAGTCGAGCCAGGGCACCAGGGTCTGGAGCGGGCCGTCCGGGCCTGCCTCGAAGCGGATCCGCAGTGTCTCGGCCTCGGTGACCACGCAGCGCAGCGCCGACTCGAAGAGAGCGGGATCGATCTCACCGGATATCTCGACGCATTCCGCGATGCTGTACATCGGGTTGTCCGGATTCACCTGCTGGGCGAGCCACATTCCGGACTGGGCGGCCGTCAGCGGCAGTTGGTAGCGGTTCTGACCGGCCATTGCCATTCACCTCGATTGAGTAGGCGCAAAAGAGCAGCTGCACCCCACAGTACGAAGCCTGCGCGGCTCGCCAGCGGGCTCATGGAAAACTTCGATCCGCCCGGAAACGCGCATCGAAGAATGTGAACTGCACTGTCGGTGGTGCGGAGTTGCACGTATCGGGGGCGAGGCCCCGACAACCACCGAGTGCCCGACCCGGACGGGTCGGGCACTCGGTCCCGCGTCTCGGCGGGGGTGTCCGGTTGCGGCCCGGTCGCCCGCCCCGGGGGGGGCGACCGGCGGCCGGTCAGCTCGTGCGCTGCGTCATGGCGACGAGTACCTTGCGCTCGCCCGTGAACGGGCGGCGGCCGTGCGTGGTGAGGATGTTGTCCACCATCATCAGGTCACCGGTGGACCACTCCTCGGCCAGCGTCGTCTCCTCGTACGCGGCGGTGATCGCGGCGTGCTCGTCGGCGGTGATGGGCGAGCCGTCGCCGTAGTAGGCGTTGCGGGGCAGCCCGTCGGGGCCGCAGAGTTCCAGGAGCCCCTCGCGGACGTCCTCCGGGAGCGCGTTCACGTGGAAGAGGTGTGCCTGGTTGAACCAGACCCTCTTGCCGGTCACCGGGTGCACCATCAGGGCCGGCCTGCGCTGGCGGGTGCGCAGCACGTCCCCGTCCCACTCGGTCTGGATGTTGTGGTCGGAGCAGTAGCTCTCGACCTGTCCCTTGTCGTCGGTCTGGAATCCCTCCTGCCAGGACAGGCCCATGCCGTTGCGGTAGGTACGGGTGTAGAGCACCCCGTGCTCGGCGAACCGTTCGACGAGGCCGGCGGGGAGCCGGTCGAGGACGGCGGCGCTGTCGGCCACCGGGGTCTCGCCGCCGGCCTTGGCGGCGAGGGCGCAGAAGAAGAAGACGTTGTGCGGCCAGGCCTCGGAGTAGGAGGCTTCGTTGTGTTGCGCGATGGTCTGGTCGGCCGGGTACTCCGTGGAGGTGTACACCTTGCCGGTGACCCGGCTGCGCGGGGTGGAGCGCTCGTTGTACTCCAGGGTCCGCCCGCCGATCTCCTCGGCGAGGACCGCGAGTTCGGCCTGCTCGGCGAGGCCGCTGCGCTTCACCAGGACGGCGCCGTGTTCGTACATGGCGGCGCGCAGCGCCTCGGTGTTGCGGGTGAACCAGTCGCGGTGCGCGCCGTCGTGCCGGGGGTGGACCCGGACCAGCCGGGTACCGTTGTGTTCGAGCGTCTCGACGTCGGCGTCACTGAATCCTGCTGTCATGACTTCATCTCCTTGTTCAGGCCGACCCCGTCGGTACTTGCGTGGTTGATCGGGTCGCCGGTCCCGTAGTCGTAAGGGTTCGCGAAGGGCCCCTGGGTCACCGGCCCCGTGAACCGGCCGGTGGCGGGCTCCAGGGTGCGCGTCTGCAGGTCGTAGGCCGACACGCTTCCGGCGTGCTCGTAGCGGATCTCGTACTGCCCGAGCCACGCGTAGCCGTTCTCGCCGGGAAGGTTGTCCGGCACGTGCTTGCTGTCGATCGTCCCGTCCGGACACAGCGGCTCGCCGTAGGGCGCGTAGCGGTAGACGTCGCCCACCTGCCCTCCGTCGTCGTCGGTGACGAGGAAGACGTCGCCGCGCACGGTGGAGAGGTTCCAGGTGTCCTGCCCGGAGTAGGCGGCCGCCTTCGCCACGTACAGCACGCCGCCCGGCAGTGCGACGGTGCGCGTCAGCAGTCGCCTGTCGCCCCGCAGGACGAGGTCGACGTTGTGGTCGGCGGCGCTGGTGTAGCTGTAGAGCAGGGTCTCCGTGTCCGCTCCTTCGGTGACCGTGCGGCCCGCCTGCCGGTCGAGCAGGTCGTTGGGGTAGGTGACGTCGACCGGGTCGGAACCGCCCGCGCTCTTGCCGATGTAGCGTTCGGCGGCGTCGTAGCGCTGGCTCATCGGCGTACCGTCGAGGGTGTACCCGCTCAGCGTCCCGGCGACGTTGTACGTGGTGTCGCCGAGCACCTGGGCACCGGTGGTCGCGAGCAGCCGGTCGGAGCCGTCGTAGCAGTAGCCGGTCTCGGCCGTACCGGACTCGGTGCGGTCCAGCAGCCTGACCCGGTTGCCGTTCGCTCCGGCGTTCGCGCTGGTGCCCGCGGGGCAGGCGGCGGGTGCCGGGGAGGTGAAGTCGTACGTGAAGTGGTGCCCGGTGACCCAGGCGTCGGTGAGCCGTCCCACCGCGTCGTACCGGTAGTCGGGGCCGTCGGGGCGGGGGTCCTCGCCCGCGGTCGACTCCTTGACCACGGTGCCGGAGCGGGACCGGGTGACCGTACCGGAGAGCGTACGGCCGTCCGCGAGCGTCCAGTTCTTGGCGACGGTCCGGCCTTCCGGGTCACGGCCGACGTCCAGCCGCGTCCCGTTCGCGTAGGTCGCGCCGGCGATGTCGCCCCCCTCGTCGTAACGGGCGGTGGCGAGCATGGTCGCGCCGAAGGACACGGTCGTGACACGGCCCGCGGCGTCGTACTGCACGGTCTTCACCTGCGGCGCGTCGGCGCCCACCGGCGGGGTCGTGCGTTCCTGGACGATCCGCCCCGCACGGTCGTACGTGGTGTCGGTGCGGACACCGTAGGTGTCGGTGTAGCGCGCCGTACGGCCGAGCAGGTCGGTCGTGAACTCGATGGTGCCGAGCGGATCGGAGGCGCTCGCCCTGAGCGGGTCCCCGCCGACCGCGAGGTCGAACCTCACCGTCCGTGCGGGCGCGTTGGCGTCCTTCGGAACGAAGGTGCCGGTCATCCGTCCCCGCGCGTCGTAGCTGACGCAGGTCCAGTCGGCGGCGCCGTTGGTCACGGCGACCGGCAGTCCCCGCGCGTCCCAGACGAACTTCTCCACCCGCGGCGAACCGGTCACCGGAGCGGGCAGGGTGGTGGCCTTCGGCAGACCGCGCTGTGGGACGGGACCGCTCCCGGGCGTGCAGGGATTCTCGGCGCTCTCGCTCGCCCCGTAGTAGGCGAAGGTCTCCTTCGAGCCGGTCGGCAGCGTCTTGGACACCGGCCGGAAGGAGCCGTCGAACTCATAACCGGTCTTCAGCGCCAGGCCCTTGGGGTCGGCCACGGTGGCCACCGGCAGCCCGAACTCGTTGAGCTGGGTCTCCACGGTCTGCTGCGGCACGCCGTCCGAGTCGGCGCGCTCGGTCGTCGTGCCGGTCGGACCGTACGACGTCGTCTGCGCCGGGACCTTGTCACAGCCCTCGGGGGCCGGATCGAACGGACGCAGATCGGAGCCGAAGCACTTCTGCGGGCCCGGCCCGTACGAACCGGCCGGCAGCCCCGCCTCGTTGTAGACCGTCGTGGTCATCCGCCCGGCGGCGTCCGTCACCGACGCCGGCTGGTCGGTGGCCGTCCAGACGTAGCGCGTGGTGCGCCCGGTCCCGTCCGAGTCGCCGGCCAGCCGGCCCGCGGTGTCGTAGGTGACCTTGCGCGTCCAGCCCTGCGGGGTTCCCACCCCGGCGACCCGGACCTCCGTCGCACCGGAGGCGACGGAGTAGCCGTGCTCCGGCCGCCGGTCGGGCTGTCCGGTGGCGCCGGCCGGGTCGGGCGCGGTCACCCGGGCCGCCGTGGCGGAGTCCCGCTGGTAGTCGATCCGGTACTGGGCCGCCTCGGTGTCACGCCGGGAGGGGTCGACCGCGATCCAGTCCATGACGAGCGGGGGCCGCACCACGCTCAGCCGGTGGTCGGCCGTGAAGCCGAAGTCGGTGGTATCCCCGCCGGGGTTGACGACACGGGTCAGCTTCCCGTTCCGGTAGAAGAGCTGCGTGGTTCCCGCGCCGGGAACCACGACCGCGCAGACATACCCGGCCGGTGCCGCGCTGCCCGCGCACTCCGCGCTGCCCGCGTAGCGGAACGTGAGGCCGTCGTTCTCGGCGGCCGCGATACGGGCGGCCGCGCCCTCGGGGCTGGTCGCGGACTCGGCGGCTCCTGACGCACCGTCACCCGATGTGGTCTTGGCCTTGGCCTTGGCGCTGCCCGGTACCGCGGCCTTGTCCGGTACCGCGGCATTGTCCGGTCCGGCCTGGCCCGGGGCCGCTCCGGAGGAACCGGCAGATGCGGCAGTGGACGGCGAACCACCGCGGGCCGCGGCCACGTTGGCCGCACCGGCGGTGTCCGGGCCGGTGGCGGCCGGCGTCACGGTCCACCCCGGCGGGAGCACCGCGCCGGCCGGTTGCAGCCAGGAGGCCGGCACCGGAACGGCGTGTCCGCCGCCGCTCACCCACAGCCCGGCCTGCCCGCCGCCTGCACGGCGGCGGTACTCGACCTTGATGTCGTACGTCTGCCCTGCCTTGAGCCTGAGCTCCTGGCCGTACACCGCCTGGTCACCGGTGGCGGTGGCGCGCTGCCAGTCGTCGAGGACCGGCCTGCCGTCGACGAGGATCCGCAGACCGCCGTCATAGGTGCCGCCCAGCCGGTAGCGCCCGTCGGCGGGGACCCTCAACTGCCCTGCCCAGCGGGCGCGGAACGTCGCGTCGGGCGCCGCGCCCGGGTACGGGGCCTGGGTGCCCCAGCGGAAGTCGACGCGGGCATCGGTCCGTACGGCCGCCGCCTTCTCACCAGCGGCGATCCCGGTGTCCGAGTCCCCCGCGTAGTACGAACCGGTCAGCCCGGCCGCCGTGCCCACGGCCTGCGAGTTGTAACTGAACGTGGCACCCAGGACACCCGAACCGGTGTGCACCTGCGCCGTGTTGACGGAGGCGGTGACGTTGCCGGTGGACAGGTTGACGGTGACCGGGCCGAGGGTGTCGGTGGGCACCGGACCCCCCGGGGGCTGCGCGCCCAGCCGCTGGTTCACCGCGAAGGAACGGGCGGGGGCGTCCGCACCGACCCGGCCGGCGCGGTCCTTCGTCCGCACCGTCCACCGGTACCGGCCGCCGTCCTTCAGCAGGCCTGCAGGAACCTGCCAACGGGGGGAGTCGATCCAGCCGGACGAGGTCACCTGGCCGGTACGCGGGCTGTCACCGGTGCCGATCACGAACTCGTAGGCGGACGCGGCCGACTGTCCCGTGGCGGCCAGTTCGGGCCGGGGGTCGGCCAGGGTGGCGCCGTCGACGGGGCCGGCCGGAGCGGTCGCGGGCCCGCCATCCAGGGCCGGCCCGGACGCCTCGCCGAATACCCCGTCAGGCCAGGCCGGCTGGTCCGGAGCCCCCTCCGCGGCGGGCAGCCACCCCACCCTGGTCGCATCACCGTGCGATCCGGATCCGGACGCCGCGGGGGCCTCGGCGCCGAGCAGCGCGAAGGACAGCGCCGCCGTTGCCGCGGTCGCTACCAGCGCTTTGAGTTTTCCGGCGTGAGCCATGCCAGGTCACCAACTCCATACCATGGGATACGCGCCGCGCCCGCGGCGCTCAAGGTCCAACTGCCCCGATGCTGACAGCGGTTGAACCACGGCCGAAGCCCACAGAGAATCTTTGAATAAGGCACCGGTGGCCGATCGGCGCGATCGGCCACTACGGTACCTACCGTGACGACCCGCATACTCCTCGCCGACGATCAGGAATCCGTACGCATGGGATTTCGCCTGATTCTGGACTCCCAGCCGGACATGGAGGTCATCGGCGAGGCCGCCGACGGCCTGCAGGCCCTTGAACTGGCGACCGAACTGAAGCCGGACGTGGTACTGGCCGATATTCGCATGCCGCGCATGGACGGCTTGGAGCTCACTCGGCGGCTCGCCGGGCCGCAGGCCGAGAATCCGGTGCGGGTTGTCGTCGTGACGACGTTCGGACTCGACGAATACGTCCACACCGCGCTGCGCAACGGAGCCTGCGGGTTTCTGCTCAAGCGCTCCGGCCCCACGCTGCTCGTCGAGGCGGTACGTGCCGCGATGGAGGGCGACACCCTGATCAGCCCCTCACTGACCGTCAGCCTGTTGCAACACCTCCAGGAAGCCAAGCCCGCGCCCACGCAGCCCGTCGACGTGCTGACGGAGCGGGAGCGGGAGATCGCCCTGCTGGTCGCCAAGGGCCTGACCAACGCGGAGATCGGGGCCGAGCTGTTCATCTCGGCCGGCACCGCCAAGACCCACATCGCCAACGTCCAGCGCAAGCTGGACGCCCGCAACCGGGTCGGCATCGCCGCCTGGGTGTGGGACAGCGGCCTGGCGCACTGAGCGGTACACGCGGAGCGGCCCGGCGCCGGGCCGGTGCACACGGCCCGGCGCCGGTCGACTCACACCGTACAGACGCCCTTCATACTGTCGATGAGGGCCAGCACGGCCCGGGCGGACGGCAGGATCATGCGCCCCTCCCGGGTGAGTCTCGCCCCCGTCGAATCACGGGTGAAGAGCTGGGTGCCCAGCGTCTGCTCCAGGCACTTGATCTGGTAGCTGATGGCAGGCTGCGAATATCCCAGTGCTTTCGCGGCCTGATCCATCCGGCCGATTTCAGCAACAGACACAAAGGCACGGAACTCACGCTCGTGCATCTATCCCCCTGTCGATCGACGGATCACAAGCGTCTCCACCGGCTCCCCGCGTTCTACCGCCAGATCCCAGTGAATTCGACTCCATATCAGCTCACTTGAAGTAACGGGGCAATGGCTGATGCAGGAAGCTGCAACTCTCCTGCCCGCCTGCCCGCCTGCCCGCCGCACGGCCAGGCCGTCCGCACGTCGAACCGGACTCCCCGGCGGGCCCGACCCGATCGGGCGCAGGCCCGACCCACTTCGAACTCTTGGAAACACGCCTGCGCGGAACGGCGTGCACCCCTAACGTCCGAGAAAAGCGCAACTGCCGGAGCCGAAGGCACGGAGGACGGACATGACAGGCACCCGGGCACTCTCCAAGTACTGGATGCTCACCAATGACTTCACCCAGAACCCCTTCCCGGTCCTTGAGTACGTACGGCGCGAGAGCCCGGTGCGCGAACTCTCCATGCCCGGTGGCGGACGGGCCTGGGTGGTGACCCGCTACGAGGACGCCAAGGCCGCGCTCGCCGACCCCCGGCTGAGCCGCGACATCCATGTCCACTACCGGCTGATGTCCGAACGGACCGGCCGCACCCTGACGCCGCCGCCCGAGGAGGCGAACCACCTCGCCAATCTGGAGCCGCCGCGCCACACCCCGCTGCGCCGGGCGATCAGCTTCGCCTTCACCCCGCGCCGGGCGGAGGCCCTGCGCCCGCGCGTCGAGGAGATCGCCGACGACCTGCTCACCCGCCTGGCCGGGCAGCCCCGCCCCGATCTGATCGCCGGGTACGCCGACCCGCTGCCCGTCATCACCATCGCCGAGCTGATGGGCGTACCGGCCGACGCCTGGCCGGACTTCCTGCGCTGGTCGACCGCGCTACGCACCCACTCCCCCACCGAGAGCTCCGGGGTTCTGGACAGCAGCATCCAGGAACTGTCCGGTTACATGGCCGAGTTGATCGCACGCAAGGAGCGGGAGCCGGGCGAGGATCTGCTCTCCGCGCTGATCCACGCCGACGAGGAGCGCCGGCTGACCAGCACCGAGATCCTCTCCACCGGCTTCGCGCTGATGACGGGCGGCAACGACACCACCGCCAGTCTGGTCGGCGGGGTGATCGCAGCGCTGCTCACTCATCCGGCGGAGCGGGCCGCGCTGCTGGCGGAGCCCGGCCGCTGGGGCAAGTCGATGGACGAGCTGATCCGTTACGTCAGCCCCATCAGCAATGCCCTGCAGCGGGTCACCACCGAACCGGTCGAGCTGGGCGGGGTGAGCATCCCGGCGGGTGAGGTCGTCATCATCAGCGTGCTGTCGACCAATCGTGACCCGCACCAATTCCCGAACGACCCCGACCGGTTGGACCTGGACCGGCACAAGCCGGCCCACCTCGGCTTCGGCTTCGGCATCCACTACTGCTCGGGCGCCCATCTGGCGAAGGTCATCACCGAGATCGGCGCCCGACGGCTCTTCGACCGGTTCCCCGATGTCACCCTGGCCGTGGACCCGTCACAGCTGCGCTACCAGCTCAGCCCGGTGGTCCGGCCGCTGGAGGCACTGCCCGTCCGGCTCTGAGCCCACCCGGTCAGGTGGGCCGGCGCATCGCCGTGTACAGCGCCCTCAGCATGAGGATCGCGCTCACCACCAGCACGTGGTAGCCGAGCAGCGGGAACAGCTCCAGCTGCCCGGTCACCCGTGGCCCCTTGCCGGTGCCGAACACCACCAGCATCACGCCCATCAGCCCGGTGCAGGCGGCCAGCAGAGTGACCGTGACCTGGTGGATCAGCCCGGAGACGAAGCGCCGCTCCCGCTCGTCGGCGAGGACCCGCACCCGCACCCCGAGTCGTCCCTCCTCCAGGGAGGCGCTGATGCGCTCGGCCCTCCGGGGCAGCCGACGCAGCATCGGCAGGACGGCGAGGAACTCCTGCACGGCGCTCTGCGCCAGGGAGGCGTAGCCGGACGGCCCGCCCCTGCCCGTGGGCCGCCCGCTCCCGGAGCGCGCGGCACCGAACGTGAACCGGTCGGTGAGCCTGCCGACGGCGAACGCCCGGGCCTCGTCGAGCAGATTGAAGTCGGGCTCCAGCTGGGTGAGCGTGCCCTCGATGGTGGCCAGGGCCCGGAAGCACGCGGCGACTTCGGGCGGCACGGCGAGCCCGAAGCGGGTGAGCATGCGAAACAGCGCGGTGAACATGTGGGTGTCCGCCTGCGCGCCCGCTCCCAGGTGGCGGGCCATGAAGCGCCCCAGCTCCTTTTCCAGCAGCAGGGCGTCGGGTATCAGGTCGTCGTCGGTGGTGGCCCTGGTGCCCAGCAGGCTGAGCAGGGCGTCATGCAGGCCGGCCGGGTCGCCGCGGTCGACGGCCACCAGCAGTTCGTGGATGGAGAGCCGAACGGACGGGTCGATGCGGCCCACCGAGCCGAAGTCGATCATGCCGATCCGCCCGTCGTCGAGCAGCAGCAGGTTGCCCGGGTGAGGGTCGGCATGGAAGACGCCGACCTCCAGGATCTGATGGAGGACGGCGGTCAGGATGGTCCTGGCCAGTGCGCGGCGGTCCAGGCCCGCCGAGTCGGCGACGGGACCGGCCCGGTCGAACGTGACGCCCTCCAGCCACTCCTGCACCAGGACCCGGGCCGAGGTGTACTCGTAGTACACCTGCGGGATCCGCACCGGCGCGTCGGGTTCGAGTCCCCCGCTGGCGCCCGCGACCGCCCCCGAATTCCGGGCCTCGATCCGGAAGTCCAGCTCCTCGCGCAACGATTCGGCGAATCCGTGGCCCAGTTCGCGCAGGCCCAGGGCCTGCGCGGAGCGCGCCCTGGACTGCAGGCCACGAGAGATGGCGAGAATGATGTCGAGGTCGCGCTCGACCGCCTCACGGATCCCCGGACGCTGGACCTTGACGATGACGGTGGGACCGCCGATCAGCCGAGCCCGGTGCACCTGGGCGATGGAGGCGGCGGCGAGCGGCTTGTGCTCGATCCACTCGAACACCTCCGCGAGCGGCTTGCCCAGCTCCTCCTGGAGGACGACCTCGATCTCCGGCCAGGACTCGGGTGGCACGTCGCTCTGCAGCCGGCTCAGCTCGTCGATGAAGTGCGGCGCCAGCAGATCGCGACGGGTGGACAGGACCTGGCCGAACTTGATGAGCGCCCCGCCGCACTCCTCCAGGGCCAGCCGTAGTGACCTGGCGGACTGCTCCCCGAATTCACCGGGCTGCAGCGCCCGGTCCCAGCCGGCGCGGCCGCGCAGCATCCGGCTCAGGCCGTGCCGCATGAAGATCCGGCTGATCTGCGAGTAGCGGCGCGCCCGGCCCAGCCGCCGGCCCATGCCGCGCAGCGCCTGCAGGGGCCGCGCCCAACTCCCGTACGGGACGAAGACCTCGGCGAACACCAGACAGGCCATCGCGGCGAACAGGGACAGCGCGATCTGAAGGGTGCTGAGCGCACCGAGGTTGTCCTTGTTGTGCACCACCCGCCCGAAGGCCGTCAGTGTGCCCAGTCCCACCAGCCCGGCAGCCAGGGCGCGAAGCGGACCGACGCTGACGCCGAGCAGCCGACGCGAGGCCGCCGACACCCCGAAGACGACGATCCCGAGGGTGACCGCGACCGCCAGCACGATGAAGAGTGCGAGGGACAGGTCGTCGATCCCGCCGGCAGCCAGAACGGCCATCAGGTGCTCCCTTGCTAGGTCGCCCGCCACCCTAGGCCGCGGCCCCCGACCCGGCTCAGATCCCTGGCAGCTTCATGCAACCCCGCACCTCCGGCGCGCCACCATCCTGCCAGCGGCCCCGCTCCCTGCCGGAACGGCGGGCCGGGCGCGGTCGGCGCGGCGGTCGGCGCCCTCCGGACTCCGTTGACAGGGATGCCGACTCGATGCCTGACTGTAGTAGCGTGCGCGCGATGGTTACATTCGGGAGTCGAATTGTTACGCTGCGAAGCTGTCTGCAAGCGTTACGGCGCAGGCCGGTGGATCCTCAGCGATGTGGACATGAAGGTCTCCGCCGGCGACGTGGTCGCGGTGGTCGGCACCAACGGTTCCGGGAAGTCAACCCTGCTGAAGATCCTGGTCGGGCTGTCGCAGCCCACGTCCGGCACGGTCTCGGCCCGACCACCGGCCATCGGGTACGTACCGGACCGTTTCACGGCGCACGAACGCGTCTCGGCGATCTCCTACCTCACCCACATGGGGCGCATCCGAGGCATGTCGACCTCCGCCGCCCGCGCCCGGGGAGGCGACCTGCTGGAGCGACTGGCCCTCGTCGGCGGTCCGACCGCGTCGCTGCGCACGCTCTCCAAGGGCAACGCGCAGAAGGTCGCACTGGCCCAGGCCCTGCTCGTCCGGCCCGACCTGCTCGTCCTCGACGAGCCCTGGTCGGGCCTGGACGCCTCGGCCCACGGCGTCCTGGGCGAGTTCATCGACGAGGCGGCCGCCCACGGCGGCGCGGTGGTCTTCACCGACCACCGCGAGGCGATCAGCGGGACGCACGCCAACGGCGCCTACGCCATCACCGACGGCAGGGTCACCTGGCGGGGCGCCACGCGGCCCGGGGGCCCCGCCCCGATGGTGGAACTGGTCCTGACCCCGCCGGCCACCGGCACCGTTCCGGCCGAGCTGGACTGGTACGCGCTCCCGGGCGTGGTGGACGCCGCCCGCCTGGGCCGGGGCATCGTCCTGCGGGTGGCACGGGAGCACTCGGACACCGTACTGATGACGGCGCTTCAGCACCTCTGGTCGGTGGACGCGGTGACCAGGGCCGCGCACGACCACGGCTCCCGGACCGACGACGACGCCAGGAGTGTCGCCCGATGATCTCCCTGGTCCGCTACATGTTCACGGTTCTGCTGCTCTCCCAGCGCTACCTCGCGCCGCTGCTCCTGTTCGTCGGCCTGGCCGCCGTGCTGACCAGCAACGACACCGGTCCGCTCGCCGCCACCTACTCCGCGGTGGCCGCCTCCATGCTGCTGTGCTCCACCTGGCTCACCATGGCGCTGATCGGCCTGGAGGACCCGCCGCACCGCTCGATCGTGGTCGTCAGCGCGGGCGGCCACCTGAGGGTCCTGCTCGGATCGGTCGCGACCGCCGCCGCCTGGTGCCTGCTGCTGACGGTGGCCGGCCTGGGGCTGCCGCTGCTGTTCGGGACGCACACCGTCGGCCCCGCCGACCTGGCCCTCGGTACGGAGGCCCAGCTCGTCAGCGCCTTCACCGGCATGGCCGTCGGGCTGGTCTGCTCCCGGCTGGTGTTCCGGCGGCAGGGCTACGCGCTCGTCGTCGCCCTGGTACTCCTGCTGGCCGTCATGCTCGGCAAGGGCATGTCCCCGGTCAACGTCATGCTGACCGACCTCCAGCACGCGTCGAACTCGGCGGACGTCCTGGGTTCCACGAGCGTCCTGGTCGCCGCCGCCGCGCTGCTGCTCGCGGTGGGAACGGCCGTCACTCACGCGATCACCGTCAAGAAGAGCTGAGCCGACCGCTGAACCCGCTTCACCCGGCACATCCGCTCCCTCGCACCGGCCGCGGCGGGCTGACGGACCACCCCCGACCGCCCTCACCTTGCGATGCCTCTACGGAGGCTCGATCCTGAATGTGAGGCATGCCCACCGACCACACGGACCGACCGCAGACGGCTGCGGGGCTCGGCCACCGCGGCCCGTGCAGGGAGCGGGTTCCAGATGAGGCTTGTCGTCGATCTCAACCGGTGCCAGGGGTTCGCGCAGTGCGTCTTCCTCGCCCCGGACGTCTTCGCCCTGCACGGCGACGAGGCGCTGCTGTTCTCCCCCCGCTTCGACGAGGCGCAGCGCGACCGGGTGGAGCAGGCCGTTGCCGCCTGCCCGGTCCAGGCCATCCTCGCCGACTACTCGGACGAACCGACGAAGGGTGTGGAGCCCCATGTCGGCTGACACGGACGTCGAGGTTCTGCGGCGGGAGGGCCGCATCGTCGTCGTCGGTGCTTCGCTGGCCGGTCTGCGTGCGGCGGAGACCTTGCGGGAGGAGGGTTTCACCGGATCGTTGACGATGATCGGTGATGAGCCGTACGAGCCCTACGACCGGCCGCCGCTGTCCAAGCAGGCGCTGCTCGGGCGGGCGCGGGCCGAGGACACCGCCCTGCCGCGGCGGCGCCGGATCGGTGCCGAATGGCGTCTGGGCGTCGCCGCCGAGGGCTTGGACCGGAACGCCAAGCGGGTACGCCTGGCGAACGGGGACACCGTCGCCTACGACCGTCTGCTGATCACCACCGGGACCAGGGCGCGGCCCTGGTTCCACCCGGAACAGGCGGCTCTTGACGGGGTCTTCGCGCTGCGCACGCGCGACGACTCCGCGCGCCTGTACCGGAGGCTGACCGGGGGCGTGTCCCGGGTGCTGGTGATCGGCGCCGGTTTCACGGGCTCCGAAGTCGCGTCCGCCTGCCGGGAGTTGGGCCTCGACGTCACGGTCGCCGAACGCGGCCCCGCACCGCTGGTGGGCGCACTGGGCGGGGTGGTCGGCGAGGCCGCGGGCCGGCTGCAGCGCAGGAAGGGGGTCGATCTGCGCTGCGGCATCAGCGTCACCGCGCTGGAGGGCGACTACGTCGGACGGCTCAGGCGCGCCCATCTGTCCGACGGCTCGGCGATCGAGGTGGAGGTGGCGGTCGTCTCGCTCGGAGCCATCCGGAACACCGATTGGCTCGCCGGCTCCGGGGTGGCCGCGGGCCCCCGGGGGATCGCGTGCGACGCCGGGTGCCGGGTCTTCGACGTCAACGGCATCGTCACCGACGACATCTACGCCGCCGGTGACGTCGCGCGCAGCCCGCACCCGCTGTTCGACTACCAGTTCCTGTCGCTGGAGCACTGGGGCAACGCGGTCGAGCAGGCCGGGACCGCCGCCCACAACATGATCTGTGCGGGCCCCGAGCGCCGTCCCCACCTGTGGCTGCCGATGTTCTGGTCCTCCCAGTTCGGCGTGAACATCAAGTCCGTGGGTGTGCCCTCGCTGGGCGACCAACTGCTCGTCGCCCAGGGGGCGCTCGCCGAGGAGCGGTTCGTCGCGGTGTACGGCTACCGCGGCCGGGTCATCGCCGCGGCGTCCTTCGACGGAGCCAAGTGGCTGGGGTTCTACCAGCAGCAGATCGAGGCCGCCGCGCCGTTCCCGCCGGAGTACCGCGTGGTCGACCGCCGGACCGAAGCACCCCAGCCGGTCGACCCGGCGTTCCCCGACCCCCACCTGCCCACCCACGGGCCCACCGTCACGCTGACGGGCCATTCCCCGAGCGAGCGGCGTGTCGCGTTCGTTCCGCCGCATGCCTGATCAACGGCCCTGTGCCGCCCGGAGCCCTCAGGAGACACCATGACGCTCGGTAGCATCTCCGCGCAGATCGCCGACTACGCCAATCGAGCCGATCCGTACCCGCTCTACGCGGAACTGCGCAAGACACCGGTCCGGCGGGAGGACGACGGCACCTACCTGGTCAGCACCTACTACGAGGTGCGGAGCCTGGCCAACGACCCGCGGCTGAGCAACGACACGAGCAACCGTCCGGCCGGCTACGCCCGTATCGGGCAACCGGCGAAGGAGACCGGCCTGCCGCCCGGCTTCATCTTCACGGACCCGCCCGTGCACGACCGGCTGCGCGACACCATCAACCGGCCGTTCGGCCCCCCGCACAGCCCCAGGTTCCTCGACGGCCTGCGCGGCGAACTGGCCAAGGTCGTCGCCGAGTTGCTCGACGCCTTCGACGGCAAGGACCAGGTCGACATCGTCGAGGACTTCTCCTACCCCCTCCCCGTCACGGCCATCTGCAAGGTCCTGGGGGTACCGCGCGAGGACGAACGGCGCTTCCACGGCTGGGCCGACGCCCTGACGTCCGAACTCGATCCCCACCCCGGCGGCGACGCCGGCCGGGGAAAGGCGGAGCAGGCGCGCGCGGATCTGGGCGCCTACCTGTCCGACCTGATCGAGACCAAACGCCGCCACCCCGGCCCCGGGATGCTCAGCGCGCTCGCCCCCGAAACCGGTCCCGGAGGCAGCATGACGCCGGCGGACCTGGAGGCCACCGCGGTGCTGCTCCTGGTCGCCGGCCACGAGACCACCGTCAACCTGATCACCAACACCACCCTCACGCTGCTGCGCCACCCGGACGTCCTCAAGCGGTTCCAGAAGGAGCCGGGCCTGGTCGTCCCGCTCATCGAGGAAGTGCTGCGGTACGAGCCCCCGGTCCAGTTCGTCACCTGGACCACCGCCCTGGCCGACATCGACGTCGCCGGCACCACGATCCCCCAGGGCTCGCCGGTCTGGCTCATGCTGGCCGCGGCCAACCGCGACCCCAAACGCTTCAAGGACCCCGACCGGTTCGATCCCGACCGCAAGGACAACGAGCACCTGGGCTTCTACACCGGCATCCACTACTGCTTCGGTGCGCCGCTCGCCCGCATCGAAGCACAGCTCGCTCTGCCCGAACTGTTCCGCCGGGTCAGATTCTCCCGGTTGCTGGAGGACCCGCCGCCCTACCGCACCAACGCCGTACTGCGCGGCCCGCGCCACCTTCCCGTGGCGATCGAGGGCCTGACGGCTTGACGCCGTGGAGCGGTTCGTCCTGCCGTGACCCCGACGCTGCCGCGGCCGACGACGAGGAGTGCCATGACTGCACCGGCGAGCACCGCCGCTGATGTCCTGGTGATCTTCGGTATCACCGGAGATCTGGCCAGGAAGATGACCTTCCGGTCCCTGTACCGCCTGGAGCGCCGCCGGCTGCTCCGGTGCCCGATCGTCGGCGTGGCCCGCCAGGAGTGGTCCGCCGCGACCCTGCGGGAGCACGCCCGCCGCGCCATCGAGGACGCCGGCGAGACGATCACCGAGGAGGTGTTCCAGCGGTTCGCGGAGCGCCTGTCGATGGTCTCCGGCGATTTCGGGGACCCGGGGACCTATGACCGCGTCGCCCGGGCGATCGAGGCCCGGCGGACTCCGGTCTTCTACCTGGAGATCCCGCCGTCGCTGTTCGGCCGCGTCGTCGAGGGCCTGGCCGGTGCCCACCTCACCGATCGGGCCCGGGTCGTCGTGGAGAAGCCGTTCGGCCACGACCTGGCGTCGGCCCGGGCGCTGAACGCCCAGCTGCGCAGGCTCCTGGAGGAGCGGCAGATCCTCCGTATCGACCACTTCCTCGGCAAGGAACCGTCGCTGGACATCCTGTTCCTCCGGTTCGCCAACTCCATCTGGGAGCCGCTGTGGAACCGCGACCGGATCCAGTGCGTGCAGATCACCATGGCCGAGGACTTCGGCGTGGCGGACCGGGGCAGCTTCTACGACCCGGTCGGGGCGCTCCGCGACGTCGTGCAGAACCACCTGCTCCAGCTCATCGGGCTGTTCGCCGCCGAGCCGCCGAGCACCTCCGCCGACGGACTGCGCGACAAGCGGGTGGAGGTGTTCCGGGCCATCCCGGCGGCGGACCCGGGGCACTACGTCCGCGGCCAGTACGACGGGTACCTGGACGTGCCGGGGGTGAGCCCGCACTCGCGGACCGAAACCTACGCCGCGCTGCGGCTGGAGATCGACAACTGGCGCTGGTCGGGCGTCCCGGTCTTCATCCGGGCCGGCAAGGCCCTCCCGGAGCGGGTCACCGAGATACGGGCCGTCTTCAGGCAGCCCCCCGGGCTCGGGTTCGCGCCGACGTTCGCGCCCGACCCGAACGAGCTCGTCCTGCGGATCGATCCCGACCCGGGTATCGACCTGATCGTGCAGGCCAAGCAGCCCGGCGCCCAGGCGACCCGGACGGTGGACCTGTCGCTGATCTTCTCCGAGGAACTCGGAGAGGCACCGGAGCCGTACGAGCGGCTGCTCGGCGACGCCATGGAAGGGGATTCCAGCCTCTTCACCCGGGAGGACAGCGTCGAGGAGACATGGCGCATCGTCCAGCCGCTGCTGGACGACCCGCCCCCGGTGGAGCCGTACGAGCCGGGGTCCTGGGGGCCGGCCGGCGCGGACGAGCTGCTCGTCGGCCACCCGCGTTGGCGCGACCCCTGGCTCCACTCACGCTGATCCCCGCAGGAGCGTGCGCAGCGTGGTGAGGCAGGCGGCGATCGCGGGGTCGTGTGCCGTGTCGTGGCGAACGGCGATCTCGATCGTGCGGGCGAGGGTGCCGTCGGTCACCGGTCGCGCGATCAGCGCGGGCGGCAGGTGTGTGGCGGCCATGCGGGGGATCAGGGCGGTGTGGCCCGCACTCTCGGCGAGAGCGATCATGGTGGAGAAGTCGGTGCAGATGTTCCTCACCTGGGGAGTGAACCCGGCTGACCGGCAGGCCTGGAGGACGGCGTCTCCGCACGCGGTCTGCGCCGGGGCCGTGGTCCACGGTGTGTCCGCGAGTTCCCGCAGGGCGATGGGAGAGCCGGCCGACAGGGCCGCGGGGTGGTCGCGGGGCAGGACGGCGACCAGGGGGTCGGTTCGCAGCGTCCAGGTTTCCACGCCCACGGGTGGGGACGTGGCCAGGTTGTCGTACCGGTAGACGAGGGCGAGGTCGGCACGGCGCTGGAGCAGCAGTCGTACGGCAGCCTCGGGCTCGGCCTCGGTGATGTGGAGCTGTACATCCGGACAGGTCTCTTCCAGAGCCTTGCCGAGCGGTGCGGCCACCGATGCCAGGGCACTGGGGAAGCAGGCGAAACCGAGGGGGCCTGCGGGCCTTTCGGCCTCGGTGTGCAGGCGGATGCGGGCGCGCTCCAGAGCCGCGAGCACGTGCTCGGTGTCCCTGTTCAGCCGACGGCCCGCGGCCGTGAGGTGGATGGAACGGCCGGTGCGCTCCAGCAGGCGGGTTCCGGTCTCCTCTTCCAGCAGCCGCAGCTGCTGCGAGACGGCGGAGGGCGTGACGCCGTGGAGTGGTCCCAGTGCAGCGCCTTGGAGTGGAAGTAGGAACCGCAGAGCTTCACCCGGGTGCCCTCGTTGACCCGGTAGATGTCCTTCTGCAGCTCCCGCACCCGCACGTCGAGGATCGGGTGGGTGTACGGGAACTCGGCGATCACGCTCTCCGGGTCGACCTCGCCCGGGTGGTCCAGGGTGACGAAGTAGTCCTTCTCCGCGGTGAAGCCGTGCAGCTTGTTCATGTAGTACGCCACGTAGGTGCGGGCCTCGCCGCCGTCGACCGCCACCTTGCCGTAGGCCCGCTGGTCGAGCAACTCGCGGACGTCGCACCCGGCGGCATCGACCACGTCTTCGGCACCGCCGGCACCGACCGGAACCTCGCCGCCTACGCCGAGGCACTCAATCCCTTCGGGCAGATCGTCGCCATCGACGACTTCGACACCCTGGAGATCGGCGCCCTCAAGGCCAAGAGCATCTCGTTCCACTGGGAGTTCATGTACACCCGCTCGATGTTCCGGACCCCCGACCAGGCCACCCAGCACCGCATCCTCGCCCAGGTCGCCCGGCTGGTCGACGCCGGTCTGATCACCACCACCGCCACCCGGGACCTCGGCCCGATCAACGCCGCCAACCTCCGCGAAGCCCACCGCCTCCTGGAGTCCGGCACCGCCATCGGCAAGACCACCCTGACCGGCTGGGCGGTCGAAGCGAAGGCTCGGCCTGCCGCGGGGTCCGCCCGGGGCCTCTAGGACGATGGCGTGCACCGCCCGGCGGCATCGGCAGCACCGCCGTGGCGCAGCGTTTCGAGGGATACGCCGCGTCGGCGCCGTACGAGTTCCCGCAGGGTGCTGACGTTGCGGTAACCGACCCGGCCGGCGATCGCCTCGGCGCTGAGCGTGGTGGTGCGCAGCAGGAAAGTCGCCTCGTCCAGTCGGATGTCCTGGACGAAGTCCAGGGGTGATTTGCCGAGGACGGTCTGCGCGGTGCGCTGGAGGGTCCGCTGGCTGACGCCGAGCGTGCGGGCGGCTTCGGCCAGCGGGGGCGGATCGGCCAGGTGCGCGCGGGCCCACCGTTCGAAGGCGGTCATCAGCGGGTCCGCCTGGGCCAGTTGGGTGGGGAGTGCGAAGGCGGCCTGTGAGGGTCGGTCGCCGATCAGCAGGTAGCGGGCGACGAGGTCGGCAAGGGCCGGGCTGTGGCGCTGCACCACCCACAGCGCGAGGTCGATGTGGGCGAAGGCCGCGCCCGCGGTGGTGACCGGGCCGTCCTGGATCAGCGTCCGGGAGTCCTCCAGCACCACAGCGGGGTAGCGTGCGCGGAAGGCTGGTCCCAGCCACCAGCTCGTGGTCGCTCGCCTGCGTTCGAGGGCCCCCGACTCGGCCAGGAAGAACGCTCCGCTGCACGCGGCGGCCAGTGGGGTGCCGGAGGCGGCGAAGGCGGCGGCGAGGTCGAACAGCCAGGCGTTGGCGGGCTCGCGGACCGCTGCGACCACCCGCTCGGGGGCCTGGAAGCCCACCGCCGGCATCAGCAACAGGTCTGTGCCGTACGGGAGTTCCCCGACCGGTACGGTCGTCAGGCTCAGCCCGTTCCCCGTACGGACCTGCGACCCCCCGCCGACCACGGTCACCGAGAACGGCGGCGCGCCACCGTCCCGCGCGCTCAGCGAGTTCGCCGCGCCGAGCACATCCATGATTGCCGAAAGCCCCGAATCGAAGACGCCGTCAACCGCTGCCATCACCACCCGCATGGCGTAAACGGTACTCGAAACGTCGTTTCCGCCGCTCGTGGCGGATCGATCACGGCCCTAACGTCTTTCCCGGGCCAGACGTCCGCTACCGGCCCCACTGCGAAGCCGCTGACGGCATCGCCACTCAACCACTGACCTACCATGGAGATCCCGTCATGACACTGAAGCTCGGAGTCCTCGCGTTGCTGACCGCCAAGCCGGGCAAGGAGGCGGAGCTTGCCGCCTTCCTGGACGCCGGCCGCGCCGTCGTCGAGGACGAGCCCGGCACCCGGATCTGGTACGCGTTCCAGGTCGACAGCGCGACCTTCGGCATCTTCGACGCCTTCGCCGACGAGGACGCGCGCCAGGCCCACCTCACCGGCCGCATCCCCGCCGCGCTCGCCGAGGTCGGCCCGGAACTGCTCGCCACCGCCCCCGACATCCGCGTGGTCGACGTCCTCGCGACCAAGAACCCTTCCTGACGCGACGACGTCGGGAAAGCGCCGGTCTCCAGTGCTCGCACCCGAGGTGGAGATCGGCGCACCCGGCCGGCCGCGTCTCCTGGGAGGGCATCCGCCGGAACCGACCAAGAGGAGGACTCCCGTGCATCCACGTCCCCGACGGACCGGGCGGCGGCGCCGACCGGCCACCTCGGCAGCGGTCGGCGCGACCGTCCTGGCGCTGGCGGCCGCCGCCGGCTGCGGCGCGGCACCGGCCGGCAAGCCCCCCGCCCATCCGACGCCCCGACAGCCCGCAGCCGCGGCAAGCGGCCCCGTCGGAGGAGGTGCCGCCTGGACCGGGCAGTTCACCGGCTACGGCTCCCCGTCGTGGCAGCACGCCTGGGGCGTCGTCGGCCAAGGTGCCTGGGGCGGCGACAACCTGGCCGAGGTCTCCGACCCCACCGCCCCCGGCGACGGTTCCGCCCTCCAGGTCACCTACGGAGCAGGCTCCTCGGACAACAAGTGCGCCGACTGCCCCGCCACCGGAGGCGGACAGTTCTACACGGACCTGAACGCCCTCGGCCTGTCCGCACTCGCCCACGGCAGCACCCTCGACCTGGCGTACCGCGTCAGGTTCCCGGCCGGCCGCGACTGGGGCCGGGCCGGGAAACTACCCGGCCTCTACGGCGGCCGGATCGGCCAGGAGTCCGGCGGCAACCACGGCAGCGGCTGGTCCACCCGGTACATGTGGCGCGGCGCGAACGGCGTGCCCGACAACGGCGAGGTCTACCTCTACACGCCCACCAGCTCGGGCCCGACCGGCTACGGCGTGGACGAGGGCCTCGGCGACTGGCGGTTCCTCGCCGACGGCAAGTGGCACACGGTCGAGCAGTTGGTGAACCGGACAACCGGCGACATCACCGTCTGGTACGACGGCCGGCAGGTCCACTCGGCCCACGGCGAGGCCTCGGGCATCAGCTCCCTCCCCTTCGGTGGCGTCCTCTTCTCCACCTTCTACGGCGGCCACGACACCAGCTGGGGGCCGGCGAGCACCCAGCAGGCCTACTTCGCCGACTTCGCCCTCTCCCCGGGCGTCCAGCACTGACCGTGAGGACGAGAACGGCACCGCCCGGCACGCCCGGTCGACCAGCACGCGGAGCCCGGGTCCCGCCTCGCCGCGGGCGCCTCGGCCGGATCAGCGGGCGCTGCCGATGTTCCGGTCGTGTTCGGCGCCTTCGAGCATGAGGGTGGTCTCCTCGACCCGGCGGAAGCGGCCGTCGGGGGCGAACTCGGCGAAGAGGTAGACCTCCATGCGGACGGTGGAGCCGTCGGTCTTGACGACGGTCATCGTGTGGCGGTCGGCGTAGCGGTCGCCGGACGAGAGTTCATCGTGCACCTCGACCGAGCCGCCGGCCACGACCGTGCGCAGGTGGGCGATGTGGGCCAGGAACTCCTGGCGGTCGTTCCACTCGCCGTCGGTGCGCTGGCGGTAGTCGGGGGCGAAGTGCCGGTCGGCGGCCTCGTGGAGGTCGAGTCCCGGCGCGAGGAGCAGGTCGGTGAGGGCGGCGGTGATGTCGGTGTGACGCATGGAGGTTCCTCCGGTGGGACGGCTGGATGGATCGAGAATATGCGTGCCTTAAGCACGCATCTCACCGTACAGGAAAAGCGTGCTCGGCGCACGCTAATCTGAAGGGGTGACGAATCCGACCGGACACGAGATCGCCGAGGCCCTGGGACTGCTGCTGCGGCGCAGCACCCGCGCCGGCCTGCACGCCCAGCTGACCGACGGCCTGGGCGAGGCCGTCGACGAGCTCACCTATCCGGTGCTCAGCGGCCTGGCGCGCACCGGCCCGTGCAGCGCCGCCGACCTCGGCCGCGAGATCGGGCTGGACCGCACCACCGTGACCCGCCGCGCCGACCGGCTGGAGGGGGCCGGCCTGCTGCGGCGTGAGGCCGACCCCGGCGACCGGCGGGCGACCCTGCTCGTCCTCACCGAGGCCGGACAGGACGTGGTACGGGCCACCTGGGAGCGCCTGGCGGCCCGCATCGAGGGCTCCCTCGCCTCCTGGCCGGCAGCGGACGCCAGGGCCTTCGCCCGACTGTTGCGGTTGTTCGTCGACGAGGGGCCCTTCCAGGCCTAGGGCCTGGCGCCGCGCGAAGCGGGCCGCCGTTCCGCCGCTGTTCCGCCGCTGTTCCGCCGCGGCTCAGCCCTCCGCCGCCGCCAGGGCCGTCTTCGCCGCGGCCGAGCGGGCCGGCCAGGTAGAAGTGGCCGCCGTGGTGGACGTGCAGTCCCGGTAATCGCGGTCATCAATCCCCGCGACCGTAGGGAGGTGCCGGCCGGCCCAGGTCCGGGGAGCTGCCCCGGGCCGTCGCGGCGCGGCTCCCGGCACCCCCTAGACTCACCCCCGGCCACAGCGCGAAAGGCGGCCTCACCCCCTGAATACCGAAGCACCCCGAGCGAAGGAGCGTCCGGCTACCCATGGCTGACGAGATCACCGTCGAAGCCCTGCCGCACCCGATCACGGAGCCGGAACGGGAGCCGGAAGCGGAACCGACGGGCCCCGCCCGCCACCCGATCGGCTCGCTCGGAGTCCTGGTCGGCGGCATGCTCGCCGTGCTGGTCGGACGTCACGTCCTCGGCGACTGGACGGGACCGGCGTGGCTGGAGGCCTGGGGCGCGGTCTTCGTCGCCGTCTGCGTGCAGGCGCTGCCGTTCCTGCTGCTCGGCGTGGTGCTGTCGGCGGCGATCGCCGCGTTCGTCCCGGCCCGCCTGCTGGAGCGGGCGCTGCCGAGGAACCCGCTGCTCGCCGTACCGATCGCCGGTGCGGCCGGAGTCGTGCTGCCGGGATGCGAGTGCGCCTCGGTGCCGGTGGCCGGGCGGCTGATCGCGCGCGGGGTGGCTCCGGCGGCCGCGCTGGCGTTCCTGCTCTCCTCACCGGCCGTCAACCCGGTGGTGCTGGTGGCCACCGCCGTCGCCTTCCGGGGGCAGCCCGAACTGGTGGCCGCGCGGTTCATCGCCTCCCTTGCCACCGCGGTGGTGATGGGGCTGCTCTGGTCGCGGTTCGGCCGCCCGGAGTGGCTCAGGCCCAAGGTGCCGTCGAGCGGGCCGACCGGGTGGCCGGCCTTCCGGGCCTCATTGGAGCACGACTTCCTGCACGCCGGCGGCTTCCTGGTGATCGGCGGGATGACGGCGGCCACCCTCAACGTCGCCGTGCCGCGCGGCCTGCTCAAGGACCTGGCCGGGCTGCCGGGCGTCTCCGTCCTCGTGCTCGCCGCACTCGCCGTCCTGCTCGCGGTCTGCTCGGAGGCGGACGCCTTCGTCGCGGCCGGGCTCACCTCCTTCTCCACCACCGCCAAGCTCGCGTTCATGGTCGTCGGCCCGATGGTGGACGCCAAACTGATCGCCCTCCAGGCCGGCACCTTCGGACGGGCCTTCGCCTGGCGCTTCTGCGCCGCCACCTTCGTCGTCGCCGTCACAGCGGCGACCCTGACCGGCCGGTGGCTCCTGTGAGGCGCGAGGTCCGGGCGCTGCTGCACATCCTGGTCGGCGCGGCGGTGCTGCACATCTCGCTCTTCACCGAGCTGTACCTGCGGTACGTGCGCAAGGGCCTGCGGCCGTACCTGATCGCGAGCGGCGTACTGCTCGTCGTGGTCGGGCTGATCGGCGCGGTGGTCGCCGCCCGGGAGTTGTTCCGGCCCGGCCACCGCGGGGACACGGACGACGGACACGGACACGAGCGCGGGCACGAGCGCGGGCACGAGCACGGCGCTCCCCGCACCGCGTGGCTGCTGCTCCTGCCCGTACTGGCGATCTACCTGCTCCAGCCCCGGGCACTCGGCGCCTTCACCGCGCAGCACTCGGACAACACCGCCGTCAAACCCGCCGAGGCGGCGGGCGGCTTCGCGCCGCTGCCCGCGACCGACCCGGTCGGCATGCGGCTCGCCGACTTCGACTCACGCGCGCTCTGGGACAGCAACGGTTCGCTCAAGGGCCACCGGATCCGGCTCACCGGCTTCGCCACGCCCGGCCCTGGCGACGGGAGTTGGGACCTCGCCCGGCTGACGATCTCCTGCTGCGCCGCCGACGCGTCGAGCAGCAAGGTCGTGATCCACGGCGCCGACGCACCGCCCGAGGGCGCCTGGGTCGAGGTGACCGGCGAGTGGCAGCCGGACGGGGCGAGCGGCCAGGACGGCGCGGTTCCCACCCTGACCGCGGCCCTGGTCCGCCGGATCGCCGAACCGGAGAACCCCTATGAGTGAGCGCCCGTCGGCTCCGACCGGCAGACCCACGGGCCCCCGCCGCGGCACGGCCACCGTACTCGCGCTCGGTGTCGTCGCCGCGCTCGCCTTCATGCCCGCCGTCCCCGACCATCGAAGCGGCCCGGGCGCGCCCGCCGCCACGTCCACGCCCGGCGCCGACGCGACGGACCCGACCGTCACCGTGCTCGGCGACGGGTCGACCTCCGACACCGGCCCGCAGCCGGGCCAGCCGGCTCCCGTCCGGCTCAAGCCCGGTGAGCAGCCACCGCAGTTCGTGGTCTTCTCCTTCGACGCCCCCACCGAGGACGGCAACCATCTGTTCTCCGGCGCCCGTACGTCGGCCAGGTCGAGCGGCGCCGACGTGACGTTCTTCCTGCGCGGCGTCGATGTGCTGCCGGCTTCGGTGCGGTGGCAGTACCAGCCGCCACAGCACGAGGTCGGCACCGCCGCCGTCCCCTTCCCCACCGACGCCCAGGTCCGTGCGACCCTGCAGCAGCTCGGCCGCGCCTGGCTGGACGGCGACGAGATCGCCGACGGCTTCATCGGCCAGTTCTGCGGCCCCGAAGGCGGCCGGGACTGGTCAACCGCCGACTGGCAGAGCGAAATCGGCCAGGGCTACTCGATGGTCAACTTCTGGAAGACCGGGACGGGCTTCACCGACCTGCCCCCGCTGCCCTTCGACTACCAGACCGAACTGGCCGGCGGCCGCGCCCCGTGCCGGGAGGGCCAGCCGAACCTGCTCCCCGCCGAGAAGGACGCCGGCTGGCGCTACGACGCCAGCTCGCCGGGAGACACGCAGCGCTGGCCGGCCCGGATCGACGGCATCTGGGAGTTCCCGCTCCAACGGATCCCCTCCGGGGCAGGCGAGGTGCTCTCCGCGAACCAGCCCCCGCAGACGTACCTGAACGCCTTCGACCGCGACTACCACGGCAGCCGCGCGCCGCTCGTCATCGACACCGATCTCGCCCCCGGGCACGGCACCGGCCCCGACCTCCAAGCGGCCGAGACGGCCATGAAGGACCTGTGCCACCGCGACGGCGTCCGCTGCGTGTCCTTCCGCCAACTCGCCGACTGGCTCGATGTCCAGGACCCGGGCGTCCTCGACCGCCTCCGAGCCCTCGGATCGACGAGTTCACCCAACTGGGCCGACGTCGTCGGTCCGTAGCGTTGCGGGCCTGTCCGCGGAAGGCGCCGGTGCCACCGCGGTCGGTCGCGGATCGGCACCTGGCATGTTCGACTCCGGCTCCGAACGGAGTACGTGCCCGGGGGCGGTGGGGCCGCGCTCGGGCCACGATCGGACCCCCCTCCGCCTCATCGCCACCCGGGTGCCGTCATGGTCGACCGACCGCCCAAAGGGTGGGGCCCGGCGGCAGGAGCCGCCGGGCCGAACGTTCGAACGGACCAGGGGTCAGCTGGTCTGGATCGCGGTGTCGTCGATCACGAAGCTGGTCTGGAGCGAGGAGTCCTCCACGCCGGTGAACTTCAGCGTGACGCTCTGCCCGGCGTAGGCCGACAGGTCGACCGTCTTCTGGGCGTAGCCGGTGTTCTTGTCGAGGTTGGAGTAGGTGGCCACCGCGGTGCCGTTGACGGTCACGGTGAGCTTGTCGTACTGGGCCGTGGTGGTGGTCTCGGCCGTGTCGATGTGCAGCCAGTAGCTCAGGGTGGCCTTGCAGCCCGCGGGGATGGTGACGGCCTGCGAGATGCTGTCGGTGTGCGCGGTGCCGTAGCCGTCCAGCCACGCCTTCCAGGAGCCGCTGTGGGCCGGCTCGGACGCCGAGTTGTCGATCACACCGCTGGTCGCGGTCCACGGCGCGGCGGAGCCGGTTTCGAAGCCGGGGTTGCCGAGCAGCTGCGCCGGGGTGCAGGAACCGCCGGTGCCGGTGACCGTCCAGCCGAAGCTGGTGGAGCCGGCGGCGCCGGTGGTGTCGGTCGCGGTGACCGTCACGTTGGAGGAGCCGGCGGTGGTGGCGGTGCCGGTGATCAGGCCGGTCGCGGAGTTGATGGACAGGCCGGCCGGCAGGCCGGTGGCCGCGTAGGTGAAGCTCTGGCCGGAGGCCGTGTCACTGGCCTGGATCTGCAGGCTGACCGAGGAGCCCTGCGCGGTGGTCTGGTTGCCGGGGTTGGTGACGCTCACCGTGTTGCCCGTCGAGCCGCCGCCCACGATCGGGTGGGAGATGGCGCAGGAGTTGGTGTCGTTGGACCAGCTGGCCTGCTCGGCCCAGGTGCCGAAGTTGCCGAAGGTGATGTTGGCCGCGCCGCCCGCGGTGCCCGGGGACAGCCAGGCGCACTCGTCGGAGTTCTCCTGGCCGTTGTACGAGCTGCCGGACACGTGGTTGGTCCAGCCGCCGGCCGGGTTCTGGTCCGACATCATCTCGTGCCACTCGTGGCCGAGCGTCATCGTCCAACCGTCCAGCGTTCCGGGCGAGTTGACGAAGCCGACGCCGCAGCCGGCGCCCGAGTCCATGTTGTAGGGCTGGTTGCTGAACGCGACGTCGCCGTACGGGGAGGTCACCGCACCGCCGGTCAGCGTGGAGTCACCGTTGTAGTCGTGCCACGCGCAGTACTGGTTCTGGTAGTTGTCGGGGTTGGTGCCGTGCGGCGACAGGATCACGTAGTAGGCGTCCCGGTTGGACGCCGCCGTGGTGTTGCCGAAGTGGGCCGCCGCGGTGACGGCTTCCTGGCCGAGCTGGTGGCCGGTGGCGGCACTCGGTGACGCCGCCGCGTTGTCGTACCACACGCCGGCGAGCACCCCGCCACTCTGGTACGGGACGAAGTTCGCGTTCGAGGGGCAACTGGTGGCGCCGCTCGCCACGTTCGGCCCGTCGCACCACTGCGTCAGGTCCGCGGACCAGAGTTCGTTGCCGGTGCCGATGCCCTTGAACATCTGCTGCGCGGCGCCGGCCGCCCCGGCCGAGTCGCCCGAGAACTTCGCGTTCCCGTTGGCGTCCGTGCTCTGGCTCCCCCACTGGGAGCCGTAGAACACCAGGTAGACCTTGGAGTGGCCGCTCTGGACACCGATCCCGTCGATCCCTCCGCCGTAGGAGAGGGTCTGCGGTCCGGTGGCCGCGCCGGCGGTGGACTCCTGGTGGGTGGAGGCCCACTGCTTCATCTTGTCGTTCTGGGCGATGGTGGGCATGGCGCCATGCCGGTAGGGGTGCTGGTAGGCGGGGCTGTACGGGTTGGTCACGGAGCCGCTCTGCGGCGAGGCCGGCTCCTCCGCCGCCTGGGCGGCGCCGGTGGTGGCCAGCGCGGCGGTGACGAGGGACAGCGAGGCGACGGCGGCCAGGGCCAGTCGTCTGGTCGCACGGATGCGGGGAATGCCCATGTGTGGGGGGTCCTCTCTCCTGCCGTCTCCGGTGCCGGTCGGCCCTGATGACGGCTCGGGGCATAACGGGGTACGGCAATCACACGGGCGGGAGGCGCGAAAACGGTGGGGCGGCCCGTGCTTGCCGGCTGTGCCATGGGGGCTGACAGGCATCGTCCGACGCCACGTCAGCGGCTGAGCAGCAACGCGATGGTGGAGCAGCGGAACCAGCGCCGGCCACCGACCCGAGGGCTCTGGCAGGGGGCGTGAACGGAAGAAAAGCAGCGGTGACAGGCCTCAGTCAACGGGTAGCGCAAAAGAGGTTCCTGCTGCGCCGCCGAAACCTCCGAAAGGGAAGAATTCGACGAGGAATCGGCAATGGAATATCCTCGCCGTCAATTATTTCGGTATCTCCGGAATGGAACGAAGCCCGGGCCGTCGGCCCGACGTGATCGGCAACGCCGGTTCGCACCGGCCCACAGCAACACCAACGACCCCGCCGACCAACCAGTGCCCATCCCCGTCCGGCTCCCCCACCCGAGAACACCGGGAACTCGCTCACCTCGAAGTCCCAGGAGACTCACCACGACCAAGAGCCCGACACAGATGGCCCGTTGACACCCACGCCCGGTTGGTGACGCGATCGAGGGAGATGCCGCCCCACCCCCGCTGTCCACCGACCGGTGGACCCCAGGTTCAACCGGCCGGGCGTGTCGGGCACCGCCTCCGGCCGACCAGGATCTCAGCCATGAGTCAACTCCCTGTGCGGACAGCCCGATGGAGCGCCCGGCATGCGTGGCGCGCGATCGCCGGCTGGTTCGCGTTCGTCATTCTCTGTCTCGGCGTCGGCATCTCGGTCGGCTCCCATGCAGCCACTGCCGAGGATTACCGGGTCGGTGAGGCGGGGCGAGCCGAGGCGATGGCGGCCGAAGGAGGACTGCAAACCAGGCCCACCGAACAGATCACGATCTACCCCAAGTCCGGCCCCCTGAACACGGCCGCAGCCGGTTCCGCAGTCCGGGAGCTCACCGAGCGGATTCAGCGGCTGCCCCAGGTGGACAGCGTGGCGGCTCCGGTCCGATCCAAGGACGGCACGGTCCTCAGGGTCCCGGTGGTCCTGAGGGGCCCCGAGCTGGACGGCAAGAAGAACGTCGTCCCGCTCCTCGAACAGACGGCGAAGGTGCGCGCCGGGCACCCGGACCCGGTTGTGGAGGAGGCCGGCTCCCCCTCCATCAGCAAGGGCGTCAACGACCAGCGCGGGAAGGACCTCACGCTCTCCGAGCGCATCACACTGCCGGTCACGCTCATCACCCTCCTGATCGTCTTCGGATCGGTGGTCATGGCCGGCGTGCCGATGTTGCTCGCGCTCTCCTCGATCGCCGCCGCCCTGGGGAGCACCGGGGTGTCATCGGTGACCACGGCTCAGGAACAACGAGCGCTGACCGCCCGGGCGCAGAGCCCGAGCGGCAGCCGACCGACCTGTGCGTGCCAGCCGTCACGCATGCGCACCGAGGCCGCGACGGTGGTGCCGGAGCGCCTGTCACTCGCGGTAGAGCAGGAGGGTGCCGCCGGCCAGGACCGCGCTGGCGACCAGGGCCCAGGCGGTCTGTCCGTGCAGCACGAGGACGGCGCCCGGGGCGGCGCCGGCGAGCATGGTGGCGACGGAGAGGACCTTCCTGCGCTGGCGGGGGGCGGTGCCGCCGGCGAGGCGGGAGTCGGCGGCCAGGCCGGTCAGGGTGAGGGTGAGCACGGTGGTGGTGAGGTCCGGCACGCCGAGGCCGCGTACGGTGCCGTTGCGGATGCCCATCGCCAGGGCGAGCAGGGCGATCACGGCGTACTGTGCGGGCCCGTCCGCGCTCCAGACGAAGACGACGGCGGCTGCCGCGCCGTACAGCGCGACCTCCAGGATGAAGACCGTGCGCAGCTGTGCGGGGCGCCGGGTTCCGACGTGTCGGGTGGCGAGTCTGCCGGCCAGGAGCGCGCCGAGGAGGAAGGCCGCGAGGGAGGTCGATGAGCCGGTGACGGAGAATCCGGGTGCTCCGGCGAGCGCGAAGGCGATGACGACGACGTTGCCGGTCATGTTGGCGGTGAAGACGTGGCCGAGGCCGAGGTAGCTGACGGCGTCGATCAGACCGCTGACCAGGGTGAGGCCGAACAGGGCCAGCGCGAGCGGGTGGCGGTCGTGGATCTTCGGTCCGGGCACCGGCGGCGGGGGTGCGGTTCGGGAGTCGGCTGCGGGCGTGGTCACGACGGTTCCTCGGGCGACAGGGGGAAGGTGGGTGGGGGCACCGCCGTAATCCGGCGGTGCCCCGGGACGGAATCGGCTTCCGGTCAGAAGAAGCAGGGGTCCAGCGGCACCTGCGACTGCCCGGGCAGGGCGAGGCCGCGCGCCGCGCGCCAGGCGTGCTGCTCGCCGGAGGCGGCCACGGCCTCCAGCACGCCCTCTGCCTGGCGGACGCCGGTCAAGCTGGGGGCAGGGGTGGCGTGGTAGCCGCCGAACCGGGTGACCGGGCTCCAGGACGGCGACACCTCGGGCAGTTCGGGGGCCAGCCCCTGGTGCTCCGCTGCGGCGTGGACGATGCGTCCGCCGACGACGGTGAGGACGGACTCGATGTGCGCGATGTCGGCCTCGGGCACACTGAAGTAGTCGGCACTGAGCAGCGCGAGGTCCGCGTAACTGCCGACCGTCAGACGGCCCTTGACCTCCTCCTCGCCGGTGAGGCGGGCACCGCCCAGTGTGTAGAGCTCCAGGGCCTGCTCGCGGCTGAGCCGGTTGTGCTCGGCCGCGAGGCGCCGGCCGCTGACCGCCCGGCCGGAGACCAGCCAGTGCAGGGCGACCCAGGGGTTGTAGGAGGACACCCGGGTGGCGTCGGTGCCCGCCGCGACGGTCAGGCCGCGGTCCAGCATCGCGCGCAGCGGGGGCGCCTCGGCGGCGGCCGGAGCGCCGTAGCGCGAGACGAAGGCCTCGCCCTGGAAGGAGAGGCGGTTCTGCACGGAGACGGCGCCGCCGAGGGCCGCGATGCGGTCGAGGCTGTCCGGGCTGACGGTCTCGGCGTGGTCGAAGAGCCAGCGGTTGCCCTGCGGGAAGAGGCCCTCGGCGGCGAGCTTCTCGAAGACGGCGAGGTCGCGGCGGATGGTCTCGTCGTAGGTGGCGTGCAGCCGGAAGCCCCAGCCGTTCTCCGTCAGCAGGCGGACGGCCTTCTCGAACTCTCCCTCGTAACCGCCCAGTTGCGGCCTGGGTTCGGTGAAGTTCTCGAAGTCGGCGGCGGCCCAGGTGAGGTTCTCCCCCGCGCCGTTGAGGCGCAGCCACTCGTCGCCCTCGCCGGGGCGCACGGTGTTGACCCAGCGGGTGAGGTCGTCCAGCTCCTGCCCCGCGGTCTGCGGGAAGAGGTGGTAGGCGATGCGCAGGGTCAGCTCGCCCTGGCGGGCGAGTTCCATGACGGTGCCGTAGTTCTCGGGGAAGCTCTGGAAGCCGCCGGCGGCGTCGATCGCGGAGGTCAGGCCGAAGCGGTTCAGCTCGCGCAGGAAGTGCCGGGTGGAGCCGATGCGGTCGGCCTCGTCCAGAGTCGGTGCCTTGGCCAGGGTGGAGTAGAGCAGTAGCGCGCCGGGGGCGGCGATCAGCAGGCCGGTGGGCTCGCCGTCGTGTCCGCGGGCGATCTGGCCGCCCGCCGGGTCGGGGGTGTCCCGGGTGAAGCCGGCGGCGCGCAGCGCGGCCCGGTTGAGCAGCGCCGACTGGTACAGGTGCAGCACGAAGACGGGGGTGTCGGGCGCCGCGGCGTTGAGCTCCTCCAGGGTGGGCAGGCGCCGCTCGGCGAACTGGTCGGCGGACCAGCCGCCGACCACCCGCACCCACTGGCCGGGCGGGGTGCGCTCGGCCTGGAGCCGGAGCATCGTCAGGGCCTCGCGCAGCGTCGGGACGCCGTCCCAGCGCAGTTCCAGCACGTAGTTGAGGCCGCCGCGGATGACGTGCAGGTGCGCGTCGTTGAGTCCGGGAACGGCCCGGCGGCCGAGCGCGTCGACCACCCGGGTGTCGGGGCCGACCAGCGGGACGACGTCCGCGTCGTCGCCGATCGCCTGGATCAGTCCGTCCCGGATGGCCACAGCGGTGGCCTGGGGGCGGCGCGGGTCGTTGGTGTGCACCTTGGCGTTGCGCACGACGAGGTCGGCGGGCTGGTCGGGGGTGCCGGGCCGGATTCCGGCGACGGGCATGGTGGACAAGGGAGGTCCCTTCGTTCGGTGCTGGGGGTTGAGGGTGTGCGCGGGGTCAGTGGAAGCCGAGCGCGGAGGGAGTCACTGCCGGGCGGCCGCCCGGCCGCGGATTCGCCAGGGTCGCGAGGATCAGCGCCGCGAGCTCTCCCCCGGCCCGTTCGATCCGCGCCGGCAGGCTGTCGGTGTGCGTGTCACCCGTCCCGCCCCAGTCCTCGGAGGCCGCGAAGACCGCGGTCGGTGCGACGAGCGCGCGCTGGTGGGTGAAGAGCGGACGCATCGCGTGTTCCAGGGCCAGGGAGTGGCGCGCGGTGCCGCCCGTCGCGCCGATCAGCACCGGCTTGCCCGCCAGGGCGCCGGGTTCGAGCAGGTCGAAGAACGACTTGAACAGGCCGCTGTAGGAGGCCGAGAAGATCGGGGACACGGCGATCAGCGCGTCCGCCGTGCTCACCTCCTCCAGCGCGCCGCCCAGTGCCTGCGGGGGAAAGCCGGAGAGCAGGTGGTGCGAGATGGGGGTGGCCAGTGGGCGCAACTCGTGCAGGCGCACCCGGACTTCACGTCCGGCACGGGCCAGGTGGCCAGTGGTGGCCTCGGTGAGGCGGTCCGCGAGCAGGCGGGTGGACGAGGGCTGGCTGAGCCCGCCCGAGATCACGGCGAGCGTGATCGGCGAGGTCGTTTCCATGGGGGACTCCGTCCTGGTCAGGAGGCGGCGGGGACGTTGTCCCGGAACGTGGCATGGGTGGGGGCGTCGGGAACGGTCGCGGGCCGGCCCTTGGCGAACTCCTCGCGCAGCACGGGCACGACCTCCTCGCCGAGGATGTCGAGCTGCTCCAGCACCGTCTTGAGCGGCAGGCCGGCGTGGTCCATCAGGAACAGCTGGCGCTGGTAGTCACCGACGGCCTCGCGGAAGCCGAGGGTGCGCTCGATCACCTCCTGCGGGCTGCCGACGGTCAGCGGGGTCTGCTCGGTGAACTCCTCCAGCGAGGGCCCGTGCCCGTACACCGGCGCGTTGTCGAAGTACGGGCGGAACTCGCGCACCGCGTCCTGGGAGTTCTTCCGCATGAACACCTGCCCGCCGAGGCCGACGATCGCCTGCTCGGGCGTGCCGTGGCCGTGGTGGGCGTAGCGCTCGCGGTAGAGCTCGACCATCCGCCGGGTGTGCTCCTGGGGCCAGAAGATGTTGTTGTGGAAGAAGCCGTCGCCGTAGTACGCGGCCTGTTCGGCGATCTCGGGGCTGCGGATCGAGCCGTGCCAGACGAACGGCGGCACTCCGTCCAGCGGCCTGGGCGTGGCGGTGAAGGCCTGCAGCGGGGTGCGGAAGCGGCCTTCCCAGTCGACCACGTCCTCGCGCCAGAGCCGGTGCAGCAGCGCGTAGTTCTCCACCGCGAGCGGGATGCCCTGGCGGATGTCCTGGCCGAACCACGGGTAGACCGGGCCGGTGTTCCCGCGCCCGAGCATCAGGTCGACGCGACCGTCGGCGACGTGCTGCAGCATCGCGTAGTCCTCCGCGATCTTCACCGGGTCGTTGGTGGTGATCAGCGTGGTCGCGGTGGACAGGATGATGCGGTCGGTCTGCGCGGCGATCCAGCCGAGCATGGTCGTCGGGGAGGACGGGACGAACGGCGGGTTGTGGTGCTCGCCCATGGCGAAGACGTCCAGACCGACCTCCTCGGCCTTGAGCGCGATGGCCAGCATCGCCTTGATGCGCTCGCGCTCGCTCGGCGCCCGTCCCGTGGTCGGATCGACCGTCACGTCACCGACACTGAATATCCCGAACTGCATGGGTTGCCGCCCTTTCCGCTGGCTGATCGCGGCCCGACGGGGCCACCCGGCGAAACCTAGGCAGCCGGCGACGCGCGAAGGACTTCCGCAGCGCATGACCGATGGCCCCGTAGTGCACTGAAGCGGTCGGCCGGCTCGGTTCGGCCGGTCGTGCGTTGTCAGGACAATCCCGGGCGCACAGCGAGCAGAACACCCGGGCCGCCGCGCACTAACGTCGTTGAACGAGGCACCCCGGCAATCCGGGAAAGTCTGATGCAACGTCAATTCCCTGCATTCACAAGGAAAGAGAAGACCAATGGTCGACCTCGCGAACGTTCACGCCGCTCCGAGCCCGGACCTGCTGACCCCCGACAACGCGATGATGCTGTTCGTCGACCACCAGCCGCAGATGTTCTTCGGCACCGGCAGCGGCGACCGCACCGCGATCATCAACGCCACCGTCGGCCTGGCGAAGGCCGCGAAGATCTTCGACGTGCCGACCGTGCTGTCCACCGTCGCCGCCGAGTCCTTCTCCGGCCCGATCCTGCCGCAGCTGAAGGCCGTCTTCCCCGGCCAGGAGGTCGTCGACCGCACCACGATGAACGCTTGGGAGGACGAGGCCCTGGTCGAGGCGGTCAGGGCGACCGGCCGCAAGAAGATCATCCTCTCCGGCCTGTGGACCGAGGTCTGCCTCGTCCTGCCGGCCCTCTCCGCACTGGACCAGGGCTACGAGGTCTACGTCGTCGCCGACGCCTCCGGCGGCGTCAGCCCGCTGGCCCACGAGCACGCCCTGCAGCGGATGACCGCCGCCGGTGCCGTGCCCGTCACCTGGATCCAGGTCCTGCTGGAGCTCCAGCGCGACTGGGCCCGCACCGAGACCTACGTCCCGGTGACCGAGCTGGTCAAGGAGCACGGCGGCGCCTACGGCATGGGCCTGGTCTACGCCCAGTCCATGATCAACCCGCACGCCGCCGGCTGACGGACCGCACCGACCCAAACGGAGTCCGAAATGAACACGGGCCTTCTCCTGCTGCGCCTGGTCGCCGGTCTGCTGATCGCGGGCCACGGCGTTCAGAAGGTCAGCTTCCACCTCGGCGGCGGCGGCCTGGAGGGTGGCAGCGCCGAGTTCCGGGGCGACGGCTTCCGCGGCGGCAAGCTCACCGCGATAGCCGCCGGTGGCACCCAGATCGGGGCCGGACTGATGCTGGCCCTCGGCCTGCTCACTCCGCTGGCCGGCGCGGGTGTCATGGGGGTGATGACCGTCGCCCTGACGGTCAAGTGGCCCCACGGGCTGTGGGTGCAGCACGACGGGTACGAGTTCCCGTTCGTCCTGATCGTCGTCGGCGCCGCGCTGACCGCCACCGGCCCCGGACAGTGGTCGGTCGACGGGGCCCTCGGCCTGGCGCACTGGCCGCTGTGGTGGCTGCCTGTGGCCGTAATCGCCGGTGTGGGCGGCGGCCTGGCCACCCGGCTCGCCCTGCACCGCGCCTGAGGCAGCCGCGACCGAACGGGCTCGGGCCCCTGGACAGTTCTCCCGCCCAGGGGCCCGAGCCCGTTCGGCATGCAGGAACGCCGACGGCGACTCATTCAATTGTGAACGATTGTCATTCCTCAGGGGTGACGAGGAGGCGGCTGACAGATGAGTGGATCCGAGGAGTTCGACGTCGTGGTGCTGGGCGCCGGTCCGACCGGGGAGAACCTCGCCGATCGCGCGAGAGCCGGCGGGCTGAGTGTGGCGATCGTGGAGCGGGAGCTCGTCGGAGGCGAGTGCTCGTACTGGGCCTGCATGCCGAGCAAGGCGATGCTCCGCCCGCCGGCCGCCCTGCGAGACGCCCAGCGGCTGCGCGGCGCCCGGGAGGCGGTCGTGGGCGCTCCGGACGCCGCGGCGGTGCTGCGTCGACGCGACGGCTTCGCCTCGCACTGGCAGGACCACGGCCAGGTGGCCTGGCTGGACTCCGCCGGGATCACGCTGGTCCGCGGGCACGGCCGGCTGGACGGCGCGCGGCGCGTGGTGGTGGACGGCGCCGACACAACCCGCCGCGTCCTGACCGCGCGTCACGCCGTCGCGGTCTGCACCGGCACCCGTGCCGCCCTGCCCGACCTTCCGGGCATCGAGCGCACAGACGTGTGGACGAGCCGTGAGGCGACCAGCGCTGCCGAAGTCCCCGCCCGGCTGGCCGTCGTCGGCGGCGGCGCCGTCGCCGCGGAGCTGGCCACGGCCTGGAGCGCACTGGGCAGCCGGGTGACCCTGCTCGTCCGCGGGTCCGGGCTGCTGCCGAGGATGGAACCCTTCGCGGGCGACCTCGTCGCCGCCGCCCTTCGGGAGTCCGGTGTCGACGTACGGACCGGGGTGTCGGTGAGCGGCCTGACGCGCGACCGCGAGGTGGTCCTGGACCTCGGGGAACACGGTGAACTGCGTACCGACGAGGTGCTGTTCGCCACCGGGCGAAGGGCCGCCACGGGAGACCTGGGCCTGGAGACGGTCGGCCTGGAACCCGGCGGGTGGATAGCGGTGGATGACACCGGGCTGGCCGTCGACGTGGACGGCGACTGGCTCTACGCCGCCGGCGACGTGAACGGCCGCTCGCTGCTGACCCATCAGGGCAAGTACCAGGCCAGGGTGTTCGGCACGGCGATCGCCGACCGGGCGGCCGGCCGGGAGCTGGACGTCGCCTCTTGGGGGCGCAGCGTCGCGACCGCCGACCGGGCCGGCGCGCCCCGGGTGGTCTTCACCGACCCGGAGGTGGCCTCGGTCGGTCTCACCCTCGCCGACGCGACCGCACGGGGCCTGCGGGTACGGGCCGTCGACTACAACATCGGCGACGTGGCGGGCGCCTCGCTGCACGCCGACGGATACCGCGGCCGGGCAAGGGCCGTCATCGATCTGGACCGGGAAACCGTGGTGGGGGCCACCTTCGTCGGATCCGGGGTCACGGAGCTGCTGCACTCGGCGACCATCGCCGTCACCGCCGAGGTGCCGCTCAGCCGACTCTGGCACGCGGTACCCGCCTACCCGACCATCAGCGAGGTCTGGCTGCGCCTGCTGGAGGCCTGTCGCGGCTGAGGCCCGGTTTCCTCGGCGGGCACGGGCGCAACAGCGACCGTGCACATCGGGACAAGTCCTGGCTCATCCCAACTCATAGTCTTCTGGAGCGATTTCGGCCCATCAACCGGGCGCGTCGCAAAGGAAGCGGACGGCCGCCGGGTTGGCGGCCGTCCCAAGGACGCGAAGTACCGAGAGCAAGGAGCGAGATGATGGTGGCGGCAGCGAGGGAAGACGAGCGCGTGCGCGAGCCGGACCCGACGGCGGCCGGGATCGAGACGCTCACGAGCACGGATCCGGTGGCCGGTACCGGAGCCGAGCCGGACCTGCACGCCGTGACACGGATCACCCTGCGGCCCATCGCCTCGCCGATGCCCCTGGGCTTCTTCACGGTGGCCGTCTCCTCCGTCGTGACCAGCGGCCTGCAGCTCGGCCTGATCGACAGTGCGAACCGGCAGGCCGTGGCGCTCACGGTCTTCTCCGCCTTCGTGCTCCAACTGCTGGTCAGCATCCTCGCGTTCGGCGCCCGTGACGTCATCGCGGCGACACTGATGGGCGGATTCGCCGGCGCCTGGCTGGCCAACGGCCTGGTCACGTCGACGGGCGCCCACGGCGGGGCGCAGGTGCTGGGTGTGATGAACCTGGCGTTCACGGTCTTCGCCGCTCTGATGGCATCGGTGGCCAGGCCGAAGAAGGTGCTGTGGCTGCTCCTGCTGATCGCCGTACCGCGCTACTTCGTCGCCGGCATCTACGGCCTCTCGGGCGCGGCCTGGCTGGGCCACGCCGCCGGGGCGCTCGGCATGCTCCTCGCGGCGGTCGCGATGTACGCCGCCTACGCCCTGATGCTGGAGGAGCTCCGAGGCAGGGAGGTCCTGTGGATCGGGCGCAGCGGTCCCGTGCGGGACGCCATGCACGCGGGACTGGCCGGCCAGCTGAACCGGCTGGAACAGCAGGCAGGTGTGCGCCGGACCCTGTAGTCGGCTGCCCGACGACCTGACGGCACTCGGCCGTGCTCCTTCCCGGTTCTCGGGAGCGAGCACGGCCGAGTGCCGTCCAGCGGTTCCCGCGCGGCCTTCGCGATCGCGCGGGCGGCACCGAAACCGGTGAACGGCACGAAAAAGTGCCGGGCCCGCCGACGAACGGGCCCGGCACAGAGCGGACCGGGCCCGCCGACGAACGGGCCCGGCCCGCGGTCACGCCCCGGTCTCGGGGGTGACGACCAGGTGTTCGGCGAGGAACCAGACCTGGGTCTCACCGGTGCGGATGATCTGGGAGACCAGGAGGTCCTGGGTGCCGTCGTCGCCGAGCCCCGCCACCCGGGTGGCGGCGTCGCGGACGTCGGCGAGGATGGTCTCGTGCGCGTCGAGGAGCCGCGAGAGCATCGAGTGCACGTCCTCGATGCCGTCCGGCGGGCGCGGCACGCCCGTGATCCGGGCGGCGTGCCGGGGGTCGCCCACGGCGACGCCGCCGAGTGTCTGCACCCGTTCGGCGAGCGCGTCGACCAGCTCCAGCTGCTCCTGGGCGTGCTTGTCGAAGAGCAGGTGCAGCTGGTACGCGGTCGGCCCGCGCATGCCCCAGTGGCACTTCTTGTACAGCGCGTACAGGAACTGGGTGTCCGCGAGAACACGGTTGAGCCGCTGGCACGAGTACTGCCGGGCGTCGTGGGAGAGCGCGATCGGCAGCTGGGTGACGGTGCCGAACTCCTGTATCTCGGCGGCGTGTTGGTGAAGGTGTGGCTGGCTGGTCATGGCGCTCCTGGGGATAGCTGGATCGTTCGGGGATCAGGCTAGGAACGCGCGAGCCCACGGCCTGTTCCGACCGCGCACTGCCTACGGTCCTTCCGCGCACCCGCACGGGAGTTGAGCCCATGTGAGCCGCCGGGCGCACGCGGAGCGCTCTCGGACGACACCGGGTGCTCTCAGAGGCAACAAGGCGGCGGCCGCCGACCCTAGCGTGAGCCCCATCGCAGCCACACGCTGTCCGAGAGATAGGGAAACCCCCATGCCGTTCATCACCGTTGGCCAGGAGAACTCCACCTCCATCGACCTCTACTACGAGGACCACGGCACCGGGCAGCCGGTCGTCCTCATCCACGGGTTCCCGCTGAGCGGGCACTCCTGGGAGCGGCAGAGCGCCGCACTGCTCGACGCCGGCTACCGGGTGATCACCTACGACCGCCGCGGCTTCGGCCAGTCCTCCCAGCCGACCACCGGTTACGACTACGACACCTTCGCCGCGGACCTCAACACCGTGCTGGAGACCCTCGACCTCCAGGACGCCGTGCTGGTCGGCTTCTCGATGGGCACCGGCGAGGTCGCCCGGTACGTCTCCCGGTTCGGCTCCGCCCGGATCGCCAAGGTCGCCTTCCTGGCCTCGCTGGAGCCGTTCCTGCTGAAGACCGACGACAACCCGGACGGCGCCGCCCCGCAGGAGTTCTTCGACGGCATCGTCGCCGCCGTGAAGGCCGACCGCTACGCCTTCTACACCGGCTTCTTCAACGACTTCTACAACCTGGACGAGAACCTCGGCACCCGGATCAGCGAGGAGGCCGTCCGCAACAGCTGGAACACCGCGGCGAGCGGCGGCGCCTTCGCCGCCTCGGCCGCGCCGACCACCTGGTACACCGACTTCCGGGCCGACATCCCCCGCATCGACGTGCCCGCCCTCATCCTGCACGGCACCGGCGACCGCACCCTGCCCATCGAGAACACCGCCCGGATCTTCCACAAGGCGCTGCCCTCCGCCGACTACGTCGAGATCGAGGGCGCGCCGCACGGCCTGCTCTGGACCCACGCCGAGGAAGTGAACACCGCGCTGCTCGCCTTCCTCGCGAAGTGACCCGGGCGGCCGCGTTCCCCCGACCGCGGCCGTCCGTCCCATCGTCGGTACCGCCGTCGCCGCCCCGGGCCCGGACGGCGACGGCGGTACCGGCCACACACCCGCGCCCGGCGCCCGCTTGAGCGGGCGCCGGGCGCGAACCATGACCAGGAGGTCACCCGTGAAGCTTCAACTCGTCCGACGCGCGGTCCCGTTGGTGGCGGCAGTCGCCGCGCTGACGGCGATCCCCACCGCCTCGGCAACCCAGAGCACCTCGGCGAAGCCGGGCTCGCACCATCAGTTCGCCGTCGGCCCGCAGTACGACACCACCCACGTCTACGTCGCGCCCGGGACCGAGCAGGCCTTCGTGACCAGCTGGACCTCCACCTTCGGCGGCACCACGATCGGGCCGGTCTCCACCCAGGTGACCCCGACGCCCAGCCGGACGCTGTCCGAGCTGGTGGTGTCGCCGGTCGGCACGCTGTCGGTGTTCGACTACACCACGCCCGTCCCGTATCCGTTCGGCACCGAGCGCACCGGCTGGCTGGTGACCGACCTCGACCAGGCGGTCCGGGCCGCCCGCGCCGACGGCGCGGCCGTCACCGTCGCGCCGTTCGCCGACCCGATCGGCCGGGACGCCGTCGTCCAGTTCCCCGGCGGGATCAACGCCCAGCTCTACGTGCACAACGCCCCGACGTCGTACCCGGCCCTGACCAGCGTGCCGGAGAACCGGCTCTACCTGTCGCCGGACTCGGTCGGCGCCTTCCTGGACAGCTACCTCGCCTTCACCAAGGGCCGCATCGTCTCCGACGACCGGCGGGCCGACGGCGCCGCGATCGGCCTGCCCGGGACGACGTACCGGCTGATCCGGCTCACCTCCGGCTTCGGCGCCACCACCGTCACGGTGACGGACGGCCACCTGCCCCACCCGTTCGGCCTGGAGACCACCGGCTACGGCGTGCCGGACCTCGGCGCGACCCTGGACCGGGCCAGGGCGGCCGGCGCCACGGTGCTGTCGGGGCCGGTCCGCGCGGGCGGCCGGGAGAGCGCGATGGTCCGGTTCCCGGGCGGCTACGTCGCGGAGATCCACACCGCCCGGTGACCGCCCCCGCAGGCCACGCCCGTACCCGGCGCTGCACCGCCCGCCCTCACCAGGACCGGCGGTGCAGCGCCATGTGCACGGTATCGACGACCTGCAGCAGCGCGGCCCGGGCGGTGCCGGTGGGGCAGCGCGCACCGAGCAGCAGGAAGCCGTGCGGCACCCCCTGGTAGCGCGTCGCCACCACCGGGACGCCCGCCAGCCGGAGCCGGGCGGCGTAGGCCTCGCCCTCGTCCCGCAGAACATCGGCCTCGGCGGTGACCACCAGCGCCGGGGGGAGCCCGGTGAGCTGTTCCAGGGTCGCCCGCAGCGGCGCGGCGACGGCCTCCCGCCGCCGGTGCGGTTCCGGCAGGTAGTCGTCCCAGAACCGGCGCATGTGGTCGCGGTGCAGGAAGTACCCGGTCGCGAACCGGCGGTAGGAGGCGGTGTCGAAGTCCGCGTCGGTCACCGGGCACAGCAGCACCTGGTGCACCAGCCGTACGTCTCCGCGCTCCCGGGCGAGCAACGTCAGGGCCGCCACCAGATTGGCCCCCGCGGAGTCGCCGACGGCGGCGATCCGGTCCCCCTCCAGCCCGACCTCCTGGCCGTGCGCACGGATCCAGCGGGCCACGGCGTAGCACTGCTCGACGGCCACCGGGTAGCGCGCGGCGGGCGCCCGGTCGTACTCCACGTACACGACGGCGGCGTCGGTGCCCAGGGCGAAGTCCCGGATCAACGGGCCGTAGCAGGCGGCGTCCCCGAGCGACCAGCCCAGACCGGGCAGGAACAGCACCACCGGGCTCGGCTCGGCGCCGCCGACGGGCCTGGTCACCTGGACCCGCACCCGCCCGGTCGGTCCGCACGGCAGGGCGAACCACTCCGACGTGGTGCCGTAGGGATCGTCCTCGTACTCCTCCGGCCCGCCGTCGGAGCGGCCGTCGGAGGTGAGGACGGCGAGGTCCGGCAGTTCCGTCGCGGACCGGCCGGCCCCGCCGTCCAGGAACTCCGCGAGTTCCCGCTCCAGCACCGGGCGCCGGCCGCACGAACCGCTTCCGACCTGCTCGGACGGGCAGCGCCCGGGGAGCGCATCCTCGACCGCCCCCGCGACGACCGTTTCGTCGTTCATCGGGTGCGGTCCCTTCGCCCGGGAGACACCTCGGCCGGGCCTCGCCCGACCCTGGAGGCGTCGTGGGCCGGTCCGCGCAGCGGGTTCGCGAGGGCCAGGACGGTCGGGCCGCGCCGGTGGAGTTCGGCGATGACACCGAACCAGCTGGTCGCGTCGGAACAGCCGTCGTGGACGAGCACGACGGTCGGCCTGGTGGTGGGCATGGCGGCCTTTCGGATGGCACCGGGTGGAGGGATCAGGAGGCAGGGTTGTGGCCCTCGGTCCGGGTGGCGTAGGCCTGCCACTCGCGGGGCGAGACGCCGAAGGCGTCGCGGAACGCCCGGCTGAAGTGGGAGTGGCTGACGAAGCCCCAGCGGTGCGCGACGGCGGACACACTGGCCTGCCGACGGGACGGGCGCCCCAGCTCCCGGCGGCAGGCGTCCAGCCGGCGCCGCCGCACCCACTGGCCGACGGTCATCCCGTCCTGCTGGAAGAGCTTGTGGAGGTAGCGCACCGAGATGTGCTGCGAGCGGGCGATCGATTCGGGCGAGAGGTCCGGATCGGCGAGGTTCTGCTCGATGTGGGCGCGGATCCGGGACAGCAACTCGGCCGCACCGGTGGGGTGTTCCGGGTTCTCCCGGTCGAGCAGCTCGGTCACCAGGATGGCGACGATGTCGGAGACGCTGCGCGCGAGGTGGTTGCCCGGCCGGGCCCGGTGGGTCCGCGCCTGGGTGGCGAGGGTGCGGAGGAACTGGGAGGCGAGCGAGCCGATCCCCTCGCTCCCCCGCGCCATCAGCCCACCCGCGCGCCGGACGTCGCTCTGCCGGACGCCCAGGTAGAAGCAGGGGACGCGGAAGCGGACCATCCGGCACTCGGAGTCCTGCAACAGGCCCGCCGGGTGCGGGGTGGTCCCGATCAGCAGGTCCCCCGGGGCCAGCACGGTGCTGGCAGCGCCGCGTCGGACGGAGGCCGCGCCGTGGACGTGCAGGGTGACGTAGAGGCAGTCCTCGGGATCGGTTCCGGGCGGCGGGGAGAGGATGTCGATGCAGCCGTTGCCGCCGTCGCGGGCGGCCTGGTCAAGCTGGTGGACCGCGACTTCGGGCGCGGGGGTTTCGGACATGGGTGAGGGACCCGACTGGCTCACGGGAGGCTCCGACCGGTTGGAAGTGGTGCTGTGCGGATGCTGGCAAGGGTGGCTCGCCGCACGGCTGGGCGGCGGCGCCACCGGCAACGGGGCGTTCAGGAGGAGAAGTCCTTCCGGCGCCATTCATACAAGGAGTGGAACGGCTGGACAAACATTCAACAAACCGAGGTTCCGGCGGCTCCGCCCGACCCGGACGGCGCTCACCCCGAGTGGCATCCACTCCTCGGAGAAGGCCCCGCCGGCACGTTTCCCGGAAGGTCAAAGAGCTTGCAGGGCAATGAAGTTCGGGCCACTGGCACCGAAGCGACGACGATCGGCGAAGCCACCTGACCGCACCGCCCCCCGACAAGGGGCACGGCCGGGGCGAGCCCGCCGCCCGGCCGACCGGCGGCCGGGAAGGTGCACGGACCGTCACGTCGCCGTGCACCACCGGAACATCCCCGCCGACCCCCCTCCCTAGCCTGGACGGCGGATCCGCCGCCCCCGGTCCACGGCAGCTCCCAGGGCCCGAGTCCGGATCACCCGCGCCGCCCCCGCACGGCCCCACCCCACCCCCACCCCGCGCACCAGCGCCGAGACCCGCCCCGACACCGACCCAGGAGAACCCATGCCCACCCACCAGCCACTGCCCAGCCCCTCCCAGCCCCACCCGGAGACCACCAGCACCGAGATCCTCCTCGATGCCCGACTCGTCCTGGGCGAGCACGAGTCCCTCGACGTCCCCGTGCGCCTGGGCTACCGCAGCGACGACCCGCTCGCCGTCGCGCTCGAGTTCCTCGGGCCGGCCGCCGAGGCGGGCGTCCGGCAGTTCTCCCGCGACCTCCTCTGGGAGGGACTGCAGCGCCCGGCCGGCCACGGCGACGTCCGGATCTGGCCCCCCTGCACCTGCCACGGCCGGGCGGCCCTGCGCGTCATGCTCCGCAACCGCGACGAGGTCGTCCTGATCGACCTCCCATCCCGTCAGGTGCGCCGCTGGCTCCGCCGGGAGACCTTCGCCCTCGTCCCCCCGGGTGCCGAAGCCGACGCGATCGACTGGGACGCCGAACTGCCCGGCCGCACCGGCTGAGGGCCCCGCCGCCACCTGCGGTGCAGCAGCCGACCACCCACCGCGTACCCTCTGGAAGCCGGGAACAGTGGCACGGCCGGAACCCGGATCCGGCCGGCGTGGGCGGACGGGAAGAAGCTCGAATGGCAGGGTCAGGCAGTCCGCTGTCCCATCGCGGTCTGCGCGGCCGGGAGGCCGAACTCGCACGGCTCCAGGCGCTGATCACCTCGGTGGCCGGCACCGGGAGTGGCGGACTGGCCCTGATCCAGGGGGAACCGGGCATCGGCAAGACCACCCTGCTCGCCGAGGCCGCCGCCCGGGCCGCCGCGGCGGGGTTCTCCGTGGGCCTCGGCAAGGCCGATGAGCTGCACCACATCGTGCCGCTCTCGTCGCTGGCGGCCAGCATCCTGCGCGGCGACCGGCCGCTGCTGTCCGGCGACGACCTCGCCGATCTCGCCCGCAACCACGACCAGCGGATCTGGCTGGTGGAGCGCCTGGCGGAGGCGATCGAGGCCAGGGCCACCGACACGCCGGTGCTGATCGGTCTGGACGACGTGCAGTGGGCCGACGCGCTGAGCCGGTTCGCCCTGCAGCAGCTGCCGACCCGCCTGCGGACCTCGCCGGTCCTGTGGATGCTGACCGGGCGCCGGGAGCCCGCCGGCCCGGCCGAGGAGATCATGGCGGCCGCCGCCGGCAACCTTCCGACGGTCACGGTCTCCCTGGGCCCGCTGTCCGACGCGGCCATCGGTCAACTGGCCGACGACACGCTCGGACCGGCGGTCGACGCATGGGTGCGGGACCTGCTCGACGGCGCCGGCGGGAACCCGTTCCTGGCGGTCGAGATGCTGGCCGGACTGCGGACTGCCGACGTCTCGCAGGACGTCGTGCCCTCCCGGCTCGTGGTCGGCGTGCGCGGCAGGCTCCGGTCCCTGCAACCCGGCACGCTGCGCTTCCTCCAGATGGGCGCGGTGCTGGGCCGCCGGTTCGACTTCGAGGACGCCGCCGCGCTCTGCGACCGCCCGGCCGCCGCTCTGCTCCCCGCACTTGAGGAAGCGGTGTGCGCCGGGCTCCTGGACGACGACGGCGACCACCTGGTCTTCCGGCACGATCTGCTGCGCCAGGCGGTCTACGCCGACATCCCGCCGTCGGCCCGGAAGGCCCTGCACCGCGAGGCCGCCCGCCGCCTGGTCACCGCCGGCCGGCAGCCGATCGACGCGGTGCCGCACATCCTCCGGGGCGCCGTGCCCGGGGACGAAGAAGCCGTGGCGCTGCTGCGGCGAGCGGCCGACGACGTGCTGGCGGTCACCCCCGGCCCGGCGGCCGACCTGATGCTGCGTGCCCTCGAACTGTCGCCAGCGGCCGGGAAGTTGAAGTTCGAGGTGGGCGAGCAGACGATCCTCTGCCTGACCCGGGCCGGCCGCAACCGCGAGGCGCTGGAGACCGGCGACCGGCTGTTGGCCGACCGGCCGCCGCTGGAGACCTTCGGCCGGCTTCAGTCCGCCCTGGGCGGCGCGCTGTGGACCATGGACCACGCCGAGGAACTACGCCGCCGGGCCGAGGCCGCGCTCGCCGCCGGCGGCTCCGCCCCGGAGATCTGCGCCCGGCTGGCCGCCCTGCGCGCCCTGGCCCTGTCCCGGGGCCGTGACCTGGCCGCGGCGCGGGAGGCCGGCGAGACCGCGCTGCGGACCGCCACCGCGATCGGCGACCGGGAGGCCCATGTGCTGGCCCTGTCCGGGCTGGGCGAGACCGCGCTGAACGCGGGGGAGAACGCGGTCGCGCTGCAGCGCTTCGCCGCGCTCAGCACCATCGACTCCGCCTTCCTCCCCGAGGAGGTCGTCGCGCACGTGCACGTGGACGACTTCGCCTCCGGTGAGCGCCTGCTCCTCCGGGCGGCGGACCGCGGCGGTGCGGTGCGTCAGGCCATGCTGCTGTGGGCCCAGGGCCAGCACGACCTGGGGCTCGGCCGACTCGACGACGCCGAGGCCGACTTCGTGACCATGGAACGCCTCGAAGACGAGGTGCGGGTGCCCGTCCAGCAGCTGAACGGGCGGGTGATCCGCTCCCGGATCGCCCTGCTGCGCGGCAACCGGGAGGCGGCCCGGGAGCACCTGCTCGCGGCCCGGGAACAACTGGCCGTCAAACCGAACCCGGGCAACACGGCTGCGGTGCGCTTCCTGGAGGCCGTCCATGCCGAGGCCGACGGGGACGTCGCACTCGCCGTCGACCGGATCCGCCGAGTTCAGCAGCAGGGGCCCTTCATGCGGTGGCGGCTGCTGCGCGACTGGGTCGACGCCGCGGTCCGGATGTCCCTGCGCGGCGGGGAGCAGCAGCTCGCCGAAGACCTGGCCGCGCAGGCCGAGGCCCACGCCGGACGCAACCCGTCCGTGCCGACCGCCACCGGCATCGCGGCGCAGGCCCGCGGGCTCGTACGGAACGACCCCGCCGTGCTCGAACACGCCGTGGAACTGCTCGGAGCGAGCCCCCGGCCGCTGGCCCGGGCCGCCGCCCAAGCCGATCTCGGCCTGGCCCTGCTGGCCGCGGGGCGGCGAAGCCTGGCGGTGGCCGCGCTGGCGCACGCGCGGGACACATTCGCCGAGTCGGGCGCCCACGCCGCGGCGGCACACGTCCAACGCGCCCTGGAGGGTGCCGGAGGCGAAAGCCGCAGGGCGGCCACCGTACGACGACCTGTCCAGGGCTGGGGCGCCCTCACCACCTCGGAGGAGAAGGTCGCACGCCTCATCGCCCAGGGCCACACCAACCGGTCGGCCGCCGACGTGCTCGTGGTGTCCCCGCACACCGTCAACACCCATCTGACGTCCGTGTTCCGCAAGCTGTCGATAGGCTCCCGGGTCCAGCTCGCCAACCTGGTCGCCTCCCTCCCCGAGGCCCGAGAAGGCGCTGGGTGACCGATTGACCCCGGCGCACGAGTCCGGGGTGATGGTCTTCACGGTCGGGGCGTCCGCGAAGATCACCGCCGGGTGTGCCTGTCCCCGCAAGCTGGAGCTGCGGACAGCAGGAGCGGCCCACCGGTGGGCGCGATCACCTGGTAGTTGGTCGCGGACGCAGTGCCGCTGAAGGCCGTCACCAGGCCCATGGAGATGGCCAGTGTCAGCAGGGCTGCGCAGAGTCGTTTCAGCACGGTCTTCTCGATGTCTCCGAAGTGATGGTGGGTCAGGTCGGTTGCGGCACGAGGTTAGGAGCCGCCGTGCCGCCCGGGTTGGCCGACCGCGCATCGCCGTGTGCCCGAGAGTGCACAGGCCGTCCCGGTCATCACCCGGTGTCGTCGAGCAGCTCGTGCTCGGCTGCTCGGAAGCCCGCCAGGGCTCGGCGTGCCTCCTTTGGTACGTTCACGCGATGCCCCGACACGGCCGGACCCGCTTGGCTGGGACTTTGCCCTGTCCCACTCCGCCGCCCAGTCAAAGGTCACCGGCATGCACAGCCCCACCCTCGCCTCACCGACCGTTGTACTGGTGCACGGGGCGTTCACCGACGCCTCGTCCTGGTCGGAGGTCATCGGCCCGCTACGCGCCGCCGGCGTGACGGTGTACGCCCCTGCGAATCCGTTGCGCGGCCTGGAGTACGACGCCGCGTGCGTCCGGAGCCTGGTGCGCGAGCTCGACACCCCCGTCGTCCTGGTCGGCCACGGCTACGGCGGCGCGGTGATCACCCAGGCGGCCGATGACGCCGACCAGGTGGTAGCCCTGTGCTACGTCGCCGCGTTCGGCCTCGACGCCGGCGAGTGCGTGCTGGACATCACCAACCGCTTCGCCCCCTCCCCGCTGGCCGACGCCACCGCCACCACGACCCCCTCCGGACCCGACAGCGAGGTGTACATCCGTGCGGAACGGTTTCGGCAGCTGTACGCCGACGACCTGCCGCCCGCGGCCGGGCAGGCGCTGGCCGCGGCACAACGCCCGATCGCCTGTGGCGCGCTGACCGACAGATCGGGCTCGCCGGCCTGGGCGGACAAGCCGTCCTGGTACGCCGTCGCGACCGCCGACCGGATGCTCAACCCCGCCGCCCAGCGCTTCATGGCCCAGCGCATGGCGGCCACCGAGTACGTGCTGGACGCCTCGCACGCCGTCCCGCTGTCGCGGCCCGACGCCGTAGTGGCGATGATCCGGGAGGCCACCGGGCACTCCATGGGCACTCCCGGGGGTGTTTAATGTGCGTTCGAACGGAAGAGTCCGATTGGACCCCGACACCCAGGCACCCCGCAAAGGCACCAGCATGACCTCACCGGCCAGACTGTCGGCTCGGCGGATCGCCGCCCTCCTGACCGGACTCCTCCTCCTGGTGCCGGCCGCCACCGGGTGCGGTCACAGCACCGGTTCCGGGCCGGCCGGGGGCGACGTCACCGCCATCACCGCGCTCGACTACTACACCGACCAAGCCGAACACGCCCAGTGGGACGACCTGCTCACCGCGTGCGGCCGAACGGTCGGGGTGCGGGTCGAGCAGACGAGCGTCCCGGGGGCCGCCCTGATCCCCAAGGTCCTGCAGCAGGCGTCCTCGCGGACCCTCCCCGACCTGCTGATGCTCGACAACCCCGACCTCCAGCAGATCGCCCGAACCGGCGCACTGACCCCGCTGGACGGCTACGGCATCGACGCCGACGGCTTCGCACAGGGCATCGTGTCGGCGGGCACCTACCAGGGCAAGCTGTACGGACTGGCTCCCAACGTCAGCACCGTCGCCCTGATCTACAACAAGGACATGCTCGCCGAGGCCGGCGTCGCCGTCCCGAGGAGCTGGGACGAACTGAAGGCGGCCGCGGCCGCGTTGACCCGTCCCGGGCGCTACGGCATGGCGGTCGACGCGAACGCCACCTTCGAGGGCACCTGGCAGTTCCTGCCCTTCCTGTGGTCCAACGGCGGTGACGAGCGGCAGTTGGACACCCCCCAGGCCGCGCAGGCGCTCCAGCTCTGGGTCGACCTGGTGAAGAGCGGATCCATGTCGAAGTCGGTGCTGAACTGGACGCAGGCCGACGTCCACGACCAGTTCGTCGCCGGACGGACAGCCATGATGATCAACGGCCCGTGGCGCATCCCGGCCCTGGAGAAGGACGCGAACCTGCACTGGGGAGTGGCCCCCGTGCCCGTCCCCCGGCTGGGGCAGAGTCCGGTCACCCCGCTCGGCGGCGAGGTGTGGGCGGTCCCGCAGAGCCCTTCCAAGGCCCGGCAGGAGAAGGCCGCCCGGGTCCTCGCCTGCCTGAACTCCCCCTCGAACATGCTCACCCTGGCCCAGGAGCACCACACCGTGCCCTCCCGCACCTCGGTGGCCGCCCAGCACGCCGAGGAGAACCCGCCGATGGCCGCCTTCGCCCAGAGCGTGGCGGCAGCGCGCGCCCGTACCAACGAGCTCGGCGTCGAGTGGCCCAAGGCCGCGACGGGGATCTACACCGCGATCCAGTCCGCGCTGACGGGTGAGCAGACACCGGAAGAAGCCCTCAGCCATGCGCAGCAGACCGCGACCGGCCACTGACCCGTTGCCGGTTCGGCGCGGGGAGCGGTGGGTACGGTGGCTGTTCATCGCGCCCGCCGCCGCGTACCTGCTGCTGTTCTTCGGCTACCCGATCGTCGAGAACGTCGTGATGAGTTTCCAGCGCTACACCGTCACGACCTTCTACACCGGTGACGCCCCGTTCGTGGGACTGCGGAACTACGCGGCGATCCTCTCGTCGAGCCGCTTCCCCCGGACGCTGCTGACCACGGCCGTGTTCACAACCGGCTCGGTCCTGGGGCAGTTCGCCGTCGGCCTGGCCTTCGCCCTGTTCTTCCGGCGCCGGTTCCCGCTCGGCGGCGTGCTGCGGTCACTCCTGCTAGTACCGTGGCTGCTGCCGCTGGTCGCCACCGGAACCACCTGGAAGTGGATGCTCGACCCCGACACCGGAGTCGTCAACGCGGTGCTGCGCGGCCTCCACCTCACGTCATCCAGCGTTCCCTGGCTCACCGGCACCTCCCAGGCGCTGCTGTCGGTGGTCCTGGTCAACATCTGGGTCGGCGTCCCCTTCAACACCGCGATCCTGTACGGCGGTCTGCAGGACATCCCCCCGCACCTGTACGAGGCGGCGAAGCTGGACGGCGCCGGCCCGCTGGCCTCGTTCCGCCACATCACCTGGCCGCTGCTGCGGCCGGTGGTGAGCGTGGTGCTCGTGCTGGGCGTGGTCTACACCGTCAAGGTACTGGACGTCATCCTGGTGGTCACGGGCGGAGGACCGGCCGACGCCACCGAGACCATCGCCACCCAGTCCTACGAACTGTCCTTCCGGCAGTTCGACTTCGGGCGCGGCGCCGCGATGAGCAACCTGCTCATCGTCCTCTCGCTGGTGTTCGCCGTCCTCCACCTGCGCGCCGACCGACGCGCCCGGACCGTCTGACCGTCTGAGAGGCGATCCCTTGAAACGCCCATCCGGCCGCGGCGGCCGGCTGTCCACCCTCGTCGGGATCGTCCTGCTCGCGCTGATGCTGTTCCCCGTCTACTGGATGGTGAACGCCTCCCTCCAGCCGGCCGGCAACACCCTGCGCGGAGAGTGGTTCCCGTTCCACCCGGACCTCAGCGGATACGCCACCGCGCTGCGCGACCAGGGGCGCAACCTCGTCACCAGCCTCGTGGTGGCTCTCGGCAGCACGCTGCTCAGCCTGGCACTCGCCGCACCGGCGGCCCACGCGCTGGCCCGGTTCCGCCTGCGCGGCACCAAGGTCGTACTCCTCGGCATCCTGATCACCCAGACCGTGCCGAGCATCGTGGTGGCCAACGCGCTCTACGGCGCCTACAACGACCTGGGGCTCCTGAACTCCCACCTCGGGCTGATCCTCGCCGACTCCACCGCAGGCATCCCCTTCTCGATCGTCATCCTGCACTCGTTCATGCGGGGCATCCCCGAGGAGATCATCGAGGCCGCGCGGGTGGACGGCGCGGGCCGGCTGCGGGTCTTCCGCTCCGTGGTACTCCCGTTGAGCCGGAACGCATTGATCACGGCCGGTGTCTTCACCTTCCTCTTCGCCTGGAGCGACTTCCTCTTCGCCCTCACCCTGACCACCACGGACACCGTCCGGCCGATCACCCTGGGCGTCTACCAGTACCTCGGCGCCCACACCAACCAGTGGAACGCCGTGATGGCCACCGCCGTCCTGGCGTCGCTGCCCGCCGCCGTCCTGCTCGTCGTCGCCCAGCGCCACGTCACCAGCGCCGCCACCGGTGCGGCCGTCAGGTGAGGGTCACGTCCCCGATCTAGTAGGTTCACGCGATGCCCCGCCCCGGGCCCGCTGGCATGGTGGTCCGGACGGCACGGCGGTGGACGGGACCGCCGTCGGCCGACCGACCCGAGGGGAACCCGGTGCCCGCATCTCTCTCCACCGCGCGACTGTCCGCCTCCGACCGGGCCGAGAGCTGGCACGAGGCGGTGTCCCACGCCTACGTGCCGATGGCAGTGGACTTCCTGGAGAAGGTGCCGTCGCCCGGGGCAATCGTCTGCCAGCAACTCGGCCCGGTGCGGATATTGAGGGTCCAGGCGGGGCCCCAGGTGGCGACGCGCAGCCGGCGCATGATCGCCGAGGGCGGCCCCCCGTCGCTGATCCTCACCCTGCAGGAGCGTGGCACCTCGCTCAAGGAGCAGGACGGCAGGGAGTCGGCCATCCGGCCGGGCGAGTTCTCCATCACCGACACCTCCCGGGTCTTCCGGAAGAGGATGGACGAGGGGTTCGTCTTCACCTCCTTCCTTTTCCCCCGCGCGGAGTTGGACGTCCCGGAGCGGGACCTGCGGGCGCTGACCGCGACCTCGTTCAGCGGGGCCGAGGGCAGCGCCGCACTGGTGGCGACCTACCTCTCGCAGATGGCGCGCGAGGCGGAGGGGCTGGACGAGGCCGTCGGCCGTCGGGCCGCGGCCACCGCGCTCGACCTGCTGGCGCTGCTGCTCGACGACCGGTCCGGGCGCTCCCGGCCGCAGGCCTCCCGGAGCGCGGCCTCGCTGGAGCGGGTCAAGGAGCACATCCTGCGCAACCTCCGCGATCCAGACCTGTCGCCGTCCACGATCGCGGAGGCGAACTTCATGTCGCTCCGCTTCCTCCACAAGCTCTTCCAGCTCGATGGCACCACGGTCGGCGGGTGGATCCGGACCCAGCGGCTGGAGCGGTGCAGCCGGGACCTCCTCCGCCCGGTGGCCGCCGAACTCGGGGTGGCGGGGATCGCCCGCCGCTGGGGCTTCGCCAACTCCAGCCACTTCAGCCGCGCCTTCCGTGCGGCCTACGGCATGACACCGAGGGACTGGCAGGTCGGCGGCAAACCGGCGCAATGACCCTCCGCTGCCCGCGACACCTCCGCCCCTGCCGGCACGGCCATCGGGCGGGGCGCCCCGGGGGTGCGGAGGCAGCATGTCGTCCGCCGTCGGCAGCTTGCTGCGAGGTGGCGCGGCTGGCGGCGACGATCCGCTCGACCTCCTCGGCGGCGGCGTGGACGCCCTCGGTGAGCAGGACGGCCGACGGGTTGAGCAGGACCTCATCCACCCCGGCGCGGTGGTACTCCCGCAGGGCCTCGGCGATCTCGCCGGGGGTTCCGGTGAGGACGACGCCGGAGTCGAGGAGGGCGCGCGCGGTGCCGTCCGGGTCGTGCGGGTCGACGGGGACGCCCGCCCGGCGCAGCATGTCGGCGTCGTTCCAGGCCCCGGCCTCCCGCATGGGTCACCCGCCCGCTCGTCTCGAAGACCCACCCGGTGTCACCTGTACAGCGCCCAGGCCTCCCGGGAATCGCCTCTGCCACCCTCGCAACCCCTGATCGCCATCGCCGAACGCGGCCGCCGGGCCGCCGGGCACTACGTCTGCCGATCCCCGTGACCGTCACACGGTCTCCCCGGACGAGCTCGCCGCGCTGGTGGGCAGGTTGCGGTGGGACAAGCGCCGCCATCCCTACCACGGGCGGGGCGAGTACCAGGCAACCGCCCACCAGGTACTGGAGACGGCGACCGCGCTGGTCGACGCCGGGCGGGCCGGCACGGTCGTGCGGACGCTGCGCACCGCCGTGGACCGGGTCACCCGTGCGCTGATGCACCTGGACGACTCCGCCGGAATCGTCGGCGACGCGCTGCAGGAACGGCATGACGGACAACCAGAGCGGCAAGCTCCGCCGCGTCGAGAGTCCTGGCAAGCGTACGGAAGCGCCGCTCCGCGGGGGCAGTCACACTCACCCGTCAGGACGCGCCCCACGACGCCGACCCAGACCTGCCAGGTCCGGGTGCCGTCCACGACATCGGCGTTGGCTCCGCCGAAACCGTGCTCCAGGTTGCGCACAGCACCGGCGGTCAGCAGCTTCTCGCCGCCGCAGTACGCCTGCGCAGACGCAGCGGCCCGGACAGTGTCGGTAGCGATGCTCACGGCCATGCCCGTCATCCAACCCTGCCCGGCCGAACTCCGGGCGCCGGGTCCACGAATGGGTGAATCCGCTGCCAAGAACCGCCGGCCGCCCGGACGTCAACCGTTTGAGCTCTTGTCGTCGGCCTCCATACGGGCCAGCTGGGCATCGAGAACCGCATATTCGGCTTCTTCGACGGCGGCCAACGCGAATTCGACCGCAGCGATCGCATCCGCCTCTGCCCGGTCGGCCACGCGGCCAGCCCGAGCCGCATCATGCTCCTGCTTGCGGGCCTGGATGTCACTGCTCACCTTGGCCGTGTGGTCGCGCCAGTTCTGCTGCATCTCGGCCCACCACTGTGACATCTTCGCTTCGGCGCCGCGTGCCGTCTCCTGCAGCTTGGCGGCCTGGGCCTGGGCGTCCTCGCGAGCCCTTTCGACCTCGGCCCGCAATTGTTCGCGGCTGGCCGCTGCGGCCTGGGACGCGTGATCTTCGGCCACCTTGGCCCGCTCGGCGAGGGTGGTAAGGGCATCTGACAGGGCCATTGGCTTTCTCCTTCCCTGTGCCCCCCAGACCACGATCTCTCCCGCCTCTTCGCTCAGCAACTTCGGTGGGAAAGGCGAGTGCGGCTAGCTAGACGGCCGGCGAAGCCCTGTGGCAGGGCGATGTCGCGCAGGAACACGTCGTTCGACGCGGGAAGCAGATGCAGCGCGGGAAGCAGGTGCAGCCGCTCGCCGTCCAGGGCAACCAGCAGCTCGCGGATGTCACCCTCGGCGGTGTCATCCATGTGCATCATCAGGGTCTCGACGCCGTCCTCGTCAATGAGGTCTTCAAACCCGAGTTCGGCGGTGAGGTGGCCCTGCGGGTCGTAGTCGACGAGCAGCACGCGACGGCCCGCCTCCGCCAGGGCCTGGGCGATGCCAGAGGAGATGAAGGTCTTGCCGACACCCCCTTTGACGCGCACGACAGGCTGCGCGACCAGCCGAGCGGTTGGCCACGGATGGTTCTCCAGCCACAGTGTCAGCGCCTGGGCCGGGCTCTGCACGTACGCAACCCCACGGTCGGCGCAGATGCCCTGGCTCCGAGGTGCGGCCAGTGTCAGACGGTGTGACGATGACGAAAGTATCGGGGTGAAGTCTCCCTGATCGAGCGACGTCGCTATCCGCCACACCGAAAGGGCAATCATGACAGCGATGCCGGAAGCCCCCATGCGCGAGAAGGAAGCTGGCGAGGAGGAGGGCGTCGGCCCCCTTCTGCTGGCCGCCCTGATGGCTCGCCATGAGGAGCACCACGAACCTCCCATCGTCCCGCTGCTCCTGGCCGCGCTCGCGCGTGGTCGCAAGGAGCAGGGCGAGCCTCCGATCGCTCCGCTGCTCCTGGCAGCACTCACGAGCGGTCACGCGGCCCCGCCTCCGCCGCCTCCGCCGCCCATCAACCCGCTGCTCCTGGCCGCACTCACAGCTGGCCCTGCGGCGGCCCCGCCTCCGCCGCCTCCGCCGCCCATCAACCCCCTGCTCCTGGCAGCACTCGCGCGTGGTCGCAAGGAGCAGGGCGAGCCTCCGATCGCTCCGCTGCTCCTGGCAGCACTCACAGCTGGCCCTGCGGCGGCCCCGCCTCCGCCGCCTCCGCCGCCCATCAACCCGCTGCTCCTGGCAGCACTCACAGCTGGCCCTGCGGCGGCCCCGCCTCCGCCGCCTCCGCCGCCCATCAACCCGCTGCTCCTGGCAGCACTCGCGCGTGGTCGCAAGGAGCAGGGCGAGCCTCCGATCGCTCCGCTGCTCCTGGCAGCGCTCACGAGCGGTCACGCGGCCCCGCCTCCGCCGCCTCCGCCGCCCATCAACCCGCTGCTCCTGGCCGCACTCACGCAGCATCGCTGAGCCCCGGGGCCTTCCCGCATCGGCTCCAGCGTGTGCACTGTGGTGAAGCCGATGGGGAAGGGGTCCTGACCGGTAGGGCTTGACGAAAGTTCCGAACGCACAGACAGCTTGCCCTTCGACGGTTGGACAACGTAGGAGGGCAAGCTGGCTACTGCTCACCGAAAAATCGACCGCCAAGGAAAGCAAAATGGCATCTGATTCTGACAACGAAGCGCATCGAGATCCTTTGCAAGAATTTGTCGACGACATCTTCGAAGAGATGGTGCGGGAAACGGGCCTTCCGTCAAAGATGGCAAGCGAGTACGGGAAATCTCCACTTGCAGCAGTTTTGCTCGAAATGGCCACCGCTTCGCTGTCGACGCCGTCTCACATGTCGGAGATCGAACGACTCCTTTTTGCTCAGACTCTCGCGAACGCGCTGGCAAACGCCCTTGCCCCCGCACTGGCAACCGCCCTCGCAGCAGAGATCACGAAGGCTCTCCAAGTTCCTTCAGGCACCTCTGGCAAGGAGTCGGCCGGCACTGCCGGTTCCCGGCCACGGGGAGGGCCGGGCGATGGACCGCAGGGCCCGGAGAGGAAATAGGAGACAGCCCGCCCGGACTAACCCCCGGTGTTCCCGTGGCCGTTGAGATCCGAAGCATATGTGACCGCTCGCCGGGCTTGGCGTCGTAGTGGCGCGTGCGCTGGAGATCGACGAAGGCGGCGATGCGGCAGCGGCGGGGCCAGTCGATCCAGGCGTCCGCGGTCGGGCGGTGCTTGGCCAGGGCGAAGACGGCTCGTAGGGCGTCCTTCAGTTGCCGGGCGCGGTGGAGCCTGGTGTCGGTGACCGCGATCCGGCCAGCTCGGCGACCTGGCGGTCGTCATCCCCGGCGTCTGCCGCAGCACGCTGGAGGAGCTCGGCTTCCCAGGATTCTCTGCGCCACGGCGGGCACCCGAGGGTAATGGTGGGTCCGCAGTCCGGTACATTCGCGAGGCGAGATCTGGCAATGCCGCAGCATGACCGGCCTACGGCGCGTCAGGCGGCAGTCACGGCGGGCGCATGGCGGCCCGCCATCCAACCTTCGGCTGGGAGGCTCCCGCCAATGGGGACAGCTTGGCCAAAACATGGTGTTTATGCCCGCCTCCACCCTTGTGTGCCGCCTGATCGAGGATGACGATGGATTAAGGAGACACTTGTAGAGGAGGTGTGATTATGGCATTCCTCGCAAATTTCCGTTCTTCGGGTCGTTTCCAGGGTGACGGGGGTGGCGACCGCGGCCACGGCGATGGTGGCTACGGCTTTGACGACTTCGGGCGCCACGGCGGTGGCGGTTACGGCTATGACGACTTCAGGCGCCACGGCGGCGACGGTCCGGGTCACGGCGCATCGGCAGAGCGGTGGAGTCCGCCGGGACCTGGCCGAGTAGGACCTGCTTGGACAGCGGCGGCCGGTCGTAGGGCGGATGGGGCTCGTCCCCGACCACGGTCAGTGAGCCGGTGAAGCCCTCCTCGCGCAGCGCCTCGGCGGCCCGCAACCCGGCCAGCGACGCGCCGACGATGACGATCCGGCCTTCTCGAAGGTCGGCGGCCACCGGGGCTCACCTCCTTGCCGAGGACGACGCCGGCCACAGTGTCGTCTACCGAACGGCTGAGAGGGGCGCTGCCGCCGCCGAACCCGGCAGCGAGGTCTCGTTCGAGGTCGATCACATCGACGAGCACCAGTCGACCGGCTGGAGTGTCCTGATCGTCGGCATCGCCGAGCACGTCGCAGATCCGGGTGAAGTCCGGCGATTCGAGGAGCAGCCCGGAAGCCGGCCATGGGCCGGGGGTGTCCGGAGCCTGTGGATCCGCATCGTCCCGGGGCAGGTCAGTGGTCGCCTGATCCGCGGCCTCTGACCTCGATCGGCTGCCTCTACGGTCGGCGCTTCTACAGTGGGTCGGCCTTCACGTCCCGACACGGCGCCTGGTGCGCCTGGCCTATGACCAGCGCGATTCGCCGCCGACGCCCCCGCCCGGTGTCCGCCTAAGGCGGGCACCGGGTTGCGGAGGTGTGGAGTGTAGGTCAGCGGACCGGGTGCAGGGCGGCGGTGTCGTCCGTGCGGTAGTCCAGGCGGCTGGTCACGTCGACGACACCGTCCACGCTCCGGCACAGCCGCCCCACCACCGCCACCAGCGCACGGTGCTCGACGGTGCCGGTCAGGGTGACCCGGCCCTCGTTCACCCGGACGTCGACCCGGCCCGGAGCGAGTCCCAGGGTGCGGTCGAGGAGCTCGTGCATGATCTCCTCGTGGATCGCCCGGTCCTGGCGGAGGAAGACGCGCAGCAGGTCGCTGCGGCTGACGATGCCGACCAGGCGTCCGGCCTCGTCGACGACGGGCAGGCGCTTGAGGTGCTCGCGCTGCATCAGGCGGGCGGCCTCGACCACGGTCCACTCGGGCCGCGCGCAGACGGCGGGGCTGGTCATGAGACCTTCGGCGGTGGTGGCCCGGCTGCGGGTGTGCTCACCGGGCGACAGCTGCGGGGTGAGCAGCAGCCCGGCGGGGTCCTCCTGGGCGGCCTCGTTGAGCAGCAGGTCAGCCTCGGAGACCAGGCCGAGGGGCCGTTCCTCGCGGTCCAGGACGGGCACGGAGGCGATGTCGTGCTCGGCGAGCAGGCGGGCGATCTCCTTGAAGCCGGTGTCGGGCCGGACGTGTACGACGGCGGAGGTCATCAGCTCTCCCACGATGCGGTGTCGCATGGTCGGCTCACTCCTTCTCAGGTTCCGGCGGCCCCGGGCCACTCGGTCGGGTGTGGTGGAGGTGCGGTGCGGGTCCGGCTCAGCTGTCGGACGGGTGATGTGGTGCGGTCGGGTGTTCAGGCCGTCGAGTGGCGGACCACGACGACGGGGCACGGCGCGTGCTGCACGCAGTGCCCGCTGACGGAGCCCAGCAGCGCGCCGACGAAGCCGCCGTGGCCCCGGCTGCCGACGACCAGGAGGTCGGCGCCCCGAGCTGCGTCCAGCAGGCAGGACACGGTGCCGCCCTGCAGCACGCGGGGCCGGATCTCGATCGGGCATTGCGGGCCGGCTGCCTGCGCGACGGCGTCGTCGAGCACCTTGCTCATGATGGTGGCGAGGTCCTCGTCGGCCTCGATCGGCACGGTCCAGCCGGTGGACACCGGGTGCTGCCAGACGGTGAGCGCCTCGATGGCGGCGCCGCGGGTGCCGGCCTGGTCGATGGCCCAGCGCAGCGCGTCGATCGAGGACGGTGATCCGTCCACGCCGACGACGATCCGCTGCTTCGGTTCGTTCTGCTCGGTCATGGCGCTTCTCCCTGTCGTTGTGGTCGTCTCCACCATCGGCTGACCGGCACGCGGTGGCGAAGGGCCGAGGGGGCCGCCGTGCCGGGACCTTCAGCCCCGGTGAGGACAACTCCCGCACGTGGGACCGACGGGCCCGCCCACCAGGTCCCATGAGTCCCTGTCACCACCTCGCTCGTAGCGGTGCAGTTGGCGCGTGAGGCGAGGGCGCCGCTGGGGCGGCCGCGATGTGGGAGGCAGCATGGAGCGCGAGGGGCCGGCTATCGAGTACTCGCGCGGTATGAAGCAGAAGCTCGGCCTGGTCCAGGCGCTCCAGCACGACCCCGAGCTGGTGGTCCTGGACGAGCCCACCGAAGGTCTGGACCCGCTGGTCCAGGAGGTCTTCTTCACGCTGCTGGAGGAGGCCACGCAGACCGCCGCCGTGATCGCGGCCTCGCTGGCGCTCAACGCCGTCGCCACGCTGGTGATCGCCGGTGGCGCGGCCCTGTCCCCCGCTCTCCACCACGCCGTCACCCTGCGCGGCGTACTCGCGGCCGGTTTGACGGGGTGTGCGTTCACGCTCTGCCTGTCCGGACCCGCCCTGGCGGTCTCGGCTGCGACCCGCGACCGGGCCCAGGTGATCGGCGCCACCATCGCGCTGGGGGCCGTTCACCGTCCTGGTAGCCGTCGGGTTCGCCGGGATCGCCGCCGCACTCCCGGTCCTGCTGCGCCGGGACCTGGCTCCCTGAGCACCGAGCCGCCCTCAGCCTGCCCGGGCACCGACCCGGACGGGGACGCCCGGAATCCGCCGGGCATCGAGGGGCGTGCCCTCGGGACCGTTGTTCCACCACCAGTGACCAATGGCCCAATGCTCGGCTGATCGGCCGCGAGCCAGGCTGTTGGCCACACCCCGATCGATGAACCGATCAGCCCCGAGCGGCTGGTCAGACACAAACAGCGTTCCTCCATGTCTCGGCCGGCCCGCTGCAGTCCGCGTTCCACTCATGGGCCGGACAGGCCTGGGCCGACTGGCTGTTCATGCTCGGCCTGCTCGGCATCGGTCTCGCGCTCATCGGCGGGATCGGCCTGCGGATCGCCGCGGCGAGCGGAACCCTGTTGCTGGCCATGATGTGGGCCGCCGAGTGGCCGCGCCGCCCGCCACCTGGCGAACGGCGCGGCCAGCGGCTCCAGCAACCCGGTCGCCGACTACCACCTGATCTGCGCCCTGCTGCTGATCGTGTTGGCGGCCGCCTCCGCCGGCGACAGCTGGGGGCTGGGCCGCCGCTGGGCCGCACTTCCGGTCGTGCGCGACCACCCCTGGCTGCGCTGACCGCCCACCGCACGCAGTGGCCGACCGCGATCGTGTCGCGGTCGGCCACTGCGTTTCTGCGTGGCGTGGTTCTCGGCCCCTGCCGGACCCATACCCTCAGCGCCGAACGGCCGGGCAAGTCGTGTCATCGATGACTGGCGGCGTCGGCCGGCTCAACGTCCCGACGCCTGGATCGGCACCGTCGCCAAGCACCGGCACCGGCCGCGAGGACGACGAAGCTCCCCGGCCGGTCGAGAGTTGGGGGTCTCGACCGGCCGGGGAGCGGGTGTGGCCGGCGCGATCAGACGGCGTGCAGCCCGTGGGCGGCGAACACCGCGCGGGCCGCGGCCACCTGGTCAGGGGTCGGCGTCGGCGAGTCGGCGAGGGTGAACTTCCTGCCGAGAGCCCGCCATTTGCCGGCGCCCAGCTTGTGGAAGGGCAGGACGTCGACCCGGGTGACGTTGCCGAGCGAGGCGGTGAATGCGGCGACGCCCTCGATGTTCTCGGCGAAGTCGGTGAGCCCCGGGACGAGGACGAAGCGGACCCAGACCTCCGTGCCGAGGCCGGCCAGCCGGTGGGCGAAGTCCAGGGTGGGGGCGAGCCGCTGCCCGGTCAGGTGCCGGTAGAGGGCGCGGTCCCAGGATTTGATGTCGAGCAGGACGAGGTCGGTGTCGGCGAGCAGGGAGTCGGTGGCGCGGGAACCGAGGAAGCCTGAGGTGTCCAGGGCGGTGTGCAGGCCGAGTTCGTGCTTGAAGCGGTGCAGCAGGTCGCCGGTGAGATCCGGCTGGAGCAGCGGCTCGCCACCGCTGACCGTGGCCCCGCCGCCGGAGGCGCGGATGAACTCGGTGTACTTGGCTGCCTCCTGGACGATCTCGTCGGCCGTGGTGCGTCGGCCGTCGCGCAGGTGCCAGGTGTCGGGGTTGTGGCAGTAGAGGCAGCGCAGCGGGCAGCCGGCGAGGAAGGCGACGAAGCGCGTGCCCGGGCCGTCGACGCCGGTGGACAGGTCCCAGGAGTGCAGTCGGCCGGTCGCCGGGCAGGGCGGAGGTGTGGCGGCGTCGGCCGGGGCGGCGGTTTCGGTCATTCCGGTTCTCCTTGCGCAAAGACGCGGTGCCGACACCCGTGGTCGGGGAGGGTGTCGGCACCGCGGGCGGATGGGTGCGGCTACAGCGCCCCGTGGAAGGTGCGGCTGATCACGTCGAGTTGCTGCTCGCGGGTGAGGCGGACGAAGTTGACCGCGTAGCCGCTGACCCGGATGGTCAGCTGCGGGTAGTTCTCCGGGTGTTCCATCGCGTCCAGCAGGGTGTGGCGGTCGAGGACGTTGACGTTCATGTGGAAGCCGCGGCAGGTGGTGTAGCCGTCGAGCACGCCGACCAGGTTGCTGATCCGCTCCTGGGCCGTGCGACCGAGTGCGTCGGGTGTGACGGTGTTGGTGAGGGAGATGCCGTCCTCGGCCTGGTCGTAGGGGAGTTTGGCCACGGACAGTGCCGCGGCGACGTATCCGTGGCGGTCGCGTCCGTTCATCGGGTTGGCGCCCGGGGAGAACGGCTCGCCGGCCTTGCGGCCGTCCGGGGTGGCACCGGTCTTCTTGCCGTAGACGACGTTGGAGGTGATGGTCAGCACCGACTGGGTGTGCTCGGCGCCCCGGTAGGTGGGGTGCTTGCGCACCTTCTTCATGAACTCCTCCACCAGCCGCACCGCGATCGAGTCGGCCCGGTCGTCGTTGTTGCCGTACGCGGGGTAGTCGCCCTCGATCACGTAGTCCACGGCCAGCCCGGTCTCGTCCCGGACGGGCCTCACCCTGGCGTGCTTGATGGCCGAGAGCGAGTCGGCGGCCACCGAGAGCCCGGCTATCCCGCAGGCCATCGTGCGGCGGACGTCCCGGTCGTGCAGGGCCATCTCGATGCGCTCGTAGGCGTACTTGTCGTGCATGTAGTGGATGACGTCGAGCGCGTGGACGTACGTCTCGGCCAGCCACTCCATCTGCTGGTCGAACTTGGCCAGCACCGTGTCGTAGTCGAGCACCTCGTCGGTGAGTGCACCGGTCTCGGGGCCGACCTGGGCGCCGGACTTCTCGTCGCGGCCGCCGTTGATCGCGTAGAGCAGGGTCTTGGCGAGGTTCACCCGGGCGCCGAAGAACTGCATCTGCTTGCCGACGGCCATCGCCGAGACGCAGCAGGCGATCGCGGTGTCGTCGCCGAAGCGCGGGCGCATCAGCTCGTCCGACTCGTACTGGATGCTGGAGGTGTCGATGGACACCTGGGCGCAGAACTCCTTGAAGCCTTGCGGCAGTTGCGGGCTCCAGAAGACGGTCATGTTCGGCTCGGGGGCGGGGCCGAGGTTGCAGAGCGTCTGGAGGTAGCGGAAGGAGGTGCGGGTGACCAGCGGGCGGCCGTCGGCGCCGATGCCGCCGATCGACTCGGTGACCCAGGTCGGGTCGCCGGAGAAGAGCTCGTCGTACTCGGGTGTGCGCAGGAAGCGGACGATCCGCAGCTTGATGATGAAGTCGTCGACCAGCTCCTGGGCGTCGGCCTCGGTGAGGACACCGGCCTCGATGTCGCGCTGGAGGTAGACGTCCACGAAGGTGGAGGTGCGGCCGAGTGACATCGCCGCGCCGTTCTGCTCCTTCACCGCGGCCAGGTAGGCGAAGTACAGCCACTGGACGGCCTGGCGGCCGGTGCGGGCGGGGCCGGAGATGTCGTGCCCGTAGGCGGCCGCCATCTGCCGCAGTTCGCCGAGCGCCCGAATCTGCTCCGCCAGTTCCTCGCGTTCGCGGATGACCTCCTCCAGCCGCGACGGGTCGCGCGGCAGCTGGTCCAGTTCGGCCTTCTCGGCCCGCTTGGCCTCGATCAGCCGGTCGACGCCGTACAGCGGCACGCGGCGGTAGTCGCCGATGATCCGGCCGCGGCCGTAGGCGTCGGGCAGGCCGGTGATGATGCCGGCCTTGCGGGCGGCGAGGATCTCGGGCGTGTAGGCGTCGAAGACGCCGTCGTTGTGGGTCTTGCGGTACTCGGTGAAGACCTTCTCCAGCTGCGGGTCGACCGGGTAGCCGTAGGTCTTCAACGCTCCGGCGACCATCCGCCAGCCGCCGTAGGGCATGATCGCGCGCTTGAGCGGTGCGTCGGTCTGCAGTCCGACGATCAGCTCCCGGTCGCGGTCGACGTATCCGGGCGCGTGTGCGGTGATGCCGGCGGGGATGTCGTGGGCGATGTCGTACACGCCCTTGGCGCGCTCCTCCGGGAAGCGGTCGGTGATCTGCTGCCAGACCGCGAGGGTCCGCTCCGTGGGCCCGGCCAGGAAGGAGGCGTCACCCTCGTAGGGGGTGTAGTTGTGCTGGATGAAGTCGCGCACGTCGATGGCGTCGCGCCACTGGTCGCCCCGGAAGCCGTCCCAGGCGGTCGCGGTTCCCTGCTGCTGTGTGGTCATGGTCGGGCTGTCCTTCTCGCTCGGGTGGTGGTCAGGACCGGTCGCCGTAGTAGGCCTGGCGCATCAGCTGCTGCATGTCGGCGAGCAGCGGCATCCGGGGGTTGGCCGGGGCGCACTGGTCCTCGAAGGCGTTCATCGCCTGCTGCGGCAGAGCGGCGAGGAAGGCCGCCTCGTCCACGCCGGCTTCCTTGAAGGAGCGCGGGATGCCCACCCGGTCACGCAGTTCCTCGATCGCGGTGGCGAGCGACTCGACGCCCCGCTCAGGGGTGTCGGCGGGCAGGCCGAGCGTCCGGGCGATGGCCTGGTACCGCTCGGGCGCCACGTAACTGCGGTACTTGGGCCAGCTGCTGACCTTCGCCGGAGCCGTGCCGTTGTAGCGGATGACGTGGGGCAGCAGCAGCGCGTTGGTGCGGCCGTGGGCGACGTGGAAGGTGGCGCCCAGGGTGTGCGCCATGGCATGCACCACGCCCAGGAACGCCGAACCGAAGGCCATGCCGGCGATGGTGCCGGCGTTGTGCATCTTCTCCCGGGCGACCGGGTCGTTCGGGCCGTCGGAGACGGCCCGCTCCAGGTTCTCGAAGATCAGCCGGATGCCCTGGACGGCGAGTCCGTCGGTGAAGTCGTTGGCGTAGACGGAGACGTAGGTCTCGATGCAGTGGGTGAGGGCGTCGAAGCCGGTGTCCGCGGTGACGTCCTTGGGCAGGTGGGTGGTCAGTGCCGGGTCGACGATGGCCACGCTCGGGGTGAGCGCGTAGTCGGCGAGCGGGTACTTCTGTCCGGTGGCGGTGTCGGTGATCACCGCGAACGGGGTGACCTCGGCTCCGGTGCCCGAAGTCGTCGGGACGCACACCAACTTCGCCTTCTCGCCGAGGTCGGGGAAGGTGAAGGCGCGCTTGCGGATGTCGAAGAACTTCTCCTTCAGGTCGGCGAAGTCGACCTCGGGGTGCTCGTACATCAGCCACATCACCTTCGCCGCGTCCATCGGCGAGCCGCCGCCGAGCGCCACGATGGTGTCGGGGCGGAAGTCGCGCATCAGCTCGGCGCCCCGCCGGACGGTGTCGATGCTGGGGTTGGGCTCGACGAAGTCGACGACGCGGACCTCGACGGGTCCGCGGCGGCGGTCCAGGATGCCGCGGACGCGCTCCAGGTGGCCGATCTCCACCATGGTCCGGTCGGTCACGATGACGATCCGGTGGGCGTTCGGCATGCTCGCCAAGTACTTGATGCTGTTGCGCTCGAAGTAGATCTTCGGCGGGACCTTGAACCACTGCATGTTGGTGTTGCGCCGCCCGATCCGCTTGATGTTCAGCAGGTTCAGTGCCGACACGTTGCCCGCCACGGAGTTGTGTCCGTAGGAGCCGCAGCCCAGTGTCAGCGAGGGAGTGAAGGCGTTGTAGACGTCGCCGATGCCGCCCTGCGAGCTGGGCGCGTTCCAGATGATCCGGCACGCCTTGACCGCGTGCCCGAACTCCTCGACGAACGCCGCGTCCTCGGTGTGCACCGCCGCCGAGTGTCCGAGCCCGTTGAACTCCACCATGGCCGAGGCCAGTTCGACGCCCTCTCGGCGCGAGGAGGCGGTCAGCACGGCCAGCACCGGGCACAGCTTCTCGCGGGTCAGCGGCTCGGTCGGGCCGACCCGCCCGACGTCCACCAGCAGCACCGAGGTGTCCGCCGGCACCTCGAACCCCGCCGCCGTCGCGATCTCGGGCGCGCTGCGGCCCACCACGTCGGCGTTCAGCCGCTGCCCCGCGCAGGAACTCCCGTCCCCGGCGCCGAACAGGTACCGCTCCAGCAGCGCCTTCTCCTCGGCGTTCGCGTGGTGCGCCTTCAGTGTGCGGAACTCGGCGAGCGCCGCGTCGCGGATCTCCGCGTCCAGGATGACGGCCTGCTCGGAGGCGCAGATCATGCCGTTGTCGAAGGTCTTCGACAGCACGATGTCGTTGACGGCCCGTTTCAGGTCCGCGCTCCGCTCGACGTAGGCGGGGACGTTGCCGGCGCCGACGCCGAGAGCCGGCTTGCCGCAGGAGTAAGCGGCGCGGACCATCGCGTTGCCGCCCGTCGCCAGGATGGTGGCCACGTCCGGGTGGTTCATCAGGGCCTGGGTGGCTGCCATCGACGGTTCTTCGATCCACTGGATGCAGGACTGCGGTGCTCCGGCCGCCACCGCTGCATCCCGCACGATCCGGGCGGCCTGCGCCGAGCAGCGCTGCGCGGCGGGGTGGAAGGCGAAAACGATCGGGTTGCGGGTCTTCAGCGCCAGCAGGCACTTGAAGATGGTGGTGGAGGTGGGGTTGGTGACCGGGGTGATGCCCGCGACCACGCCGACCGGCTCGGCGATCTCCACGATCCCGTCGATCTCGTCGCGGTGCACCACCCCGACGGTCTTCGTGCGGGCCATCACGTGGGTGACGTTCTCGCAGGCGAAGACGTTCTTCACGGCCTTGTCCTCGAACAGGCCGCGACCGGTCTCCTCGACCGCCAGCGCGGCGAGACCGGTGTGCTGGGCCAGGGCGGCCAGCGACGCCTTCTTGACGATGTGGTCGACCTGCTCCTGGGTGAAGTCGGCGTACTCCCGAAGAGCCGTCAGCGCGTCGGCGACCAACGCGTCAACGGCGGTGGTACCGGCCGGGACGGGGGCGAGGGCGGGAGGGGTCGGCTCCTCGGTCTGCGGGCGACGGGGCATGTCGGGACCACCTTTCGGTTCTTCGTCCTGGGATCGGGCGCTGGCGGGCGTCGCTCGCGCTTTCACCGACAGCCTTCCCGAGCTGCGCCGCACGGGGAGGCGGCCGATGGGGTACGCCTGCGGGCCGAAGGTCCCTCACCGCAGACTCCCGCGGCCGTGAACGCCCCAGGGCCGAACACACCAACGGCCGTGGGGGGGGCGGGGGGCGGGGCGGGCCCCCCGGCCGGGGGGGGGGGGGGGGGTGGGGGGGGCCCCCCCCCCCCCCCCCGGGGGGGGGGGGGCGGACCGCCGGGG
>NZ_JBIWPN010000015.1:40361-159462 GCF_044768305.1 Kitasatospora sp. NPDC101155 | reverse complement strand
CGCGGCGGCGGCGGGCCCACCCCCGCCCGCCGGCCGTCCGGCCCGCGCCCCCCCCCCAACCCCCCCCGGGGGCGGGCGGGGCGGGGGCCCCCCCCCCCCCACGGCCGGCGTGGCGTTGTCGGTCAGTCGTGCGGCACCACCGCGACCGGGCCGTGTGAGTGGTGCAGCACCGCGTGGGCCACTGCTCCCAGCCCGGGAACGGCCGGCCGGCCCCTCGGGATCCGCCGGCCCACCACCACCAGCGAAGCGCTGCGCGAGGCCTCCACCAGTGCCTTCCCGGCCGGCCAGCCGGTCACCTCGGCCTCCACGCGCACCTCGGGGAACTTCTTCCGCCAGGGCGCCAGCGTGTCCTGGAGCCGGACCTGCGCGGCCGCCGCCAGCGCGCTCGTGATCTCCGCCGGATCGACCGGAGCGGCCGTCACATACCGCCCGGTGGGAAACTCGCGGCTCTCCAGCGCCCGCAGCACCGCTCCCCCTTCGGCGGCCCTCTCGAAGGCGAAGGCGACCAGTTCGGCGCAGGGCCGACTGCTGTCCACCCCGACCACGACGTCACCGTGCACGTCGCCCTGGCCGTCCGTACCGGTCCCGACCAGGACCACCGGGCAGCGGGCGTGCGCCGCCGCGCGCAACGCGACCGACCCGAGCAGCAGCCCGGCGAGGCCGCCGATCCCGCGCGAGCCGAGCACCAGCAGGCCTTCGCGCTCTCCGGCGACGACCAGTGCGTCGGCCGGGCTGCCGGGCACGTGCTCGCAGGAGACCGTGAGGCCCGGCAGCACCTCCACGATCTGGTCCCGCAGCACGAGCACCGGCCGGGGCAGCAGCTCCGCCGGGTCCGCGGCCTCCACCGAGAACTCCGGCTGCGCGCCGACGTGGATCAGCCGCAGAGCCCGGCCGCTCCGGTACGCCTGGTAGGCCGCCCACTCGGCCGCCGCCACGCTCTGCGCCGATCCGTCGACTCCCACCACAACCGCGTGAGACATGATCACGTCCTCCTCCGCTCTCCGGTCGCGGCACCGACGTGCGCAACCCCGTGTCTGATGGACAGGCTCGCGGCTGGTGAGGTCCTGCCACAGGGGCCGAGCAGCCCCTGGCCGGTCCCGAAGGTCCCGGTCAGGGGCTGAGCTCATGCCTCGGGCACGATCGCCACCGGGCAGTCGGCGTGGTGCACGACCGCGTAGGCCACCGGGCCGAGCCGGCCGACCCGATCACCCGGGCGGCGGCCGAGCACCAGCAGCCGGGCCTTGGCGGACGACTCCACCAGCACCCGGCCCGGCGGGGCGCACTCGGTGTCCGCGACCACCTCGACATCGGGACAGGCCAGCTGCCAGGGCTCCAGGACGCGGGCGAGCAGCCCGCCCCCGCCGCTCGGGCCCCGCTCCGCTCCTCCCGCTTCCGAACCTTCGTCGGCATGCACCACGAGCAGCGGCAGGCCATGGCTCCGTGCGGCCAGGAAGGCGAACTGGAGCGCCGCCTCGCCCGGGCGGCGGGCGTCCAGCCCCACCACCACCTGCTCACGCGGATGCGCGCCCGGGCCGTCCACCGGAAGCAGCACCGTAGGACAGCCGGCCCGCGCGGCGATGTGCAGGGCGGTGGAGCCGACCCGCAGCTCCGGGAAGCCGCCGCTGCCGCGCGCCCCCAGGACCAGCAGTTCGGCCCCCTCTCCTGCGGCGACCAGTGCCGAGGTGACGGCGTCGTGGACCTCGTCGGTGCGGACCGGCAACTCCGGGTGGCGCACCGCGAGGACGTGCCGGACCTCGTGCAGCAGGTCACCGCTGGGGCGGGTCTGGCGGCTCCAGCTGGGGAGCAGGTGCGGCATCAGGGGCAGGGCGTGCAGGACGCGCAGCGGTCGGTCGCGCAGCAGTGCCTCACGTGCGGCCCAGTCGGCGGCGGCCAGGCTGGCCTCGGAGCCGTCGACGCCGACGGTGACGGGCAGGTCCATGGTGCTCATCTCCCTTTCGTGGGGCGCCGCGGCCCGGGTCAGCTGCCTGGCTGCCAGTCGGCGATCTCGGGCAGGTCGGTGCCGTGTTCGCGGATCCAGGAGTGGTGGCGGGTGCGCTGGTCGGCCATCTGCTGGCGGACCGCTGCGGCCCGGACGGCGAGGCCGGGGACCCGGTCGATGACGTCCATGACCAGGCGGTAGCGGTCGAGGTCGTTGCGGACCACCATGTCGAAGGGCGTGGTCGTGGTGCCGGACTCCTTGTAGCCGCGCACGTGCAGCTGCGGGTGGACGGCGCGGCGGTAGGCGAGGCGGTGGATCAGCCACGGGTAGCCGTGGTAGGCGAAGACGACCGGCTTGTCGCGGGTGAAGAGGGCGTCGAACTCGGCGTCGGGCATGCCGTGCGGGTGCTCGTCGGCGGGCATCAGCCGGGCCAGGTCGACCACGTTGACCACCCGCACCGCGAGTTCGGGCAGGTGACGGCGCAGCAGCCCGGCGGCGGCGATCACCTCCTGGGTCGGCACGTCACCGGCGCAGGCGAGCACCACGTCCGGCTCGCGTGCACCGTCGTCGGTGCCGGCCCAGTCCCAGATGCCCGCGCCGCGGGCGCAGTGGGCGCGGGCCTGCTCCAGGGTGAGCCAGTCGAAGCAGGGCTGCTTGCCCGCGACCACCACGTTGACGTAGTCGCGGCTGCGCAGCACGTGGTCGGCGGTGGCCAGCAGGGTGTTGGCGTCCGGCGGGAAGTAGACGCGCACGGCCTCGGGGCTCTTGTTGAGGACGTGGTCGACGAAACCGGGGTCCTGGTGGGAGAAGCCGTTGTGGTCCTGGCGCCAGACGTGCGAGGTGAGCAGGTAGTTGAGCGAGGCGATCGGTGCGCGCCAGGGGATCTCGCGGGTGGTGCGCAGCCACTTGATGTGCTGGTTGACCATCGAGTCGACGATGTGGACGAACGCCTCGTAGCAGGAGAAGAGGCCGTGCCGGCCGGTGAGGAGGTAGCCCTCCAGCCAGCCCTGGCAGGTGTGTTCGGAGAGGATCTCCAGCACCCGACCGTCGCGGGCGAGGTGTTCGTCGACCGGCAGGGTGGCGGCCTGCCAGGCCTTGCCGGTGACTCCGTAGACAGCCTGGAGGCGGTTGGAGGCGGTCTCGTCCGGCCCGACGATCCGGAAGTCGCGGCGTTCGGCGGTGTCGGCCATCACCTGTTCGAGCAGGTCGCCGAGGACGCGGGTGGGTTCGTGCAGGCTGGTGCCGGGCTTGTCGATCGGGACGGCGTAGCGCTCCAGCGGCGGCAGCGGCAGATCGCGCAACAGCAGGCCGCCGTTAGCGTGCGGGGTGGACCCCAGACGGCGGGTCCCGCCGGGGACGCAGGCGAGCACCTCGGGCACCGGGCGGCCGTCCTCGTCGAAGAGTTCCTCCGGACGGTACGAGCGCAGCCAGGCCTCCAGCTGGGCCAGGTGCGCGGGGTTGTCGCGGACCTCGCCGAGCGGCACCTGGTGGGCCCGCCAGGTGCCCGCCACCGGCACGCCGTCCACCTCGGCCGGGCCGGTCCAGCCCTTCGGGGTGCGCAGCACGATCAACGGCCAGGCGGCACGCTCGGTGGCCCCGTCCTCGCGGGCGGCGCGCTGGACGGCGGCGATCCGGTCGACGGCGGTGTCCATGGCGGCGGCCATCGCACGGTGCACGGCCATCGGGTCGTCTCCGGTGACGTACAGCGGGTCGTGGCCGTAGCCGCGCAGCAGCGCGTCCAGCTCGGCCTCCGGCAGCCGGGAGAGCACCGTCGGGTTGGCGATCTTGTAGCCGTTCAGGTGCAGGACCGGCAGCACGGCGCCGTCGTGCACCGGGTCGAGGAACTTGTTGCCGTGCCAGGAGGCGGCCAGCGGCCCGGTCTCCGCCTCGCCGTCGCCGATCACGCAGGCGACCAGCAGCCCGGGGTTGTCGAAGGCGGCGCCGTAGGCGTGGGAGAGCGCGTAGCCGAGCTCGCCGCCCTCGTGGATCGACCCGGGCGTCTCGGGCGCCACGTGACTCGGCACACCGCCGGGGAAGGAGAACTGCCGGAACAGCTGCGCCATGCCCACCTCGTCGCGGGTGACGGACGGGTAGGTGTCGCTGTAGCTGCCCTCCAGCCAGGAGCCGGCCAGCACGGCGGGGCCGCCGTGTCCCGGGCCCCAGACGCAGATGGCGTCCAGGTCCCGCCCGGAGATCATCCGGTTGAGGTGGGTGTAGACCAGGTTCAGGCCCGGCGAGGTCCCCCAGTGGCCCAGCAGGCGGGGCTTGATGTGCTCGGGACGCAGCGGTTCGCGCAGCAGCGGGTTGGCCATCAGGTAGATCTGACCGGCCGCCAGGTAGTTGGCGGCCCGCCAGTGGGCGTCCAGCGCCAGCAGCTCAGCCTCGGCCGGCTCTCCGGACGTTGAAGCGGTGGTCACGGTCATGGCCGCGGTCTCCTCGGGACTCGGTCGACTTCGCTGGCCGCCGACGGCGGGCCGTACCCATCGTCACGCCGCGCACCCGCTCCGACACAGGGCCGACCGGGTCACAGCCCAGCTGCTGGGAGAGGGACCTGCGGCCCAGCCGAACCTCCCGCACACCACCGCAGGGCCCGACGGACCGGGAAGCCGAGGACCAACGACCCGGAAGCGGGGCCAGTCGGCCCCGCGCGCCCGCCGTCGGCGCTGCCAGAGGCTGGCGGCACCCCCTGCCGACCGTCGCAGGAGCGGATTCAGCGGACGAACGGAACATGACGTGATCGACAGCAGGCGCCAGACGAAGGCCTACCTGGTCGGCGGCGGGATCGCCGCCCTGGCCGCCGCGGCCTTCCTCGACACAATCAGCACCACGGCCCACCCCGGAGAGGACATCCCATGGCCGACTACCTGCTCGCCGCCATCGACGGCTCGGAGGAGAGCATCGCCGCCGCCCGCTGGGCGGCCGACGAAGCCACCCGCCACGGCATGCCGCTGCGTCTCGTTCACGCCCAGACCTGGCTCGACGACATCCACGCCGACTCCGGCCAGCCGGCCGACGTCCGTGCCCTGACCACGCGCATGCTCTCCGACGCCAAGCGAGCCGTGGAGAACACTCACCCCGGCCTGGAGATCCGCGCCGAGCTGGTCGGGGGCGGTGAGCCGGTCGACGTGCTGGTCGACGCGGCAGCCGACGCCCGCATGTTGGTCCTCGGCTCCCGAGGGCTCGGCGGCTTCGGCGGGCTCATGGTCGGCTCCATCGGCCTGGCCGTCACCGCGCGCAGCGACGTACCGACCGTGCTGGTCCGCTCCGATGAGACCGACCGCCGCACCGGGCCCGACGGACCCGAGGTCGTCGTCGGCGTCGACACCCGCGAGGCTGCCGCGGACGTCATCGACTTCGCGTTCCGCGAGGCCGCGCGGCGCGGAGCCGTGCTGCGCGCCGTGCACGGCTGGACGCCCCCGCCGGTCTGGGGCTACGCCGGCTGGGTGCCCCCGCAGCCCGAGACCGAACAGTTCCGGGCGATCGAGGACGAGCTCCTCACGCTGGCCATGACCGGCTGGCAGGAGAAGTACCCCGAGGTCACCGTGATCCAGGACAGCCGGATCGGCAGCGGCGCCGCAATCCTGGTTGACGCCTGCGCCGACGCGGACCTCGTCGTGGTGGGCCGCCGACGCCGCCCGCACCACGCCGGCATGCGGCTCGGGCCGGTCGCCCACACCGTTCTCCACCACGCGCAGGCCCCGGTCGCCGTCGTCCCGCACGACTGACCCGCCCACCGCAATCGAGGGCGGTGGACCCCGGCACGCCCGGCGTCCACCGCCCTCTTCACGTGCCCCGGCCTACGCCGAACATCCGAAGGCGTTCGCCGGACCCGGCACCTGGCGTGAGCCGCCCGGATCGGCTCCGATCGTGACCGGACACCCGGCATCGGCGCTCACTGCCCAAGAGCTGTGGACGGGCGGACCTCTCGCCGGCAAGACCGCTGCCACGCTCGCCATCCGTGCCGACATCCGGCGGACATGAGCCGAGCTGTGCCTGACCTGGTCAAGGAGCAGCGGCTCAACTCCTCAGGGCAGAACCGGCTGTGCTCCGCCGACGCACGGCAAGCCGCACCGGGGCAACGAGGCCAGCCCTACCGGGCAACTGCGCCGGCCGACTTCAACGCCACCGTGCAGCGCAAAGGCGAGAGCCAGGGACGGCCCCACACCGTCCCCGGCTCCGCACTTCTTGCCCGGTCGAACCCCACAGCCGCCAGGCGGACCCGCGCCCCTACAGCGCAGGAGTGATGAGGCCGTGGTGGCCGTCGTAGCGGTGGTACAGCACGTTGCCGCGGCCGGTGACGGCGTCGGTGAAGAAGACGAACGGCAGGCCGCTCAGGTCCAGGCGCGCGACCGCGTCGTCGACAGTGAGCCGCGGTGCGCCGAGCGTGCTCAGCGGCAACCCCGGCACCGGGTCGACCTGCGGGCCGACGGTGGCCAGCCGGTAGCCGTCGTCGGCCGGGTCGCGGTGGACCACGCTGTCGCAGCCGCTCGCCGCGTCGGTGAACAGGTGGAAGTCGTAGTCCATGGCCTCCAGTTCGAGCACCGCTTCCCAGGCGGTCTGCCGCGCCAGGCTGTAGGACTTGTGCCGCACGATCCGCCGCTCCTGCGCACTGCGGGCGTGGCGCTGCGGGCGGTGCTCGTGCCGAGCGCCGTCCAGCGGGACGGCCGGTGCGGTCGCGTGTCGGCGGTGGTGGTCCCGGTGGCCGCGGACACGTGCGATCCGGGCGATCAGGCGGTCCTGGAGCAGGTCGACGGCCTCCTGCATGGTGGCTGCGGCCACGTGGGCCCGTACCGGTCTGCCGTTCAGATCGACGACGGCTTGGGCGAGCGAGGGCTTCGCCACCGCGTGGTTGGCCTCCTGGGTGAGCTTCACGCGGGCGGCGAGGACCGGCTCGTCCAGCCGTTCCAGTACGGCGAGCATCTTCGTCCGGGCGTAGTCGGGCGCGGCCAGGGTGACCTCTCCGCGGGTCTCCACCAGGACGTCGGTGGCGGGCTCGGTCTGCAGGCGGTTCATCGCAGTTCCCTTCCTCGTGGGGTTCAGACTGTCGCGTGCGGTGCGGCCGGGTCGTGGGCCGAAGGTCCCGCCGGCAGGGCTGCCGGTCCCCGGCCCACCGGTGCGGGCAGCGCGCGGACGGTGGTGCCGGTGGTGCCGAGGAGCGCGCCGAGGGCGTCGTCCAGTGGGCCGATGACGGCGACCCGACCGGTCCGCTCGGCGAAGCCTGCGGCGGCTTCTGCCTTGGGGCGCATCGAACCGGCGGGCAGGTCCAGCTCGTGCAGCCGGCCGGGGGTGACGGTGGTGAGGGGACCGGGGTGGGCGGCACCGAAATGAGTGAACACATGGGTGACGTCGGTGAGGATCAGCAGTGCGTCGGCGCCGAGCTGTTCGGCGAGCAGGGCGGCGGTGCGGTCCTTGTCGACCACGGCCTCGACGCCGCGCATCAGGCCGGTGTCGGGGTCGCGGGTGACGGGGATACCGCCGCCTCCGGCAGCGATCACCACTGAGCCACTCGCCAGCAGGGCTCGGACGGCGGGGAGTTCGGTGATCGCCTTCGGCAGGGGCGAGGGGACCGTGCGGCGCAGGTGGTCGCCGTCGCGGGCGGTGGTCCACCCGCGGTCGATCTCCATCATCCTGGCCTGGTGGTCGGTGAGTTGGCCGCCGATGAACTTGTCGGGGTGCTGGAAGGCGGGGTCGTGCCGGTCGACCTCGGTGTGGGTGACCAGGGCGGTGACGGCGCGGCCTGGCAGGCGGCCGGCGAGTTCCCGGGCGAGCAGGGTGCCGATCATGCCCTGGGTCTGCGCGCCGAGTACGTCCAGCGGGTAGGGAACCGTCAGGGCCGGGTCGCTCTCGCTCTCGACGGCGAGCAGGCCGACCTGCGGGCCGTTGCCGTGGGTGATGACCAACTCGTGTCCGGCGAGGACGAGTTCGGCCAGTGATCGGGCGGCGTCGTGGACGTGGTGCTGCTGGACGGCAGCGTCGGGGTGTTCGCCGCGCTGGAGCAGGGCGTTTCCGCCGAGGGCGGCGACGATGCGCATGGTCAGTCCCTCCCGAGGGTGGCGACGAGGATCGCCTTGATGGTGTGCATGCGGTTCTCGGCCTGGGTGAAGACCAGGGAAGCGGACGACTCGAAGACCTCGTCGGTCACCTCCAGGCCGTCCAGCCCGTGTTCGGCGGCCAGTTCGGCACCGAGGTCGGTGCGGCGGTCGTGCAGGGCCGGCAGGCAGTGCAGGAGAGCGGTGTCCGGGTTTCCGGTGGCTGCCATGGTCTCGGCGTTGATCTGGTACGGGAGCAGCAGGTCGATGCGCTCCTTCCACCGGTCGTGGTCCTCGCCCATCGAGACCCAGACGTCGGTGTAGAGGTAGTCCGCGCCGCGCACGGCGTCCTCGACCTGGTCGCTGAGGGTGAAGCGGGCTCCGCTGTCCTGGCCGAGCAGCAGACACTCGGAGACCAGCAGCGGGTCGGGCCACAGCTCGCGGGGCGCGGCGATCCGCACGTCCATGCCGAGCAGACTTCCCATCACCATGAGGGAGTTGGCGGTGTTGTTGCGGGCATCGCCCAGGTAGCAGAAGGAGATCTCCTCCAGCGGCTTGTTGCTGTGCTCGCGCATGGTGAACACGTCGCACAGGCTCTGGGTGGGGTGGCACTGGTCGGTCAGGCCGTTGTAGACCGGCACGCCGGCGTGGGCGGCGAGTTCGGTGACGGTGTCCTGGGCGAAGCCGCGGTACTCGATGCCGTCGTACATCCGCCCCAGCACCCGGGCGGTGTCGGCGACGGACTCCTTGTGGCCGATGTGGGAGCTGTCCGGGCCGAGGTAGGTGGTGGTGGCGCCCTGGTCGGCGGCGGCGACCTCGAAGGCGCAGCGGGTGCGGGTGGAGTTCTTCTCGAAGATCAGGGCCAGGCGGCGGCCGGTCAGGTGCTGCCGTTCGGTTCCGGCGGCGCGGGCGGCCTTCAGGTCGGTGGCGAGGTCGAGCAGGTGGTGGATCTCGTCGGCGGTGAAGTCAAGCTCACGCAGGTAGTGGCGGCCGCGCAGGGGACTGGTCATGGTGGTTCTCCTCTTCCGGGTGGTCAGTTGGCCGGGTCGCGCTGGATGGGGCAGCTCATGCAGCGCGGGCCGCCGCGGCCGCGGCCGAGCTCGGAGCCGGCGATGGTGACGATCTCGATGCCCTGCTTGCGCAGGTAGGTGTTGGTGGTGGTGTTGCGCTCGTAGCCGACGACGACGCCGGGTTCGAGGGCGAGGAAGTTGCTGCCGTCGTCCCACTGCTCGCGTTCGGCGGCGCGGGCGTCCTGTTCGGCGGAGAGGAAGCGGACCTTGTCGAGGTCGAGGGCCTCGGCGAGGGAGGCGGCGAGGTCGGTGTCCGGGGTGACGTCGAATCCGGCGGGCCGTTCGGGGGCGGGGGTGAGGGTCCAGGAGCGCAGCCGGTCGGCCAGGCCGGGGTAGAGCGCGAAGGTGTCGCGGTCGATCATCGTCATAACGGTGTCCAGGTGCATGAACGCCCGGCTCTCCGGGAGGCGCACCGCGATCACTCGGTGTGCGATGCCGGTCAGGAACAGTTGCTGGGCGAGGGCTTCGACGGCCTGGGCGGTGGTGCGCTCGCCCATGCCGACCATGACCACTCCGGGAGCGAGGACGTGGACGTCGCCGCCTTCCAGGCTCAGCCCGGGTGCCGTGGTGGTGCCGTCCAGCAGCGGGGGAGCGGTTTCGGCGAACAGCGGGTGGAAGCGGTAGATCGCGGCCGTGTGCAGGGTCTCCCGGCGGCGCGCGGCCTTCGCCATCGGGTTGAGGCTGTAACGGGCGCCGATCCAGCAGGAGTTGTCGCGCGGGAAGAGGTGGTTGGGCAGCGGCGGCAGGGCGAAGTCCTGGTCTCCGAGTGTGTGCCAGGCCAGGCTGTGCGGGTTGTGCAGCGGCAGGTCGGTCTTGAGGACGCCGCCGATCAGGTATTCGGCCAGGGTCTTGCCGTCGAGCTGCGCGCACAGTTCTTGGACGGGATCGACCAGGGCCGGGCCGACGGTGGCCGGGGTGACGACCTGGTCGAGCAGCCAGGCCCGGGCCGGCGCCAGGTCGAGCGTCTCGGCGAGCAGGTCGGCGTAGTGGTGGACGCGCACGCGGTGGTCGCGCAGCACCTGGGCGAAGGCGTCGTGCTCCTCGCGGGCGCGCTTGGCCCACAGGATGTCGTCGAAGAGCAGCTCGTCGACGTTGCGCGGGGTCAGCCGGGACAGTTCCAGTCCCGGTCGGTGCAGGATCACCTGGCGCAGGCGGCCCGCCTCGGAATCGACACGCAGGGTGGACATGGGTGGGTGCTCCTCGGCGGGTTCAGTGCTGGTGACGCGTGGTCAGTGCGCGGCGCAGGATGGTCGGCAGGCCCACCGGGCGGGCGGTGCGGGCCGCCTTCGGCAGGGGCACGGCGGTGGGGGCCGCCGGCTCGGCCTCGGTGGGTCCCGTCGCGGCGGTGGCCCGGGTCGCAGCGTTCGGGCGCTTGAGCCAGATGTAGACGGGGATGCCGAGCAGGATGGTGAACAGGCCGTAATAGACGGTCTGGTAGCCGCTGCCCTGGATCGACCAGTACGAGAAAGCGAGGGCGAGCAGCGCGACGGTGACGTCGCGGGCGAAGCGCCGCCCCTCCAGCTCCTGGCGGCCGCGCACCACCAGCCAGTACAGCTGTGCTGCCGCCGAGACCAGGTAGGGGATCACCGCGGTGAGCACGCTCAGCAGCACAATCTCGGTGAACACCTTGGTGAAGCGGGTGTAGCTGACGACGGTCAGCACCGAGGCGAGGACGGTGGCCGAAACGATGCCGAAGGCCGGCACCTCGCCCCGGCCGCGGGTGCCGGTGAAGGCGGCCGGGAAGAGCCCGTCGCGGGCCGCGGCCATCGGCATCTCGGCGCAGATCAGGGTCCAGCCGTTGAGTGCGCCGAGACCGGAGATGATCGCCGCGGCGGCGACCAGGTTGCCGGCCCAGTGGCCGCCCGCGATGTTGTTCATGGCGTCGGTGAACGGCGCGGTGGAGGCGCCCAGTTGGGCGTGCGGGACGGTGCCGAAGACCGCCAGGGTGCCGAGCAGGTAGATCGCGGCGCAGGCCAGCGTCCCGTACACGGTCGCCCGCGGCACGTTCCGCTTGGGCTCGCGGACCCGTCCGGCGGCCACCGAGGCGGTCTCCAGGCCGATGTAGCTGAACAGCGCGATCGCACCTGCCGCCGACACCGCGCCCAGTGCCGAGGTTCCGCTCGCGTTGAACGCGCCGAAGTTCCCGGACTTCACGAACAGCAGACCGGCCGTGGCCATGAACGCCAGCGGCAGGAACTTCAGTACGGTGGTGACGACTTGGAACGCGCCGATGTTCCGCATCCCGGTCAGGTTGACGATCGCCGGCAGCCACAGACCGGCCAGCGCGATCGCGATCGAGCCCCCGGTGTGGTGCCCCTTGTCGACGAACACCTCGACGTAGCCGACCCAGGCGACCGCGATGGCCGCGTTCCCGGCCCAGGCGGTGATCCAGTAGGACCAGGCGGTCAGGAACCCGGCGAACTCACCGAACGCCTCACGGGCGTAGACGTACGGTCCGCCGCTCCCAGGTACACGCTCCGACAGCCGCCCGAAGACCATCGCCAGCGCCAGCGCGCCGATCGTCACCAGCACGAACGCCACCAGCGCGATCGGCCCGTACGGCGCGAGCGCGGAGGGCAGCGCGAACACCCCGGTGCCGATGACGCTGCCGACCACCAGCGCGGTCGCGGCCGGTAGCCCGAAGCCGCCTGCGGCTCCTCGCGGTCCGTCAACTGCCTTTCTCTGCTGTGGTCTTCCGCGATCGTGTGCGGACATCGACTGCTCCTCTGCGGTGCGCTCGGGGAGACGGACACCGGTGCGTCCGTCGCTCACGGTGACGATCCTGGCGTCGCGACCAGGGGTCGTCCCAGGGACCATCGGGCCCTGTTGCCGCCGCCACCGGTCCCCTCCCGCACGTCCCACTGGTCCCGCGGCCCCCCACATGCCCGGGATCCGGCCCTGCCAGGGACCACTGGCCCACTCCTCGGCCCGGTAGGTCCCTGGGCCCGGTCGGATCACCACCGGCAGAGTTCTCTCGGCACGGGAGCCGAGCAGGCGGCCTGACCGCAGGCCGGCCGGCGACCCTGGAGGAGAGCACTGATGACGCGCCACGTCGTGACCGGAGTCGACGGATCCCCGAGCAGCGAGGCTGCGGCCCACTGGGCCGCCGGGGAAGCCCAACGCCGTGGCGCTCCGCTTCGGCTGCTGCACGCCTGGCCCTGGCTCAGCCCCGTGGACGCCGAGGCCCCCGGCGATTTCCGGCCCGGCGACCTGCGCCAGGCCGCCCTGCGGATGCTGTCCGGCATCGCCGGAAGCATCCGCCGCAACCACCCCGGGCTCGTGGTCGAGACCATGGTGGTCGGAGACGACCCCGTCGACGCGTTGGTCAAGGCAGCTGAAGGTCAGGAACTCCTCGTGCTCGGCTCACGTGGCCTCGGCGGCTTCGCCGGCCTGCTGACCGGCTCGGTCACACTGGCGGTGGCAGCTCGCGTCACTACCCCGGTGGTCCTGGTCCGGGCCAATCGGCCCGCCTCGCCCCAGAACGGCACGACATCGCGGGGCGAGATCGTCGTCGGGGTAGACCCCCGGCAGCCCGCCGACGCGGTCATCGACTTCGCGTTCGCCGAGGCCACCCGGCGCGGCGCATGCCTGCGGGCCGTCCACGGCTGGGATCCGGTGCCGCTGTGGGCCGCCACCAGCTGGGTGCCGCCACGCTCGGAGATCGCCGCGCGGGAGGCCGCCGTGAAACGCCTGCTCACCGAATCGCTCGCCACGGCACGAGCCGCTCACCCGGACGTCCCGGCGCTCCTTGAAGTCCGGCACGGCAGCGCGGCCCACGCCGTCGTCACCGCCGGCGAAGGCGCCGACCTGGTCATCGTCGGCCGCCGCGACCGCCACCACCCCCTAGGGATACGGCTCGGTCCCGTCACCCACACCGTGCTCCACCACGCCGCGGCCCCGGTCGCGGTGGTCCCGCACAGCTGAGCCCGCCCCCGTCCGTTCCCAGCCGCTCACCGAAGGGCAGTCCGACCATGACCAGCGTTCCCCACAGCCGTCCCATCCGCCCGTGGCGCCGCGGCCTGAGGCGGGCACTCGGTACCGAGCGCAACGAGCTGGCCCGGCCCGAGGACCGGGCCCGCAGCCGAGCCGGGCTCCTCGCCGCCGTCGCCACCGGCCTGGCCCTCGTGCTCGGCGCCACCGTCGCCTGGAGCGATTTCGACTCCGCCGAGCACCGCGTGGCCGCCGCCTCGTCCCGCCTGCACCACCTGGACGCGCTCCTGCTCACCGCCACCAGCACGACTGCCGACCGGACCACCGCCATGACCGCCCAGTACCGGGCCGCGGCCACCTGGACCTACCCCGCCGGACAACAGCGAACGGGCACGGTCGACCTCAGCCACCGAGCCCGGGCCGGCGCCACGGTCGAGGTGTGGGCCGACGACACCGGCCGCCCGACCGCCGCCCCACCCAGCACCGCCGACCTCGTCTTCAACGCCGTCATCGTCGGCGTTCTCGCCGTCGGGCTCCTCTTCGTCCTCATCGCCAGTGGCCTGGGCCTGCGGCTGCGATCGCTGGACCACCGAGCCGACATTGCCTGGCAGCGCGCCTGGGCCGAGCTGGAACCCGTGTGGACCGGACGCGCCGCCCGACACCCCGGCACCGACGGCCCTTCCAGCAGCTGAAAGCGGCGCACCTCCGCCCCTCGCCCCCCGCTCCACCCCTGCCCCAGACCCCGGAGGAAGGACCGCTCCACCATGACACCCCAAACCCTCGACGACGAACTCGGTCAGGCACTCATCACCGCGGCGAGCGCCGCTCCCTCCCTCCACAACTGCCAGCCGTGGCAATTCCACTTCGACCGCGCCACCCGCACCATCAACGTCCACGCCCTACCGCAACGCGCCCCATTACTCACCGACCCGGACACCCGAGCCCTGCACATCTCGGCCGGCGCCGCCCTCGCCAACCTCCAGGCCACCGCCGTCCACCTGGGCCGGGAACCCGTCGTCCGCCTCCTGCCCCGGCCCGAGAAGCCCGACCTGCTCGCCACGGTACGTCTGGCCGGGCCACCCCGTGCGGCCCTGCTGCGCCGCCCCGACCTCTACCAGGCCATCTGGCACCGACGCAGCAGCCGCCTGCCGTTCTCCGCCGAGCCGGTACCCGCCGCCGTCCTCGCCGAGCTCGCCGAAGCCGCCCGGCTCGACGGCGCCGACCTGCACCGGCCGGGCCCCTCCGAGCGCCGGACCCTGCTCGACCTCACCGCACGAGCCGAGCACCGCAACCTGCGCCATCCCGGCCGACACGCAGAGAACCTGGCCGCCCTCGCCACCCCCGGCTCCCGCGCCGGAATCCCCGCCTACGCGCTCGGCCCCCAGGACTCCACCGGCAGGGTGCCGTTGCGTACCTTCGCAGGCCCCGCCGACGGCCTTTCCCGCGAACGCGCCCCGTTCGAGGCCGACCCCCAGCTGCTCCTCCTCACCACCCGGCACGACCACCGCGCGGACTGGCTGCGCGCCGGCCAGGCACTCCAGCACGTCCTCCTCGTGCTCACCCTGCACGGGCTGCGCGCCTCGATCCTGTACCAGGCCTTGGAATGGCCCGACCTGCGAGCACAGTTGGCCGACCCGGAACATGGCCGCTGCGCCCCGCAGATGCTCCTGCGCATCGGCTACGGACCGGCTGGCTGCCCCACCCCACGGCTCCGCGCCGAGCCGCCTCAGTCGCAGTCGCAGTCGCAGTCGCACGACGCGACCCTCGCTGCGGCTCCCCTGGCCGGTTCCGTCCGTCCATGAGCTGGAGAATGGAGAATGGGGCCGTCCGGCCCTATCGCATGAGCCGGATCGGGCGTCACACTGCCCAACGGTCCCACTCGCCCCGCTCCCGTGGCGGGTCCAGGCAGGTACGGAGAAGTTGATGGCGGACAGCACGGCGGACCGGGCAAGCGGCTCCGACGCGGTGAAGGTGTTCCTGCTCGACGACCACGAGGTGGTCCGTCGAGGCGTGCACGACCTGCTGGACGCCGAACCCGACCTGACCGTCATCGGCGAGGCCGCAACCGTCGAGCAGGCACTCGCGCGGATCCCGGCGCTCCGTCCCGACGTGGCGATCCTCGACATGCGGCTGCCGGACGGCGACGGCGTGACCGTCTGCCGCGAGCTGCGCTCCCGCATGCCCGAGCTGGCCTGCCTCATCCTCACCTCCTTCGACGACGAGGAGGCGCTGCTCGACTCGATCATGGCCGGCGCCTCGGGATACGTGCTGAAGCAGATCAGCGGCACCGACCTGGTCTCCGCGGTGCGCACGGTCGCCACCGGGCAATCCATGCTCGACCCCGGCGCCACCACCCGTCTGATGGCCCGCCTTCGCGGCGACACCACCCCGCGGGCCTCCGACCTCCCGCAACTCACCGACCGCGAGCGCGAGATCCTCGCGCTGATCGGCGAGGGACTGACCAACCGCCAGATCGGCCAGCGCCTCTACCTCGCCGAGAAGACCGTCAAGAACCACATCTCCCGGCTGCTGGCCAAGCTCGGCGTGGAGCGCCGCGTCCAAGCCGCCGTCATCGCCACCCAGACCCTGGCCGCCCACGACCAGGCGTCCGGCCGGCGCGTCCACTGACACCTGTCACCGGCAGACGGACCACCCGGCCACCGGCCGGGGGACCAACGGCCTCTCCCGCACATGTCGGCCGGGGACGACCATCGATGCCATGACACCTGACATCGCGCCGCTCGAGGAGCGGCACTGCCTGCGCCTGCTGGCCGGAGCACCAGTCGGGCGTGTCGTCTACACCGTGGGCGCCCTGCCGGCTGTCCTGCCGACCCGCTACCGCCTCGACGACGACGGCAGCGTGCTGCTGCGGGCCGCCGCCGGTTCCGAATTCCTGCGCGCGGTCGCGGGGGCACTCGTCGCCTTCCAGGCCGACGAGATCAGCGCGGCCGACGGCAGCGGCTGGAGCGTCACGGTGCTCGGCACCGCCGAGGCCGGCGGCGAAGGCTCCGCGGCCGATCCCATCGCGCCGGCGCTCGACGGACAGGTGACCATCCGGATCCGCCCCGAGTGGGTAACCGGCTGCCTCCTGCCTGCCGCCCTTGCCCCGCAGCCCTGACAGCGGCGCGCACCTTCCACGCCCCGCCACGATCAGCCCTCCAGGGGCACCGCCCAGACGAGCCGGGCCCCGCCCTCCGGCGGACTGGATACCTCCAGCGCGCCGCCCAGGCTCTCAGCGCGCTCCGCCAGGTTGCGCAGCCCGCTGCGTCGTCCCTGCTCCGGGATGCCGACGCCGTCGTCCTGCACGATCAGCAGCACCCTGGCTCCGGTGGCCCGCAACGCGACCTCGACCCGGCCGGCCTTCGCGTGCCGGGCGGCGTTGCTCAGCGCCTCGCCCAGCACCGCCACCACGTGATCGGCCACCTGTCCCGGAACGTCCGTGTCGAGCAGGCCCTCCATGCTCAGCCGTGGTGCGAATCCCAGGGCGGCCTGCGCCTCCTCCACCACCCGCACCACCCGGGACCGCAACCCGTGGGCCACCGAGTCCTCGCGCGCTCGTAGGCCGAAGATCGTCGAACGGATGATCTTGATCGTCTCGTCCAGATCCCCGACCGCCCGCAACACCCGGTCCGAGGCCCCGGGGTGCTCGATGAACCGCGCCGCGCTCTGCAACGTCATACCGGTCGCGAACAGCCTCTGGATGGCCAGGTCGTGTAGGTCACGGGCGATCCGATCGCGGTCTTCCAGCATCGCCAGTTGTTCGGCGTCCCGGCGCCGGTCCGCCAGCTCCAGTGCCAGCGCGGCCTGATCGGCGAATCCGAGCAGCGGGCCGATCTCCCGCTCAGTGAAGGCCCGCTCCCCGGTCGGCCGGGCCAGCAGCAGCACCCCGTCGGCCTGTCCGTCCGCCCGGCCGAGCGGCACGGCCACTGCCGGCCCCTGGCCGGAGAACCGGCGCGGCCCGCCGGTCAGCCGGGGGTCCTGCGCCAGGTCCAGGGTCGTCACCGGGGACCCGAGGCTGAACGCCTCCCCGGAGAGCGTGCCGGTCAGCGGCAGGTGGATCCCCGACCGGGCGGACGGGTCGCCGCCCAGGGCCAATTCGACGCGCAGCCCGTCGCCGTCGTCCTCGCGCACGGACAGGTCGACCAGTTCGGCACCGGTGATCTCCAGCGCCCGCCGCGCGATCAGCTCCATCACCTCGCCGCGGGTGGCCCCCGACAGCAGGCCCCGGGTGATCTCCGCGCTCGCGCTCAGCCACCGCTGCTGGCTCTGCGCCTCCTCGAACAGCCGCGCATTGTCGATCGCCACCCCGGCCGCCACCGCCAACGTCGCGATCACCGACTCGTCGTCGGCGTCGAACTGCTCCCCGTTGCGCTTGTCGGTCAGGTAGAGGTTGCCGAAGACCTCCTCCCGCACCCGCACCGGCACCCCGAGGAAGGTCCGCATCACCGGGTGGTGCGCCGGGCAGCCGTACGAGGACGGATGCGCGGACAGGTCCTCCAGCCGCAACGCCTCGGGATGGCGGATCAGCTCGCCGAGGATTCCCTTGCCAGTCGGGTAGGGCCCGATCCGGGCAATCTCCTCCTCGCCCAAGCCCACGGTCAGGAACTGCGAGAGCGACTCGCCGTCCGGCCCGATCACCCCCAGCGCCGCATACCGGGCGTCGACCAGCACCGCGGCAGCCTCCACGATCCGCCGCAGCACCTGCGTCAGATCCAGCTCCCGGCCCACCGACAGCACCGCCTCCAGCAGGCTGTGCACCCGGTCCCGGGTGCCGCGAGCGGCGTCGATCCGGGCCTGCAGCTCCTCCAGCAGCTCGTCCAACCGCAGCTGCGGAATCCGCGAGCGCACCTCGTCCCCGCCCACGCGAGCCTCCTCCGCCTCCGGCCACCGACCGGTCGATTCTGGCAGATGCCCGTTTGAACGTGACAGTGCCCGCCCCACGCCCCTTCGCGGCGACCGGCGAAAGACCGCAGGTCACGCACGCACTCACGGCGATCTGGGCTGGCAGTTGACGAGCCGCGCCCGGCGTCCGGCGGCGGCCCGCGCCGATATCAGTGCCTGTCGGCCCGCGGACCAGGGACCTCCGGTCATCGGCATGGTGTGCCTCCTTCCGCCACGGCCAACATCTACGCCCAACTGCCCCGCACGGCCTCGAGCTGCTGCGCCGGCTCCGCGTCCCCTTCCCAGCCCCGATCACGGAGCCCGGCTGTGCACCGCGCGGCCAGTGCCACCGCCCCGGTACCTGCGCCGTTACCGCGTCGCCGACCGCATCGCCCGCCTGCTGCAGAACCTCGGCCACCGGCTGCCCCGCCAACAGCCCTACCAGCGCCGCCCCGTCGCCAGCGTGCCGTGCCGCGGCCGATCTGTCCGAGGATCTCATCCGGGGCGACGAGCCCCGGGCGGTCTGGGATGAATGGCTCCGTTCCATGCGCCGCGTGCACGACCTCGCCGCAGCCCTCAACCGCACCGGCCGCTCCATGCCCGGCGAGCTCTCCCTCTACCACGACTACGACCCGCAGCCGCTGACCGCCCAGTTCACCGCCTACCTGGTGCAGCTCCGCGAGGGAGACCCCCTCGGCACGGTCGAGCAGAACGCCGCCGCTGCCCTGGTCGGCGAGTGGCTCGGCGGCATGCTCCCCGACACCTACCTCGCCGTGTCCCCGCACCGGCTCCAACACCAGGTCGAACTGATCAACGACTGGCTCGAGGACGAGGTGACCACGACCGTCAAGGCCCTACTCCCCGACTGGGTCGCCTTCCTCGCGCACAGCGCGAACCTCCCCCAACGCGCCATCGACGCGGCCCTGACCACCCTCGCCACACTCCAGGCCGGCACCCGCGACAGCGCCCACTGCCCGGGAATCCACTGAGCACCGATCGATCTCCACCCCTGCCGTGGCAAGCCGCCCCAGCCGAGCCTGCTTCGGCCGGGGCCTCCCCCTGCCACGAAGTCCCGTAGCTCCCGCGACGCTCCCTGAGGCTGGCCGCTGGGAATGAAAGACGTGCGCAACGCGCCGTCCTCTGGGAACGACGAGGTCGGCCAGACACTTGCCCGGCAGCCGCGAGACAGTGCAATGCACTTCCTCCGGACCGCAAGCCGGGTGACACCGCGCAGTCGGGTCCTGAGCACGCGCACCGCCTCCGCGCAGGTCGGGTCGCCTGGCAGCCCGGTCAGTTGGTCGGGTAGGAGGCGGCCCAGCCGTGTTCGAGCAGTGCGAAGGCCTCGTCGGCGGCTCGGCGTGGTTCGGCGTGCCGCTGGATGAGGCCGCGGGCCTCCAGGGCGAATCGGGCCAGGGCGGCGCAGCTGACGTCGTCCTCGGGGGCACCTACCGCCTGGGCGATGGCCCTGGCCAGGGCGGCTTCGTGGCGCGTCCACATGCGGTGGGCGTAGTCGCGCAGGGCAGGGGTCTCCTGCACCATGCGCGTGAAGTCGGCGAACCGCGGGTCCGCGGCATGGACGGCGAACTGGGTCTGCTTCAGCAGGAGGTGCTCGCGCAACGCCTGCGGGATCGACTGGCCCGGGGGGCGCTCGCGCACGGCGGCGACAAGTGCTGCTTCCAGATCGTCGTCCTGATCGAAGACCAGGGCTTCCTTGCCGGAGAAGTGTTTGAACAGGGTGGTCACCGAGACGTCGGCGAAGTCGGCGACGTCCTTGACGCCGACCTGGTCGTAGCCGCGCTCGAGGAAGAGCTCGAGTGCGGCGTCGGCCAGGGCCTGGCGGGTCTGAGCCTTCTTGCGCTCGCGGCGCCCCATCGCTTCGGTCACTCGACCACCATAACCCAAAGTGCATCCACTCTGAAAGTGTAGTCATTGCACTTATTTAGCGAGTGTGCTTTCTTGGTGATGCCGGGCCTCCCGGCGGCTCACCCACCTGCGAAGGGACACTCCCGTGAACTCTGCTCGTGATCCCCGCATCGCGATCGTCGGCGCCGGCCTCGGCGGCCTCACCTGCGCCCGAGTCCTCCAGCGACACGGCCGCTCCGTCACCGTCTTCGAACGCGAGGCCTCCGCCGACGCCCGCCCGCAGGGCGGCACCCTCGACATGCACGCCGACACCGGCCAGGCCGCCCTGGGCGCGGCGGGGCTCCTCGACCGATTCCACGCCCTCGCCCGCCCCGAAGGAGACGAGTGGCGCGTGCTCGACTTCGCCACGGCCGCCCTCCTCGCGCAGCAGGGTCCAACCGCCGACGGCGGCCGGCCGGAGATCGACCGGGGCCAACTGCGCGGCCTGCTCCTGGACTCGCTCACCGAGGACACGGTGCGGTGGGACCGCGCCGTCAGCGGGGCCACCCCACTGGCGGACGGCACCTGCAGGCTGCGCTTCGGTGACGGCACCGCCGAGGACTTCGACCTGGTGGTCGGTGCCGACGGCGCCTGGTCACGCGTCCGCCCGGCCCTGTCGCCCGCCGTCCCCGGCTACACCGGTGTCACCTTCGTCGAGACCGGATTCGACCACTGCGACACCCGCCATCCCGACCTCGCGCGGCTGGTCGGCAACGGATCGATGCTGGCGAAGGGCGCCGGGAGGTCCTTGGTCGCCCAGCGCAACAGCAACGGCCACATCCGCGCCTACATCGCGCTCCGCGTGCCCAAGGACTGGCACGAGGCCGCCGGTATCGACCTCGGCGACCGGCGGGCCGTGCGGACGCACCTGCTGAGGATGTTCGACGACTGGGACGAGAGCCTGCGCTACATCCTGCGCCACAGCGACCACGGCTTCATCAACCGGTCCCTGTTCGTCCTGCCCGCCCCGCACACCTGGGAACACGTTCCCGGCGTCACGCTGCTCGGCGATGCCGCGCACCTGATGCCCCCGGTCGGGCTGGGCGCCAACCTCGCCATGCTCGACGGCGCCGACCTCGCCCACGCACTGGTCAGCGAGTCCAGCGTCGACGACGCCGTCCGCGCCTACGAGAGCATCATGCTGCCACGCTCGACCGAGGCCGCGACGGGCAGTGCGCAAGGGCTCGACCACCTCGTTCCCGCCACGGCCCCCCTGAACCGACTTGCTATCTGACCGACCGAGTGAGTAGGGCAAACAGATCCGCGATCGTGAGGCGCAGGCGTTGCTCTGGCCCCCACGGCCCGCGCAGCACGGGGGCCATGGGGCCGGCGATCTGATGCGGGTCCGCACAGCGGTCGGCCGTGCGGCATCGAGGTGGTTGCTTGCACGTATGGGTGGGACGGCCGGACGGCGCCGGTTACGACGGCGCTGTGCCCGTGGCCAGCGCGGTTCGCGCCAGGTCGCGCAGCCAGGCGTGGGCTGGGTCGGTGTCGTAGCGCTGATGCCAGGACAGGTATACCGGCGCCGAGGGCAGTTCGATTTCGAGCGGGAGGGGGAGCACGACCAGGCCGGGATCGGTGACCGCGGAGCGCGTGGTGGCTTCGGGGACGCAGATCACGAGATCGGAGCCGCGCGCGAACTCCAGCGCGGCCGCTTCGGTTGGCGCGGTCGCCACCACGCGGCGGGTGAGGCCCAGCCGCGCGAGGGCGTCGTCGAGGGCATTGCCGAGGTTCCCACGTCGCGAGACGGTGACGTGCTCAGCGACGGCGTACCGCTTGGCGGTGACGGGCCTGACACGGGTCAGGGGGTGCCCCTGCCTCACGACGATGACCAGACGGGTCTCTCCCACGTTCTCGGCACGGATGTCCGGTGCGCTCGGGCGGCTGGCGTTCGCCTCCAGGTCCACCTCGCCGCGCCGCAACTCGGGGGTGTCGATGCCCGATTCCGCAACGAAGCGCAATCGCACGCCCGGCGCCTCGTCACGCACGGCCGAGAGCAGTACGGGGCCGCTCAGGGCGACCAGGGAGTCGTGCCAGCGGAGTGTGAAGGTGCGCTCCAGCGTAGCCAGATCGAGTGCACGGCTCGGCGCCAGCACCCCCTGGACCTGGTGAAGCAGCTCGTGCACCCGTTCCCGGACGGCGATCGCGTACGGCGTCGGGGTCATCGTGCGGCCGGTGCGCACCAGGATCTGGTCCCCGGTCGTGCGACGGATCCGGCCCAGGCTGCGACTCATCGCGGGGGCGGTGACATGCAGGCGCGCGGCCGCCCCGGCCACACTGCCCTCCTCCAGCAGCGCGTCGAGCGCGGCCAGCAGGTTCAAATCCAATTGCATGCGAGTAATCCTATCCGTGCTTTACATGCATTTGAAGTTAATCAGTGGGCTGGATACCTTCGAGACCAGAGCGCCGAACAGAGCGCACGGCTCAGCCGAAACGGCCTCACCACCACCTACGCAAAAGGGAGTTCACCATGTCCGAAACACTTCAGACCGGTGACGCAGCCGCCTCCGACGCCGACCTGCTCGACCAGACCGCGATCGCCGTCCGCGCGGCCGGCTCCGCGCTTCGCGAGCGCTTCGGCGAGGTGGTCCGCTACCAGAGCCGCGAAGAGCTGATGCGCGCGCTCGCCGTCAACGACGACACGGCCCTCGCCATCCTGCGCCCCCGCCTCACGCGCCTGCGCCCGAACGCCGGGTGGGTGGAGGACGAGCTGGACGGCGGAGCACTACCGCCCGGCGAATGGTGGGTGGTGGATCCGGCCGAAGGCAACGTCAACCACCTGCACGCCCTGCCGGAATGGGCGGTGACCGCCACCCTCGTGCGGGACAACCAGCCGGTCCTCACCGCAGTCCACCTGCCGCTGACCGGCGAGACCTACACCGCGCTCACCGGCGCGGGCGCCCACCTCGACGGCCGACCGCTGCACGTCTCCCGGACCGCGGACCTCGCCCTGAGCATCGTGGCCACCAGCCAGGCCCGCCCCGACGAGGACGAGAAGGTCGTACGGCGCGTCGGCTCCTCGATCACCGCGATGCTCTTCGACGCGCTCGTGGTCCGCACCGCCGTGCCCGCAACCCTGCACCTGACCAACGTGGCCGCCGGCCGCATCGACGCCTTCTGGCAGTTCGCCGGCGCCCGCGCGGACCTGCTGCCCGGCGCGCTGCTCGTCACCGAGGCCGGCGGACGGATCTCCGACGCCCAGGGCCGCCCCTGGACCCCGCAGAGCGAGAGCTTCCTGGCCGCCGCGCCCGGCATCCACACCCAGGCCCTCGCCACGCTCTCACGCTGACCAGCCACCCCAACCCACACCCACGAAAAGGACCACACCGTCATGACCACGATCGCAGTTCTCGGAAACGGCCGCGTCGGCGGCAGCCTGGCCACAGCCCTCACCCGGGCCGGGCATGAGGTGACCGTGGCGGACCGCGCGCCGGGCGCCGCCGCCGACGCCGCCCGAAGCGCCCGGATCGTCATCAACGCCACCCCGGGAGCCGGCTCGCTGGAGCGGCTCGCCGCCCTGCGCGGGGAACTGCGCGACAAGATCCTCGTCGACGTCTCCAACGCCACCGCCGACGGGCCGGACGGGCTGCCCGCCGACCTGATCTACCCCGGCTCAAGCCTCGCCGAGCGACTCCAGGAAGCGCTCGCCGAAACCCGCGTCGTCAAGACACTCAACACCATGCTCTTCCCGGTGATGACCGCGCCGACCGCCCTCACCCAGACACCGACCGCCTTCCTCTCCGGCGACGACCCGCAGGCCAAGCAGGCCGTTGGTGAACTGCTCACCGACCTCGGCTGGCGCAAGGAGTGGATCACCGACCTCGGCGGGATCCAGACCGCCCGCGCCACGGAGGCCGCGATCCTCTTCGTCCCGCACGTCATCCGGTCCAGCGGATTCGCGCCCTTCGCGATCTCGATCGCCCGCTGACCCGCACCCCTCACGCAGCCGCTGCTCCACTTCTTGTGGAGCCTGTACCAGTCATTCCAATCCGTGTCGTTTCGCCGGCTCCAGGAAGGTCCTCATCATGTCCCTCGACCCCCAGATCGATGCCCTGCTCGAGAAGTTGGCCGAAGGAGGCGAACCGGCACCGGAGAGTCGAACGGTCGCGGAGAACCGCGACCTCGTGAGCAGCTTCTCCACCCTCGCGGGCGACGTCGAGCCCGTCGGCAGCGTGCACGACGCCGTGGCCGCCGCCGAAGGCCTCGAGGTCCCCATCCGCATCTACGTCCCCTCCCCCTCCACCCGCCCGCGCCCCGGACCGCGACCCGTGACGGTCTTCTTCCACGGTGGCGGATGGGTCCTCGGAGACCTGGACAGCCAGGACCACATCGCCCGCATCGTGGCCAACCGCTCCGGCACGATCGTGGTCTCCGTCGACTACCGGCTCGCGCCCGAACACCGCTTCCCGGCGGGAATCGAAGACGCCTACGCCGCCCTGACGTGGGTCGCGGCCAACGCCGGAAGCTTCGGCGGCGACGGGCAGAGCATCGCGGTGTTCGGCGAGAGCGCCGGCGGCAACCTCGCCGCGGCCCTCGCGCAGGAAGCGCAGCGGCGCGGGGGACCTCACATAGCACTGCAGGTCCTGGCCTACCCGGCTGTCGACCGGTTCGACGACAGCCCCTCCATGTACGAGAACATGGCCGGACCGCTGCTGAGCCGCAGCTGGCTCGAATGGTTCTGGGGCCTCTACCTCAACACGCCCGACGAAGGCGCCGACCCGCGCGTCTCGCCGGCGCGCTCCGACGAGCTCGCCGGGCTTCCTCCCGCCGTCATCGTCACCGCCGAACACGATCCGCTGCGGGACCAGGGTGACCGGTACGCGCAGAAGCTCGCCGACGCCGACGTGCCGGTCACGCACCTCCCCATCAAGGGCGCCACCCACGCCTTCTTCTCGTTCACCGGGTCGGTACAGCTCTCACGGGACGTCCTGAATCAGCTCGGAGATGCCGTGGCCACCGCCTTCAACGACTGACAGTGATGATGTTCGTGGTGACGTTTGCTGGTGGGTCTGACGCATCGACTGACTGACGTCTCGACTGTCCTGTTTGGGATCTGTCGGCTCATTCGGTGGCGTCACCACGCACGCGGCTGGGCGGGTGCTTGTCACTTAGCGAATGCGCGAGGCAACCAGCTCGCCGTCGTCGCCCTGGCCGCTGCGCTTGACCGTGCGGATGCCCACTGCGGGGGCGGCGGAGCGGGCGTGTCGCGCAGGCCTGCTCCCGGCACTCGTGCAGATACCCGGTGTCGGGGTGCCCCACGAAGCCGATCGCGTCGGCGTGGGTTTCGGGGTCCGGCAGCGTTTCAGCCGCGATCGCCGAGATGTCGTCCGCATCGACGAACGCTTCCCCGCCGCCGCTCGGGACCGTGACCACTCCGTCGACAACCGGGAGGTGATCGACGGCGAAGTTCCGCATTCCCCCGGCGACACCGGGCTGCCCGGATCCCGTGCCGTACGGTCTGATGTCGCGGTCGCCCGCGCGCCACAACGGATTTCGCCGAACCCGGCGGTGCCGCCCGCCGGTACGGCCGAAGGATCCGAACCGATACCGGGCATCAGGCCGCGACGGGCTCCTGCTTGCGGTTCGGCGTCGTGGCCTTGGGCTTCTTGTTCGGCAGCGAGAGCCGGAAGACCTTGTGCCACGCGGAGAACACCTGCTTGGGCAGCGGCCCGGTGACGTACTCCAGCTCGTACTTTTCGAACAGCGCGCGCACCTTCACCGCGACCTCGGCGTACCGGTTGCTCGGCAGGTCCGGGAACAGGTGGTGTTCGATCTGGTGCGACAGGTTGCCGGTCATGAAGTGCATGGCCCTGCTGCCGCTGATGTTCGCCGAGCCCATCATCTGGCGCAGGTACCACTGGCCGCGTGTCTCGCCCTCGATCGACTGGCGCTCGAAGACCTGTACGCCCTCGGGGAAGTGCCCGCACATGATCACCGAGTGGGACCAGATGTTGCGGACCAGGTTCGCGGTGAAGGTGGCGGCGAGCGTGGTGAGGAACGACGGGCCCGACAGCAGCGGGTGGATCACGTAGTCCTTGAGCACCTGCTTGCGGATCTTGCGGCCCACGGCCTTGGCCCGCGCGCGGAACTCCGGGTTCTTGCGGCGGTGCTTGTGCAGGTTCTTGCCGAGTTCCAGGTCGTACGCTGCGATGCCGTACTCGAAGAAGCAGGCGTTGATGAAGTTCCACAGCGGCTGGCCGAGGTGGATCGGGTGCCACTTCTGGTCCTCGTCGACGCGCATGATGCCGTAGCCGAGGTCGTTGTCCTTGCCGATCACGTTGGTGTACGTGTGGTGCAGCTCGTTGTGCGAGTGCTTCCACTGCTCGGACGGCGAGACGTGATCCCACTCCCAGGTGGTGGAGTGGATCTTCGGGTCCCGCATCCAGTCCCACTGGCCGTGCAGGACGTTGTGGCCGATCTCCATGTTGTCCATGATCTTCGCCACGGACAGGCCGGCGGTGCCGAGCAGCCACGCGGGCGGGAAGATCGAGAACAGCAGCACGCCCCTGCTGGCCAGCTCGAGCTTGCGCTGCGCCGAGATGACCTTACGGATGTAGGCGGCGTCTTTCTCGCCGCGGTTGGCGATCACCTCGTCGCGGATCGCGTCGAGCTCGCGGCCGAGCTCCTCGATCTGCTCCGCGGTCAGGTGGGCGGTGGGGTCGATGGCGGTCAAGGTGCTTCTACCGTTCGATGTCGCAGGGGCCAGCCGCGGCGGACACGCAGGTCTGGATGAGGACGCCCGGCTCGGCCTCGGTGATCTCGCCGGTGCGCAGGTCGCGGACGGCGCCCGCCTTGAGCGGCGTGACGCAGCCGAAGCAGATGCCCATGCGGCACCCGGAGGGCATGAGCACGCCGGCCTCCTCGCCGATGTCCAGCAACGGCGTGGCGCCGTCCGCGCCGACGGTCTTTCCGGTGGTGCTGAACGTGACCTCGCCGCCGTCGCCGTCGACGTCGACGATGCGGGGGCGGAAGCGTTCGGTGTGCAGGCGCTCTCGGACGCCGTGCCCGGTCCAGTGCTCCTCTGCGGCGTCGAGCAGGCCCGCGGGCCCGCAGGCCCAGGTCTCGCGCTCGGCCCAGTCGGGCACGAGTTCGCCGAGACGGGCGATGTCGAGCCTGCCGTCCGTCTTGGTGTGCACCTCGGTGAGGCGCAGCTTCTCGTCCGCGACCAGGCCGTGCAGTTCGTCTCGGAAGATCACGTCTGGCGACTGTGGCGCGCAGTGGACCATGACGACGTCGTCGAACTCGGTGTCGCGCAGCATCCCCATCACGGGCGTGATGCCGCTGCCGGCCGTCAGGTAGAGCACCTTTGCGGGCGTGGTCTGCGGCAGCACGAAGTCACCGGTCGGCTGGTCGAGCTGGATCAGCGTGCCCGGTGTCGCCCCGTGGACGAGGTGGTTGCTGACCTTGCCGTCCGGGATCGCCTTCACGGTGATCGTGATGCGGCCGTCCCGGCGGTTTGTCGGCGAGGTGATGGAGTAGGCACGCCACAGGCGCCTTCCGTCGACGTCGACCCCGATCCGCACGTACTGACCGGCCGTGTGGCCGCGCCAGCCCCGTCCCGGCCTGATCACGATGGTCGCGGCGTCACCCGTCTCGGGGTGCACGGCCTCGATGCGCCCACGAAGGTCGGCGCCCGCACGCAGCGGGCTGACCAGGTCGAGATAGTCCGACGGCAGCAGCGGCGTCGTGACCATCTCCAGCAGTTTCCACGCCCTGCGGCGGAGGGCTGCACTCGTCATGACTCCAGCTTGCTGCGTCTCAGGGCGTAAAGTCCTGACCGTAGGACGTAAATCTGGTCGGCTGAATTGTTCGCAGGGAACAAAAACGTGAGCCATGCAATCCGGAGGGCCAGCGAGCTGGTCCTGGATGAGACGACGGTCACCGCGCTTCGGGCCGCGCTGACGGCCACCGCCGACGAGGTCGTCGAGGCGATCATCGACGAGGTCCCTCCCTACGCCAACGCCCTTTCGGGCCGCATGGGCGGCACCATCCGCCGAGCCGTCCGCACCGCCCTGGGGCACTACCTGGACCTCGCGAGCGGGAACGCCACGGGTGGCGACGCCGGTGACGCGGCCTACGAGCTGGGCCGCGGCGAGGTGCGCGACGGCCGTTCGATGGACGCCCTGCTCAGCGCCTACCGCGTCGGCGCCCGCGTGGCCTGGCGATGCCTGGCAGCGGGCGCCGTACCCGCAGGTCTGCCCGCCGCCGAGGTCGCCAAGTTCGCCGAGCTGACCTTCGCCTACATCGACGAGCTCTCCGCCGCGAGCGCCGCGGGCCATGCCGACGAACTGGCCGCCCGAGGCAGGGCCCACGAGCGCCACCTGGAACACCTGGCCCGCGACCTCCTCGCCGGTGCGAGCCCCGACGTACTGCTGGCCTCCGCCCAACGGGCCGGGTGGCAGCCCCCGGTCTCGCTGACCGCGGTCCTGCTGCCCGCCGCCCAGGCCCGGCCTGCCTACCGCACGCTCGACCCGAACACCCTCGTCCTCGACGATCAGCCGGACGCCACCGGTGTACTGCTCGTCCCCGACGCCGACCGACCACACCTCCTGCGGCAGCTGACCGACCGCACCGCCGTGGCCGGCCCGGCACGGCCATGGACTCGTGCGTCCGCCTCGTACGCGCGAGCCGTACGCGCGCGCTCCCTCTCTTCTGACATCCGCGACACCGAGGACCACCTGCCCGAGCTGGTGCTGAGCGCCGACGTGGACGCGTTCGCAGACCTGCGTGCGCGAGCCCTCGCACCGTTGCGGACCTTGCCTGTCGCGACCGCACGGCGGCTGGAGGAGACGTTGCGGGCGTGGCTGCTGCACCAGGGCAGGCGGGACGAGGTGGCAGCGGCGTTGTTCGTCCATCCTCAGACAGTCCGGTACCGGATGTCGCAGCTGCGGGAGCTGTTTCCGGATCTCGCATCACCGCACCGGGTCCTTGAACTGACCCTGGCGGTGGGTCTCCGGGGTACCGAGGCTATCGGGGCGGGGTCCGTGGGGTGAGTGGCAGTCGGGTGCCGGCGAGGCATCCGTCGAAGCCGTCAAGGCCCTGGTACTCACGCAGCGGACATGGTTTCGTGAGCTGATCGACCGGGCGAAGGAGATCCGCCAGTTCACGAAGCCTCGCCCGTACTGGCCGCACCGCAACGGACAGGTCGTCCCGGCGGCCCCGGTTGATCCGACTTCGGTACGGCTCGGCTTCGCACGACTGGTCATGGAGTTGCACGGCAACGGTTACCTCGTCGAGCACTTGGCCCAGACCCGCAACATGCTGCGCGCCCTCCTCTACGACCGCCGCACCCCGCCCAGCGCCGTCCTGACACAGCTCGACCGCACCCTCCAGGCGATCACCGACAACCCGATCACCACCACCTGCCTCGCCCGCGTCGAACCCATCGAAAAAGGCTGGACACTCCACTGGAGCAACGCAGGACACCCGCCACCGCTCCTGATCGGCCCCGACGGCACCACCCGCTACCTGCACGTCGACCCCGGCCTGCCCCTCGGCGTCGACCCCGACGTGCCCCGCCCCGACCACAAACGCCCCCTGTCCATGACCTCGGCCTCTCCGCGGGACCGCGGCGGACCGGCTCGGCCTATCGGGCCCCCGGCGGGCGGTCACCGTGCTGCCCGGTGGTGTCGATGGCATCGCGCAGGGCGGGCAGGTCCGTAATGGCGGCCTGCTCGGCGAAGCGGGCCAGCAGCCGACGTAGGACCCGCTCGTCCCGGTCGCGGACGGCTTCGGCGATGGCCGCCGCCAGCGACGCCTGGGTATGCGGGTCGGGGGTGCGCACCTGCCGCGCGGTCTGCGGCACTTCCACCGCTCGCCTCCTGCTCACTCGTCCTCCTGGCCGCCTGGCGCGGCGTCCTCCGTCCTGGCGCGGCTGCGGCGGCCGACCGCCCCGCCCTGTGCGGGGCGCAGAATACCTCCCCGGCCGGCATCGAAAAATCTATGCCCGCTGGAGTAGACATTGCCGTGCGCCGTGGTTAGTGTTTCTCTCGTAGACGAGGTCAAGCGGTACCCGCCAGACATGAACTGGCGGGTAGCAGGACAGAAGTTCGCAGGTCGGAACGGTTGCAGGGTCCTGAAGCCAGGGATGGTGCAGTAGGCGACAGGGCCGGTGGCCGGGCCAGGTGGCCCGCAGGCATCAGGGGCCACCACCGAGCGGTACCGCAGTTCGGTAAGTGCATTACCAGCAGGTGAAGTTGAGTCAGGCAGTACCGGCAGTCGCAGTACGCGATATCCCAGTGAAGGCGCCAGGCTGCCGGCGCGCGTGCTGGGAGTCCGGCAGTGGGGTTCCAGACCGAGCGGTTGAGCAGGACGGGCAACGGGGCTGGCTGCCGGAACCGGCGGACCGCAAGGGCCGCCACCGCAGTACCGGATAGTTGGCACTACCACGCAGTTCGCAGTACCAGCAGTTCCGAGCAGTTCGCAGTACCCGGAAGTTGGAAGTACCCGCAGTTCACAGTAATCGGTCAGTCCAGAGGATGAACGGAGGGGACAGAGCGCCATCAGGATCGCCCGGCCCGTGAAGCATCACCCGGGCGGATTCCGAAGACCCCCCAAGGCAAGGACGGTGGTTTCCGGTCACGCATACGCGATCCCCGCACGCCCCCTCCCCGGGGGCGAGGCGGACACAAGGAAGCCGGCCACAGGGCCGGCAGATGGTGTAAAACCCTTCGGGGCCCCGGGAGCCGCAACGGCCCCGGGGCCCCTCAGCGCGTCCACCGACACAACAAGAAGAGGTGCAGTGACCACGGCAACCATCCGACCGCATACCCCCGACTCCCTCGACGACGACGACTACCCCGCCTACACCATGGGCCGCGCCGCCGAGATGACCGGCACCACCCCCGGCTTCCTACGCTCCCTCGGCGAGCAGGGCCTCATCACACCGTTGCGCTCGGAGGGCGGACACCGCCGCTACTCCCGCTACCAGCTACGGATCGCGATGCGCGCCCGCGACCTCGTCGACCAGGGCACCGCCATCGACGCCGCCTGCCGCATCATCATCCTCGAAGACCAACTCGAAGAAGCCCTGCGCATCAACGAGCAACTGCGCTCCTCCCAGCAGGGCCAGGAACCGGCCGCCGACACCTGACCCGCCCACCAGGGCAGCGAGACCGGCCCGCGGTGGGCGACAGCCGCGCACCGCAGGCCGCCCCGGAGACGAGACTCCGTTCCGGTGCACAGGCCGACCGTTCTCCACCGCCCCGGCCGCCCGGTACCCGCCCCACCGGTCGGGGCCCTGCTGCACCGCTCGGCGTCGACCGGGTGCTGCGTGTGAGTTTCACCCCTGCGGAAGCCGGTTCCGGCAGCGGGATTCCAGGGTCGTGTAAGGCCGCACCAACCTGCGCATCCACCGCCCGGAGGGCCTCCCCCGGCGGGACACGGAGCCGAAAGCAACTGTGAGGGATGCTGCGAGCGGAGCGGGCGATGGCCCGTCGGCACCGACGGGACGGTCCTAGAAGCTGAGCAGGCCGATGGCGTGGCCGTCATGGTCCACCACCGGCCACACGGCCAGGCCTCGGGCGCGCATGGCGGCGGCCGCCGCGTCTGCGGGCATGTCAGCGGTGGCGAACGGGGCACGGTCGAGGACGATGTCGCGCACCGGGGTCCGCTCGGTGTACCAGGAGCGGGCCTGGAACGGCGCGAGGTGCAGGCGCGTCAGCAGCCCCGCACAGCGGCCGTCGTCGTCGCGGACCAGGAGGTGGCCGGCGCCGGAGCTCTGCAGGATGTCCATCGCCATGTCGACCATGACGTCGTCGCTGACCTGCAGCTCAGGGCATTTCATGAGGTCGCCGGCCGTGGCGGCGGTCTCGGTACGTTCGAGGGTGATGGTCATGGGCAGACTCCTTCGCGTATCCACCGCCGGGACCGACGGTAGGCAGAACGCTGACGGCGGGACGGCCGGCGGGTGCGCCGGAGGGGGCCGAGAATGCTGTTCGCTTGGTGAGTGGTGGGGCCGGAACTGCGGCGGCAGTCCCGGCCCCACGTACGTGCTAAGCGGCGAGGGCGACGCGGCGCGGTGCCCGGCGGCGGCCGGAGGAGCCCTTGTTGTCGCGGCCCGTGGCGGTTGCGCGGGTGTCGACTCCCGCGTGGGCGGGGCGGCCGCGGCGGCCCCGGCTCGTGGACGCGCTGCGGCGCGGCCGCTCGACGACGGGGGCGGCGATCACGGTGGGAATGCCGGTGGGCACGCGGGCGCCGGTGATGCGGGCCAGGTCATCGTCGCCGGCGCTGACGCGGGTGGTGACGGGGGTGATGGCGGCCGTGGTCATCATGCGGGCCATCGCGCGGCGCTGGTTGGGCAGCACCAGGGTGACGACGGTTCCGGACTCGCCGGCGCGGGCGGTGCGCCCGCCGCGGTGGAGGTAGTCCTTGTGGTCGCTCGGCGGGTCGAGGTTGACGACCAGGTCGAGGCCGTCGACGTGGATGCCCCGGGCGGCGACGTTGGTCGCGATCAACGCGGTCACCTGACCGGTGCGGAACTGCTCCAGGGTGCGGGTGCGCTGCGGCTGGGACTTGCCGCCGTGCAAGGCCGCGGCCTTCACCCCGTTCGCGAGGAGGTCCTCCACCAGGCGGTCCGCGCCGTGCTTGGTGTCGATGAACATGATCACCCTGCCGTCGCGGGAGGCGATGTGGGCGATCGTGGCGGCCTTGTCGTAGTTCTGCACGTGCAGCACGTGGTGCTCCATCGTGCTGACCGCGCCTGCGGACGGGTCCACCGAGTGGGTGACCGGATCCTTCAGGAACCGCCGGACCAGGCGGTCGACGTTGCGGTCCAGGGTGGCGGAGAACAGCATCGTCTGGCCGCCCTCGGCGACCTGGTCGAGGAGCTCGGTGACCTGCGGCAGGAAGCCCATGTCGGCCATCTGGTCGGCCTCGTCGAGGACCGTGATGCCGACCCCGTCCAGCTGGCAGTCACCGCGCTGGACCAGGTCCTTGAGGCGACCGGGGGTGGCGACCACGACCTCGACCCCCTGGTTCAGGGCGTGGGCCTGGCGTCCGATCGACATCCCGCCGACCACGGCCGCCATGCGCAGCCGCACCGCGTGGGCGAACGGGGTGAGGGCGTCGGTGACCTGCTGCGCGAGCTCGCGGGTGGGAACCAGCACGAGGGCCAGCGGACGGCGCGGCTCCGCGCGCCGGCCGACGATGCGGGCCAGCACGGCGAGGCCGAACGCGATGGTCTTGCCGGAGCCGGTGCGGCCTCGCCCGAGGATGTCACGGCCGGCCAGCGAGTTCGGCAGCGTGGCGGCCTGGATCGGGAATGGCGCGGTGACGCCCTGCCGGGTCAGCACCGACAGCAGCGCCTTCGGCATGTCCAGCTCGTCGAACGCTTCGACGGCCGGCAGCGCCGGGGTGGTGCTCACCGGCATCGCGAACTCGCCCTGCAAGGAGGAGCCCTGACGGGAGTTGCGGCCGCCGGAAGGCCGGTCGCCGTAGAAGGAGCTGCCGCCGGAACGGGATCCGTAGGAGCTGCCGGAGCGGGCGGAGGCCGAGGAGCGGGAGTTGGTGTTCCGGTACGGGGAGCGACTGGAGCGGTTCATGGGAAACCTTCCTGGGGCGGCACGTCGCGAGGCGGCTCCGCAGCGCGGGGCGCCGGCAGGAGATCGCGAGGAACGGGCCGAAAGTATGGAGAGGGCGGGGCGTGGACGGTGAAACCGTGCGGCACGTCACCTCAGGCCCGCGCTCACCGCGAAGGGCGGGAGCGAAGATCCTCGAACCGTGGGTGTCACGGCAGGGCGCCGATCCGCACGCGGCGTCGAGCGTCTCGCGTGGGGATGACCGCCGGTGGCGGAGCCAGGGGGCCTGAACGGCCGGGGTATGCGGTGTGGCGCAATGCCGAGGGGCCCGCACCGGACATCATGTACGCGGTGCGGGCCCCTCGCTACCAGGCGGGTGCCGTGGCAGAAACTACAGCGGACGAATGTTCTCGGCCTGCGGGCCCTTCTGGCCCTGCGTGACGTCGAACTCGACCTTCTGGCCCTCGAGCAGCTCACGGAAGCCGTTGGCGTTGATGTTCGAGTAGTGGGCGAACACGTCAGGACCGCCACCCTCCTGCTCGATGAAGCCGAAGCCCTTTTCCGCGTTGAACCACTTCACAGTGCCATTAGCCATAAAGAAATCTCCTTCAAGGGGCTGTCCGAAACCCGCACAGTGCGGACTTCGAGTCGCCGCGATGAGCACCCACCCGGGGAAGAGCCGGGAAACAAAAAGGCGCCTGCGAAACATCAGCAGGCGCACACAAAGTTCATGGGAACCACTACTGCAACTAGGACGACTCTAGCAGGCCCGGGCCCGCCACGGGCGGACATTCCACCCCCGGTTCTGCGGGACCCCGTCCCGGAGTCCGCAGGGCGCGAGGCGACATGACCGTCAACACGCATGAAAGACAGCCCGGTTGAGCTGGCAGGTCCACCCTCTCGACGCCCGCGACCCACCCTGCTCGGATGGGCGGGCCCCGCGGGCGCCAAGGACCTGCCCCGGCCGTACCGGCCACACAGCGCGCCCACCGGCGCCATCCGTGATCATTGCAGACGGCGTACGCAAAAAATCCTGCCGCGGCTCAGAAATCAAGTGCACCGGAGAGACCCGCTCCCGCGATTTTCGGCGCATACTGCGGGGAATGACAAGATCTGTAGCAGTCCGCCGCGCCCTGCCCACCAGCCCCTTCAAGGCCCGGATCGAAGCGCCACGCAAGCACTTCGCCGTCGGCGACCGCGTCACCCACGACACGTACGGCCTCGGCCGGGCCATCGAGGTCGAAGGAGACAGCGACATCGCGGTCCTCGTCGACTTCGGATCACGACGCGAACGCATCACCCAGCCCTACGCCACGATGTACAAGCTCTGACAGTGATGATGAACGTGGTGACGCTGCCAGCGGGTCTGACCCTTGCTCTGACTGACGTCTCGACTGTCCTGTTTGGGATTTGTCGGCCCGTCGGTGGCGTCATCACGCACGCGGCCGGACGGGCGTTTGTGACTTTTTAGGAGCTTGGTCCAGAAGCCCCGTCACTGTCTTGTCCACCCGCCCGACCGGTGCGTGCCGCCCTCGGAACGGACTTGCAAGGACGGACATGACCAGCATGACGCATGATGCCCGGGAGATCACCGGAGGAGTCGATACCCATGGCCTGACCCATCACACGGCGGTAATCGACTCCATCGGCCGGCACCTGGCCGACCGGGAGTTCCCCGCCACCGTCCGTGGGTATCGGGACCTGCTGGACTGGATGCGCTCGCAGTGGCTGGAGTCGAAGCGGCCGGCGCTGGCCCCGAACACCTGGGCAGGCTAACGGGCGTGCATCGAGCGCGACCCGGTCCCCGCGTTCGGCGGGATGCTGCTCGTCGATCTGCGGCCCAAGCACATCGATGCCTGGGTGGGCGCGCAGCTCGCCGCCGGCCGCGGGAGCACCACCGTTCACCATGCGGTGGCGATGCTGCGCAACGCCCTGAACCACGCGGTGCGGACGTGGCGGCTGCGCTACAACCCGGCCAAGCACTCCGTCACCCGCCGCGCCGACCTGGCTGCCCTCGTGGCGCTCGCGGGCGAGCGGTTCGGCCGCCTGGACGTGCTGGTCGGCAACGCCGGCATCGGGCCGATCTCCGCCCTCGACGAGCTGCGGGTCGAGGACTGGGAGGCGATGGCCGACGTCAACATCAAGGGCGTGCTGTACGGCATCGCCGCCGCTCTGCCGGTCTTCCGTGCGCAAGGTGGCGGCACTTCGTCAACGTCGTCTCCACTGCGGGCCTGCAGATCGTGCCCAACCAGGCGGTCTACGCCGCGACCAGGAACGCCGCGCGCACCCGCTCCGAAGGCCTCCGTCGGGAGGCCGGGGACAGGGTGCGGGTCACCGTGGTCTCACCCGGCTTCGTCCGGACCGACTTCATCGACTCCGTTCCGGACGATCGCGTACGTGCGGGACTCGCAGCCGCGAAGGAGAAGTCCGCGATCCGCCCGGAGGCCGTCGCGAAAACGATCGCCTTCGCGGTCGCCCAGGCCGACACGGTGGACATCCAATGGTGTCCGTCCCAGGCGGTGGCGAAGGCGGCAGGGGTTTCGGTGGCCCCGGCCGCGCGTCGGACGGGACGCGCGGCCGGGGGCCACCGACGGGGCCTCCGTCAGGCGGGGAGCTCGAAGCCGAGCGACTTGAGGGCCGCCTCGGCGGCCTGCTGGTCCTGCTCGTAGCTGCCGCCGGAGATGCCGAGGCCGCCGATGAGCTTGCCGTCCAGCAGGATCGGGTAGCCGCCGCCGACGGCCATCAGCCGGGGGTGCTGGGCGAGGGGCGCGACCTTCGGGTCGGCCAGGTAGTTGTTCCAGACGTGGGTGGGGTAGCCGAAGGAGGCCGACGTCCACGCCTTGTCGAGGGCGACCTCGGCCGCGAGGAACGGGGTGGCGTCGGTGCGCTGGAACGCCTTCAGGTGACCGCCGGCGTCGGTGACGGCCACGGAGGGCTCGAACCCGATCTCCGCGGCGGCGGTCTTCACCGCTTCGATGAGGGCGTTGGCGGCCTCAAGGGTCACGGAGGCGGCGGAGGTGGACTTGATGAGGGATGCGTTGGTCATCGCTGCCTTCTCGGTGCTGTAGTGCCTGATCGCGACGGCTGGTGACGAGGTGTCGGGAGGTCCGCCGTCAGTGCGGGAACACGGGGACCCGATCCGCTGGGCTCGTCCCCTCGTGGTTGCGACCGTAATCGCGAGGGGGTGGTTACCCGCAAGGGCAGGTACTTCCCCATGGGAAGTGTCGACGTCAGCGTGGTCTGACAGCCGACCGGCAGCTCGCCGACCGCTGTCAGATCGCGCAGCCGACCGGCCGACGACCGGCCGTCAGAGTCGGCGTCGCGGCCTCGGCGGGCGCGTGGACATGCTGATCGACGAGGGCGAGCAGAGCGCGCAGCGCAGCACTCGGGCGGCGTGCCGTCACCGTGGCGACCTCCAGGGTCCACAGCAGCGGACTGCCGGCGAGCGGGCGGACCCGCAGCCTCGGATGGTCGGCGGGTGCCGCGAACGCCGGCATCAGTGACACGCCGAGGCCGTGCCGCACGTAGTCCGCGGCGGTCGCGATGTCGGACACCTCGACCGCCACGCGGCGCTCCAGCCCGGCCGCCGTCATGGCCTGGTCGACGACGCAGCGGTTGCCGTACCCCACGGTGGTGTGGCCGAAGTGGATCCAACCGCGAGACAGGAAGAGCACCTACCCGGCCGTCAGCGTGACGCTCTCGGCGTCGCGGTGGACCTGCGCAAGCTGCTCGGGAGTGAAGCCGATCTCGGTCCAGATGTGGCGGTCCAGCGGGTCGACGAAGACCGGCGGGTGCAGCTGCCAGGTCTTCGCGCCCTCCACCTGGACGAGCATGACGTGATGGCTGTCCCAGTGCGGCCCGAAGCCGGTGGAGCCCGGCGGGGTGAGGTAGGCGTTCGCGGTGACGCGGTGGCCGAGCTCGGCGGACAGGAGCTGGGCGGCCCGGCGGAGCGGCGGCCAGGTGAGATGGGGGCCGTTGAGGACCAGGGTGTGCGTCGGATGGTCGACGGAGGGCGGCACGTCGAGGGTGGAGGCTCCCTGGTGGACCATGCCCAGGTTCTTCGGCCGGTGTGCCGGGTCGGTCAGCATGCGCCGGGCGCCGTCGCGATCGAGCAGCTCGGCGAGGTCGGCGGTGTCGCGCCGGTGGACGGCCGGCCCGGCGGGCCAGCGCACCAGGAACCGCGCCGGGTCCTCGACGAGCCGGGCGAGCATGGACCCGGGCTGCTCCCCCAGGCCCGGATCACCGGCCCGGGTGGTCTCGCACTGCTCGCTCATCCGCCGCTCCCCGCTTCCGTGGACCCCTGCACTACGACGGTGGGCGCGCGTCGGTTCAGCGAGCCACGGTGGCGGTGTGGCGGGTGACGTTGTCGGTCAGGCGGCGTAGGGTCGCGCGGGTGCGCTCGAACTCCTCAGGGTCCAGGCTCATGGCATCGCCGATCGCGGCGGGGATGGCGCGGGCGCGCTCGCGCAGGACTGCGCCTTCCTCGGTGAGGGTGATGATGACGGCGCGCTCGTCGTCGGGGCGGCGTTCGCGGCGCAGCAGGCCCGCCGTCTCCAGGCGCTTCAGCAGCGGGGTCAGGGTGCCGTAGTCGAGGTGGAGGGCTGAGCCGAGGTCCTTGACCGGGATGGCGTCGCGGCCCCAGAGCGTCAGCATCACCAGGTACTGGGGGTAGGTCAGTCCGAGGTCCTCCAGCAGCGGCCGGTAGAGCCCGGTGACCGCCCGGGAGGCGGCGTAGAGGGCGAAGCACATCTGGTCGTCGAGCAGCAGGGTGAAGTGCTGGTCGGGCTGCTGGCCGAGGCCGTGACTGGTCATGTCTGACTGTACTCCGAGGGGCTCACGATTCCCAAGCGTCATCGTTGCTTGTGCACGAGGTAATACGGCGGGCCGGCCCCCGCGACGGGGGCCGGCCCGGACTGCCGGTTCAGGAGCCGTTGTGCAGATCGGTGTAGAGGTACTTGGTGGCCTGGTCGACCGCGGCCTTGTCGGCATTGGTGCTGCTCAGCGCGTTGAGCATCACGAAGTCGTGGATGATGCCGGTGTAGCGGACCGCGGTGACGTCGTTGCCGGCGGCACGGAGCTTGTTGGCGTAGGCCTCGCCCTCGTCGCGCAGCACGTCACCCTCGTCCGTGATCACCAGGGCCTTGGGCAGGCCCTTCAGCTGGTCGAGGCCGGCCCGCAGCGGCGAGGCAAGGATCTGGTTGCGGACCTTCTTGTCCGGCGCGTAGGCGTCCCAGAACCACTCCATGGCCTTGCGGGTGAGCCAGGGGCCGTTGCCGAACTCCCGGTAGGAACCGTCGTTGAAGCTCGCGTCGGTGACCGGGTAGAAGAGGACCTGGTCGCGCAGGGCCGGGCCGCCGCGCTCCTTGGCCATCAGGGTGACGGCGGCGGTCATGTTGCCACCGACCGAGTCGCCGGCCACCGCGATCCTGGAGCTGTCGACGTTGATCTCGCCGCCGTGCTGGGCCACCCAGGTGGTAGCGGCGTAGGCCTGCTCGATGGCGATCGGGAAGCGGGCCTCGGGCGCGCGGGCGTAGTCGACGAAGACCACCGCGGCCTTGGCGCCGTTGGCGATCTGACGCACCAGCCGGTCATGGGTGCCCTCGTCTCCCAGGACCCAGCCGCCGCCGTGGAAGTACATGATCACGGGGAGATTGCCGGTGACGCCCTGGGGGCGGACGATCCGGATGTCCACCGAACCGGTCGGGCCCACCGGCAGCGTCCGGTGGCTGATGTCGGCCGGGAGCAGGTCCGTGGGCCCGGACTGCACGTTGTCCAGGGCCTTGCGGGCGTCGGCGTAGCTGAGGGTGTAGATGGGCGGGTTCTTGGCGGCCGCGTCGGCGAAGGTCTGGGCGTCGCGCTCCAGGACCAGGGGGGCATGGGAGCCCGAGGTGGCCTGGGCCGGCCCGGTGCCCGCGACCGCGGTGAAGGCGACCGCGCCGAGGGCGACAGGGACCGCGACGGCCAGCGCGGCGGTGCGGCGACTGCGGGGAGTGCGGGAGGAGGACATGACCTGCTCTTTCGATGGTGGTGGGCGGCGGCCTGGGATGTGACGGACAGTCAGGCGGTGTGCAGCGCCAAGCGCAGGACGGTGGCGGCCTGGGTGATGGCGGCGTCGGCAGCCTGGGTGCCGCGCAGGGCGTTGAGCATCACGAAGTCGTGGATGATGCCCCGGTAGCGGGTGGCGATCACCGGGACGCCGGCCTGGCGGAGCTTGTTGGCGTACGCCTCGCCCTCGTCGCGCAGTACGTCGGCCTCGGCGGTGATGACCAGCGCCGGCGGCAGGTCCTTCAGCTGCTCCACGGTCGCACGCAGCGGGGAGGCGGTGATCTCGGCCCGCTGGGCGGCGTCGGTGGTGTACTGGTCCCAGAACCAGTGCATCGCGTCGCGGCGCAGGAAGTAGCCGGTGGCGAACTGGTGGTAGGAACTGGTCCCGAAGGCCGCGTCGGTGACCGGGTAGAAGAGCACCTGCTGCACCAGCGGGAGGTCGCCGCGCTCCTTGGCCATCAGGGTCAGGGCGGCGGCCATGTTGCCACCCACCGAGTCGCCGGCGACGGCGATGCGGGAGGCGTCCAGACCCAGCCTGGCGCCGTCGGTGACCACCCAGCGGGCCACCGTGTAGTTCTGCTCGATCGCCACGGGGTAGCGGACCTCGGGCGACAGGTCGTACTCGGGGAAGACCACGGCCGCCTGCGCGCCGACGGCCAGTTCACGCACCAGCCGGTCGTGGGTGTGGGCGTTGCCGAAGACCCAGCCGGCGCCGTGGATGTAGATGATCACCGGCAGACTGCCGGTGGCGCCGGCGGGCTTGACGATCCGGGCCCGGACCGAGCCGGTCGGGCCACCGCTCACGGTGATCCACTCCTCGTCCACGGCCGGCTTGGCGATCTCCCCGGACTGGACCTCGTCGACGACCTTGCGGCCCTCGACGGGACCGAGGTCGAACAGGTACGGCGGGTTGGCCGTGGCCTCCGCGAACTCCTGGGCCGCGGGCTCCAGTACCGGCACGATCGGCGTGTCCTGCGACATGGCGAACTCTCCTTCAGGAAAAGGGGATTGATGGGTCTGCCACGTTCGGGCGGGCCTTCGGGAAGTAGACTATGACACACTTTACTTGTGCGCAAGTTAATTGCTGACAACTTAATCGCCTCATTGGCGCCAGTGTGCGCACCAGGCCCGAGCGGTCGTCATGTAACGCATTCCGCGGCCGGACAGAGGGCCGAGAGGCCGCAAACGGCGAGGCCGGTCCTCGCGCGGGTTGCGCGGGGACCGGCCTGGAGCGCCGGCCTGCAGGTGTCGCGGGCTAGCGGAGGGGCGAAGCGGGGGTGGGGATGACGCGGGTGACGACGGACTTCTCGGGGATCAGCAGGCCGTGGACGACCGGGCCGATCTCGTTCTTCCAGCGGTCGTGCTGGTAGACCGCCGCATAGAGGACCTCGCTCTGCGCCTCGTCCTCGAAGCGGCGGATCCACACATAGCCGTCCTCGTCCTCGGCGTCGACGAAGGAGGCGGTCACGTCCATGCCCAGCGAGGCCTGGAACGGGATGACCACGTCCTCCATGTAGCGCACCCACTCGTCGCGACGTCCGGGCTGGGCCTGGTAGCGGCGGATCTCGTAGTACACGCCTTTACTCCAAATTGCTTGTGATGATGGTCAGTTGGTGATGGTCAGGACGAGCTTGCCGCGGGTGCGACCGGCCTCGCCGCGGGCGTGGGCCGCGCCGGCCTGCTCGAGCGGGAAGGTCTCCTCCACCTCGACGGCGACCTGGCCGGCGTCGATCAGCCCGGCGATCGCCGTCAGCGCGGCGCCGTCCGGCTCGACCAGGAACGGGGTGACCCGGACACCGGCCGCCTCGGCGGCCTGGGCCAGCTCCGGGGAGACGCCGGCCGGGATGGCGACCAGCAGGCCGCCGGGGCGCAGGACCTTCAGCGAGCGGGTGCTGGTCTCGTCGTGGACGTTGCCCACCAGGTCGATGACGACATCGACGTCGGCGGTGGCGTCCTCGAAGCGGGTGGCGTTGTAGTCGATGGTCTCGTCCGCGCCGAGTTCCTTGAGCCAGGGGTGGCGGGCGGCGCCGGCGGTACCGATCACGTGGGCACCGAGGTGGTGGGCGAACTGGACGGCGAAGTGGCCGACCCCGCCGGCGGCGGCCGTGATCAGGACGCGCTGGCCGGCCTGAACGTGGGCGGTGTCGACCACGGCCTGCCAGGCGGTCAGCGCCGCCAGCGGCACGGCGGCCGCGTGCACGTGGTCGATGCTGGCCGGCTTGCGCGCCCACTGGCGGGCCGGGGCGGCCACGTACTCGGCGTAGGCGTTCGCGACGCGGGGGAACCACGGCATGCCGTACACCTCGTCGCCGACCTTGAGGGTGGTCACGCCGAAGCCGACCTCCTCCACCACGCCGGAGACGTCCCAGCCGAGAGTGAACGGCGGCTCACCCAGCAGGCCCGCCATACCAGTGCCACCGCGGGTCTTCCAGTCCACCGGGTTGATCCCCGCCGCGTGCACGCGGACCAGCACTTCGGTCGGCAGCGGCACCGGGCGCGGCACCCGCTCGACCCGCAGCACCTCCGGGCCGCCGAAACCGTCCTGGACCACCGCGCGCATCGTGTCTGCGGACATGCGTCATCTCCTGAAAGAGTGCTCCGCGGAGGGACCCTTGGCGGCCTCCCGCTTGACGTCGACGACGCTATCCCTGTGGGTATAGTTACCTTCAAGGTCCACTACTTCCCATTGGGAAGTGACCTGGTGAGGAGAGTGAGCATGACGACCACCTGCCCCAGCGGCCAGCACGCGCACCACGACGTCTACGCCGCCCAGTGCCCCTGCCGCGCCCTGCTCGACCTGCTCGCCAACAAGTGGTCCGCCCTCGCCATCGGCGCCCTCGAAGACGGCCCCCAGCGCTTCGGCGAACTCCAGCGCAAGCTCCAGGGCGTCAGCCCCAAGGTCCTCACCCAGACTCTGCGCCGCCTGGAGGACTTCGGCATCCTCGACCGCACCGTCTACCCCGCCGTCCCCCTGCACGTCGAATACTCCCTCACCCCGCTCGGCCAGAGCGCCGCCGCCCCGCTCAACCACCTGCGCAACTGGGTCGAGGACAACATCGACCAGGCCTACCGGCCCGAGCCGATCGCGTCGTAACCAGGCTGCTTCGCCAGCGAGTTGCCCGTGTCCGGGGCCGGCCGCGAGGCTGGCCTGCGCGGCACCGTGACGAGCTGCCGCCGGGACGCGCGAGGCCGGGCCGGCGGGCGCTCGGCCGTGGCCGGCTCGGCCAGTCCGGCCGACAGTGCGGGGCGGACCGACTCCGGCAGCTCGTCCAGCCGTTCCGCGTGGCGCCGCGCTGCGACCAGCCAACGGCCCTGCGGCCCAGGGACCTTGACCCTCAGGGCGAGGACAGCCGGCGCCATCGCGCGGGCGGCCACCGCGTCGGTGACGGCCCGCCAGCAGGCATCGGCGTTCGAGACCGCCTCTTCGGTCTCCGGATCGCCGTCCCCGCGCCAGTCCAGCAGGTCCAGGGCCAGCTCGCGGTAGAGATCCGCGGCACGCGCCTCCTGCCCGCCGAGCCGGTACATGTGGGCGTACATCTGTCGCATGCGCGCCTCCGCCGCGCCTTGACCCGCCCTCTGCCGCGCCAGGGCGCCGCTCCGTGATGCTGAACGCCAGCCCGATCGCACAATGAGTCGATTCCCGTGAGCCTGACCGATGCTGAACACTCAGTCCGACCACGGCCGTTGGGCCTACGCCGTCGACCTACCCGCCACCTCCGGCAAGCGCGAGACCCGCCGACGCAGCGGCTTCCCCGACGAGAACACGGCCCTCACCGCCCTGCACCACTTCCTGGCGGCCGAGCGCACCGGCATCGCACTGGACGAGACCCTGACCGTCGCCGACTACCTGACCGAGTGGCCGGTCCGCTCGACGGGCTCGACCTGGACGGCATCCACTGGGTGATCGCTGGCGGCGAGTCGGGCCCCGGCCACCGGCCGATGGAGGCGTCCTGGGTCAGGCAGGTGCGCGACGCCTGCCAGGAGGAGAACGTGGCGTTCTTCTTCAAGCAGTGGGGAGGTCGCACTCCCAAGGCCGGCGGGCGGCTGCTGGACGGACCTGGTACCAAATGCCCTTGCCCGTCACGGTCTGACCGGCGGGCGCTTCCAGCTTGTGAACCGGGGATCCCTTGCCCTCACTGGGCGTTCCGGCCGCTCCGTGCAGGTGCTTGACCGCCTGGCGGGCGACGGTCTCGGGGACCTGGCCGTAGTGCTCCCCGAACACCTGCAGCGTGCAGTCGACCAGCTTGAACGGGCGCCCGGACCTCAGCAGTTCGGCCAGAGTGGCGGCCATGGCCGGTACGGCCCGGGCCCGGACGTGGTCAGGATCGGGACGCTGCCGGGTCGCCATCGCGAACAGTGCGTTGTCCTCTGCCTCCTCGGTCAGTTCGAGCCCCTCCCACCACGTGTCGCGGGCTCGGGCGTGCGCATCGCCGAAGGCCCACAGGCCGTGGTTGCTGCGTGTCCCGAAGACCAGGTTGTAGACGGCCTTCTGGCCCGGCGCCTTGGTGACGGGCACCGAGACCGTACTCATGCCGGTCCGATCGCCGAGGAGCCTGCTGTACTCGGCGGCGACCTTGTCGTCCGCGTCCCGGGTGTAGCCGTCGGCGAAGAAGTCCCGCCACCAGCGCCCGCCGCACACCTCGTCCAGGCGCTCGTTGGTGCGCTCGTTCCCCTTCGCGGACTGGGAGTTCCCTCCGATCCGGCGCACCGCCATCATGCTGAAGTTCAGCTGGATGAGGCGCGTGCACCGCGTAAAGAGCACGTGTCGGCCATCCCGTGTTGTCGTGTGAGGCGTGACGAGCGCCGTCCAAGCCCACACGATCGGCGGCTTGGCCGGTCCGCCAGGTCCCGACCGTCGAACCGGTGGGTCCAGCCCCGCCAGTCCGTTCGGAGCCCAGGGAGCGGGTCGGCAATCGTGGGGTCCGTCAGGTCTCCGACGATCGGGCGTGCGGTGTGCGGTTCTGCCCGCGCGCGGGGACATCTGTCCGGTCGGGGAGCGTGGCGGCCGCGGAGAGGGCGGCCGGATTGACGCGGGCCTGTTGGGCGAGGAGGTCGGCGAAGGCCACGGTGAGGGGGTCGGGGCGGGTGCGGGTGTAGGCGGTGAGGGTGCGGCGGATCGGAGGGTCGGGGCGGAGCAGGAGGCCGTCGAATTGCGGCGGGATGATGTTGGCCGGCACCAGGGCCGGGCCGAGCCCGGCGGCGGCGAGCAGGGGTGCGGCGGAGGTCTGTTCGGCGCGGATCGCCGTCTGGGGGTGGAAGCCCGCCTGGGCGCAGGCGTGGTCGAGCAGGTCGGCGAGGCCGTTGTCGGGGGCGTAGTGGACCCAGGCGCGGTCGGCGAGATCGGTGAGTGCGACCGTGGCGGTGGGGTTGTCGGCCAGCGGGTCGTCGGCGGGCAGGACGATCGTGAACTCCTCGACGCCGAGCTCGCGGATCGGCCCCTCCCAACCGGCGGGCGCGGGGCCGACTGCGAGGTCGGCGCGGCCTGCGGTCATGGCGTCCTGGAGCCGGTCGGCGTGCGGGTACTCGCGCAGCCGGATCCGCACGCCGGGGTGCTGGTGGCGCCAGAGCCGCAGCACGGGCGGCAGGATGCCGAGACTGACCGAGTAGATGGCGGCGACCTCCAGCTCGCCCTCCTCCAGGCCCGCTGTGCGCCGGGCCACCAGCCGCAGGCGCTCGGCCTCGGCCAGCGCGGCGCGGGCGTGCGGCAGCACCGCCCGACCCATCGGGGTGAGCCGCACCGAGCGCGGAAGCCGTTCGAGCAGCGGGCCGCCGACCGCGCTCTCCAGGGCCCGTATCTGATGGGAGAGCGCGGGCTGGGTGACGTGCAACTGCTCGGCCGCACGGGTGAACGAGCCGGTGTCGACCACGGTGGTCAGGTACTCGAGCTGCCTGAGCGTCGGTGTCGCCATGAGTGGATTTTATCGCTGAGGTAGAAAACAAGCCTTGGACTCATCACAGCAGGCTGGGAGAGGGTCGTGGTGTGGCCGCCGCGGGGAAGCAGCGGGCGGCCGGATCCCCGATGACTCGAAGGAGTACTCCCATGTCCGTTGACACGCCTCTCCAGGGGCAGCGGCTCGTTGTAGTGGGTGCGGGTTCGCGCACCGGACGGGCCCTCGCCAGGGCCGCTTCGGCTGCCGGTGCAACCGTCGTGCTGGCCGGCCCGGATCCGCGCAAGCTGGAGTGGACGGCCGGCGAGTTGTCCGGGCCGTCCGAGGTGATCGCACTCGATCTCGCCGACGAACGGTCGATCGCCGGCTTCGCCGGGTCGGTCGGCCGGTTCGACCACCTGGTCTCGACCGCCGCGATGCCCGCCAACGGCCCGCTGAAGGACCTCGAACTCGCCGACGTGCAGCGCGCGTTCGCCGCCAAGGTGATCGGCCCGATGCTGCTGGCCAAGCACCTGGCCGGGCAGGTGTCCGAGCGCGGCTCGTTCACCTTCTTCTCCGGTGTGGCCGCCTGGCGCCCGGCACAGGCGCGCACGGTGATGGCCACCACCAACGGTGCGCTGGCCTTCCTGGTGCAGGCGCTGGCGGTGGAAATCGCCCCGGTCCGGGTCAACGCGGTCTCCCCCGGCATCGTCGACACCGGCTCCTGGGACGGCCTGGGCGCCGACAAGGAGGCGTTCCTGCGCGGGGTGGCCGAACGCAATCCGGCCCGCCGGGTCGGCAGCCCGGAAGACCTGGTCAAGGCCGTGTTCTACGCCATCGACAACCCGTACGTCACCGGCACCGTGCTGCACGTCGACGGCGGCGGCCGCCTCGCCTGACCTCCGGACCGCCGCTTCGGCTCCCGGTTCGGCCCAGCGCCCGAGGCGGCGGTCGACCACTTCGTCCGCGCGGTCCGGCCCGGTCGGAAACGACCGGCCGGCCACCCCCGGCACGCCCGAAACCGGCAGCGTGCCTGGCTGATTCGAGGAGTCACACTCATGCGTTCACGCACCCTGATCCGCGCCGCCGCCATCACCGCGGCGGTGGCAAGCCTGGCGGGCGGCACCGCCATGTCCGCCCACGCCCACGACAACCGGCACCACCAGTCCCCGCGCGCCTGGCCGCAGCGCCTCATCGACCGCTCGCCCGATCTGGTCCAGCCGGAGGCGCTCACCGTGGACCGCTCGATCGGCGCGCGGCGCGCAGCCCAGGAGGTCCACCTGGCCCAGCAGTTGTACACGTTCTGGAACACCGGGCAGCAGAAGTACCTGGACGCGGCGGTCAGCCCGCAGTTCAAGGACAACACGCTGCCGACCGGCCGACCGCAGGGCCCCACCGGCCCGGCCTTCGCCTCGAAAAACTTCCGCACCGCCGTGCCGGACCTGACCTGCGAGCTGTCCGACGTGCTGGTCACCGGCGACAAGATCACCGCTCGGCTGATCTTCCGCGGCCACTTCACCGGCACCTTCAACGGCCTCCAGGGCAAGGGCCAGAGCGTCGACTTCAACGCCATCGACATCCAGCACGTCGGCACCGACAAGATCATCGAGGACTGGCACATCGAGGACAACGAGAGGTTGCTGACCCAGCTGGGCATCAACAGCTGACGCCCGTCATTCCGTACGACCTCGCCCGAAAGGCAACCACTCCCCGATGAACACTGACGACATGCCCGACCTCCCACTCGCCGGCACCCTGGTCGCCGACGGCTTCCAGGGCTGGACACCCGCGCTGCGCCAGGAGTTCGAGCAGAATGCGAACAACGGCCGAGTCGGCGGGCAACTGCTCAGCGAGACGGCACGCGTGCGGGTGTGGAGCATCCGGCTCGCACCCGGCGAGCGGGTGACCGCCCACCGCCACGTCCTGGACTACTTTTGGACGGCCCACACGGCGGGCCGCAGCCGCCAGCACACCTACGACGGCACCACCCGCATCGTGGACTACGCCCCGGGCGAGACCCGCCACTACACCTTCGGGCCCGGCCGGTACCTCCTGCACGACCTGGAGAACATCGGCACCACGAGCCTGGAGTTCACCACCGTGGAGTTCAAGGACGGTGCCAACCCACCCCTGGACCTTTGACTGATCCGCTCGATGTGGTCCACCGCCCGGCAAATGACCCGAATCAACCCACGAAGAAAGGTATGGACCCCGTGCATCCCCGCCCCCGACGAACCGGTCGGCGGCGCCGCCGACCGGCCGCCTCAGCAGCGGTCGGCGCGACCGTCCTGGCACTGGCGGCCGCCGCCAGCTGCGGCGCGGCGCCGGCAGGGCAAGTACGCCGGGACCTCATGCCGTGCCAACCGCCACCAGACCCGCCGCGGGGGTGTCCACGGCGGTGAACTTGGCGCGCTGGATATCAACGTCCATCCTGTTGAGCGCAGTAGCCCGAGCCCCGCCCTCGCAGCAGGCGCCTTTACCGGATCAGCGGCGCTGCCGATGTTCCGGTCGTACTCGGCGCCTTCGAGCATGAGGGTGGCCTCCTCGACCAGACGGAAGCGGCCGTCTGACGAACTCGGCGAACAGGTAGACCTCCATGCGAACGGTGGAGCCGTCGGTCTTGGCGACGGCCACCGTGTGGCGGTCGGCGTAGCGGTCGCCGTCGACGAGTTCGTCGTGGACGGCGATCGAGCCGCGGGCCGCGACCGTGCGCAGGTGGGCGATGTGGGCCAGGAACTCCCGGCGGTCGCTCCACCGGCCGTCGGTGCGCCGGCGGTAGTCGGGGGCGAAGTGCCGGTCGGCGGCCTCATGGAGGTCAAGTCCCGGCGTGAGGAGCAGGTCGGTGAGGGCGGTACTGATGCCGGTGTGGCGCATGGGGGGAAGGGAAGTGGTTACCGGCCGGGGGGTGCTGGTGCCCGTCTGAGACCAGCACCCCCCGGCGCGGCGGCGCTCGTCGCGGGCGCCGTCCGGCTCAGGCCCGCCGGGCCTCGGTGAGCCGGGTGGGGGCAGCGGAGAGCCACCAGGCGGGGTCGGCGCTGCCGTCGGTGGTGCGGCCGTTGCGGTGGACGTAGTGACGCACATCCCGGCCGGAGTCGGCGAACTCGCCGGCGAGGGCCCGCTCCAGCCACTCCGCCCCGAACCGGAACACCTCGGCTGCAACTCCCCCAAGCGGGTGGAACTCGTCCTCATAGACCCGCAGTTCCTTCGGTGCCCGGATGCGCTCGAAGCTCTCCAGCGCCTGACCGAGGTCGGTGAGCTCGTCGAACTCGCCGATCCCGTAAAGCACCGGGCAGGTGATGTCGGCCACCAGGTCGGCGAGCGGCATCCGGTGGGCCAGGTCGCGGTCGAAGGCCTCCTCGTCGGTGTACCCGGCCATGTACATGTAGTTGTTCTTGAAGGTCGGCTGGGCGCGCTCGAAGATCGTCGTGAAGTCCCCCGTGACGGCCTCGAACGCGGCGAGCGCGGCCAGGCGGCGGTCGGTGGCAGCCGCCCGGGAGCCCCAGTAGCCGCTCATCGAGATGCCGAACATGCCGATCCGGCCGGCGTCGACCTCCGGGAGCGCGGCCAGGTAGTCGAGGTAACGGCCGATCGCCCGCTCGTAGTTGGCGAGGTCGACGGTCAGCCCGCCGGCGCGGCTCTCGCCCTGGCCCGGCCCCTCGATGGACAGCGCGACCATCCCGCGCGAGGTGTAGTAGCGCTCGGCCGCCCAGATGTAGTCCTCCTTGATCATGTCCATCCCCGGGCCGAGGATGACGGCCGGCGCGTTCTCGACCCGCCCGGCCGGCAGGTGCAGCAGGGCGAAGATCCGCGAGCCCTCGAAGTCCAGCACCACCCGCCGCACTCGGCCTCCGCGCAGCGCACCCAGGCGCTCCACGCAGTGGTCGGCGCGCTCGCGCATGGCGGCCTTGCGCGGGTCGGCCGCGTCGAAGAGCGAGTACTGCGCCCGGCCCCACATGACCGCCGCCCGGCCGTAGAGGTCGGCGGCGGTCTGCGCGAACCCTCCGCACTCGTGGTGGGCGGCGCGCTCCTCGGCCTGACCGGCCACCGTCGCCCACGCCTTGGGCAGCATCGCGCCACTTCGCACCAGTGCGAAGACCTTGGCGAAGTCGGTGTGGTCATGGCCGAGTTGTTCCATGGTCCCGACGGCCTCGGGGTGCAGCGCGTCGAAGCCGCCCTGGGCGAGTGCGATGTCCAGGGCCCAGCTCTGACCGGTCGAACGAATGGTCATGGGGGTCTCCTTCCGAGAACCTGCAAACTAAGTACTTAATGAATAAGTACTTAGTCATTAAGTACTGAGGCTACGCTGATGTCAACCCGAAACCGCCGAGGAGGACCGACCGTGGCCGAGCCGCCACCCACCCCCGACCGCACTCTGGCGCTCGACCGCCTGGCCCGCGCCGCCTACCGCCTCAGCGCCGCCGACGCCCGGCTGCGCGGACGCGCCACCCGGACTCCCGGCGCCCTCTCCCTCACCCACGCCCGGGCCCTGCGCACCCTGGCCGAACAGGGCCCCCTCACCATCAGCCAGCTGGCCGCCGGCACCGAGACCACCGGCGCCGCCACCACCCAACTAGTGAACGGCCTAGTCACGGCCGGCTATGTCACCCGCACCCGCCAACCCGAGGACAAGCGCTCCGTCTTGGTCGCCCTCACCAACGCCGGCCGGGCCCGGCACGACCAGCGGCAGCAGGCACTGGCCGACGCCCTGCACACCGACCTGGGCGACTACGACGAGACCGCCCTCGACCGGGCTGCCGAGGTACTGCAGCGACTTTCCGCCGTCTACGACCGGCTGTAAGGAAGGCCACTGACCCGGCCTGGCGGTGCCTCAGCGGGCCGGGTTGGACCGCTGCGCCTGCGAGGTGCGCCCTACCGGCATCGAGGCAGAGCAGGAAGCGCGGGGCCACCGCGGCACACAGGGCGGGCGTCCAGCATGGAACAGCGGTCATCCGCGGTTGCCCGATCTGCCGTCGGACGAACCTTGGAGGTCGCCGACGGCCATTACTGGCCGGCCGTCTCCGATCCGTCCGCCGCCCACCCCGCCCTGAAGAGCCCGGCTCCCGACACCGAGGCCGGCCCCGGACTGCTGCCGGTCACCCGCTCAGCCACGCCTGGGGTGTTCGGCCCCGACCCGTCCAGGGCAAGTCCGTCGGGAGCCGGCAAGCTCAGGCGGCAGCCGACGCTCACCGCGAGAGTGCCTTCGCCTTGACGACGGGCTCTGTTGCGGGGGCCGGGACGCGGCCGCGAAAGCACCCCTGAAATGCATCGACCCCGGCTTCACCGGGGGTCGATCTTGTCCGGGCCTCGGCCGCAGAACTTACTTCAGAGAAGCCCGTGTCCGATGCCCCGTCCTCATCGTCTCCCCGGCAGAACGGCCGCGACTCATCGAGATCCACGACAACCTCGCAGACCGGATTGCCGAAGCAGAACGAGAAGGCTGGCTCGGCGAGGTCGAGGGACTGTCCGTCAGCCTCGCCGCAGCCGAGGAGAAGATCTCCCAACTCGACGCCCTACGCGAGCGCAGGGACTCTCCCGTGTTCGTCGGAGTCCCCACCTTCGACCAGACTACGGCCCGCACAAGCACCGTCGCGACGCCCTGACTCTCCTCCGGCCGCATCAGCACTGTCCTGGTGACAAGTGCCGCCGGTGAGGCACCCGATGGTTTGCCGACGTGGTCCGCGATGAGGTGGCCCTTACTGTCGAACACCTGCGCTCTCACGGCAGATTTCGACCCGTGTTGTGCAGGGCGAAGGACAGGGACGATCTCGGCCAGAATTTCGTGCATCTGGCGAGCTCCCAGGGCGACGCGGTCGTCAGTGTCCTGCGGCAACTCCTCGCAGAGCTTCAACGCGCTGTCCCGGTCGTCGGAGAAGATGCTGAATACGTCGACGGTTGCGGTGTGGATCCAGTCGCTGTGACGTGAGTCAGCGACTGCCAATGCGGACGCGACTATCGTCAGCCCGACCCAGTCCTTTCGCCGAAGCACGGCTTCCGCGGTCACTCGGGTGACGAAGGTGTCACCTGGGTCGAGCACGAGCTCCAACAGTGGCCCGAGTGCCTCCTGCATCTCGGCGAAGCCTGCCAGGCCGTGACCGGCATCCGCCCGGTCACGGTAGTCGTGGCTTCGCCCGAGCGCGCCTCCGGCGAGGTCGGGTACGAACAAATCCGGCTGGGTCGGCCAGGTAGCGGTCGAGGTCCGGGTCTTCGTGGAGTGGGCAGAACTCCTCGTGAATCTGCCACGCCGGGCCGAGTTCGGCGCGAAGGCGGCCGAGCGCTTGGCGTACCGCCTCGTTGAAGTCGTGGCACTCCGCTTCACGCCACGGTCCCGGGTCCGGGGGGGTAATCCCAGTTCAACGACGTGTCATAGCGAGCTATCAGCCTGCTCAGGCCGTCACACAGGTCGTGACTGATCGGTAGTCGGTCCAGATCAACCGGCTGCCCCCACACCTCCCAGTCCTCCGGGGCCGCCCACAGGACGGCGCCTGATCCCGCGTCGAAGAAGAACCTGGCGGTGGGCGTGGCGTCGACCTCTCAATATGTATATCGGTTCAAGTAGCCGCCAGGGTACTCAACGTGGCTGGCCCGGCAGCCCCACACCCCAAGTACCACCGAGGCACACGCCAGGTGACCGCCGGGGCAACGCGTAGTTCAGAGAAGGAGTGACGTTCGTGGACTCGGCGACTGCTGTCTGTCCGCTGTACTGCGCTGCAGATCGCCTGACCACCTCCGCATCAGGGCCCCGGATTCGGCCACCCCTTGCCGGATCCGGGGCTCCGCCGCGTCCTGAGCCTGCGTCAGCCACACGTGGGACGGGCCCGGAGAACGAGCCCCGGAGAACGAGCGCCGGAGCTCGAAGCCATGGGTCGGTGATCGGCGAGCCGTCCCGCCGGCAGGCCACAACAGCGGACCGCCCACCGAGCTCTCCCGTGCCGTCGGCGATCCGGGCCGAGGATGCAGCCTCGCCGCCGGCCGGTCGAAGTCGGCGAGCTTCGGCGAGCGGCGGGAATCCGGTTGCGGTCGAGCGGGTGCGGCTGGCAGCATCCGCCGCATGACGAACAGAATCGAGTCCCCTTCCCGCTGGTGAGCGCGACTAGCGAGCGCAACGCGCTCGGTCCCCGGATGTCGCTGTACGACCACGCAACCCGGCTGCTCCAGCAGACCCCGGACGGGCCACTGCCTGAAGGCGGCCGTCCGTTCCCCGATGAGCCGGACCAGCCTTCCCGCACACGGTCCCGGCGTGGCGAGTGGCAGGAACGCCGGGCCGGGCTCGGGCGCCTGCTCGAAGCCTTCTTCGCCGACCCGGACAGTTCTCTCGACACTCTCCGGACGAAGTTGTGCGAGTTGGACGTGTCGGACCGGATGATCTTCCAGGTCCTGGAGTCCCTGCCCGCACCGGACCCGCACCGGGCCGTTGACATCGGGACGGCGCTCCTGCGGACAGGAACCGACCGCCGCACCGTCTGGCTCGGGCTCAGTCTCCTCGCCATCACCCGCGGGCCGGCGGATACCGAGCTGATCCGGACACTCGGACTCCTCATGTGTTGCAGCTCCAGGGCAATCGCGGCGCTCGCCTCCATGCCGGGCACAACCCCTGATCTGATCTGGCTCGCCGAACGCCTTCCGGCGCGGCGCCGCTCGGAAGCTGTAACCGCCTTGTGCGCCCGAGCAGATGAGCCCCAGGCCCGCGAGTGGCTGCTGCACACCCCTCCGGACGAGTGGCACACCGCACCGTCCCAAGCCCGCGAAATCGCCGAAGCAGTGCACCTGGCCGAAGCGCTCGACCGCAGTCCGGACAATGAGCGCATCCTCGAGCAGGCGGCCCGACTGCTGGCCGCCATGACCGGCGCCAACGACTACCGGGCACCGATCCGGAAGTACTCTGCCGCCCGCCAGGTCTACAGCATGCTGGCCGACCGGGCCGACCGGCTGCCCCCGTCACTCGACCGGTACGCGCTCCTCGTCTCGCTCGTCCTCGACCTGGACAGCGGCCACAGCAACCTGCTGGGCTGGCCTCCGGGCGAGTGGGAGAAGACCCTGGACCGGCTCCGCGCCCTGCTGGGCCACCCCCGGTGGACAGCACAGATCACCGCCGCGCGAACGTCCCAGGACGCGGGCGCCCGCTGGCGGGCCGCATGGATCGACCGCATACCCAAGAAGGTGCTCACCGGCGGGAGCGAGCTCTCCGGTCCGCGCGACCGGCTCGCGGTGCACGTATGCGTCCTGGATCCCGTAGGCCGCGGCGGCGTGGAGACCCGCGTCCTCGTGGACGGCAGGCCGGTGATCGCCGAAGCCTTCGACCGCGGCGTGGCACACAGCCCGGAACGGCTGCTCGGCACAGGCCAGCTTCGGGCGGCCGAGGAACCGAGGGAGGTACAGCTCGCGGAAGCTTGGTGCACCGAGGGCTGCTGCGGCGCGCTGTACGTCACCATCGTCCGCGACCGTGACACCGTGCTGTGGCGCAACTGGCGCCGACCACCGGCCCCGAAGTCCGAACCACCGCTGCCTGAACTGCCCGATCTCCGCTTCGATGCCGCCCAGTACGACGCGGAGATCGCCCGTGCGGAGAACGACCACAGCTGGGAATGGCCGGCCCGCACGCTCGCCCGGCTGATCAGGGAACAACTGGGCCAACAGCCTGATCTGTTGGCCCAGTGGAGCTGCCAGCGGGGCTGGATCGGCACGCACTACGCCCAACGCGACCAGGTCGAGCTGAGCTTCACCTATCCGGAGCGGCCGCGCTTCGGCTCCGACAAGAACCCTTGGGTGCAATTCATCTGGACCATCCCGGACAACGGCACCCCACCGGAGGAACAAGCTAACGCGGTCCTCCGACAACTCGCTGCGGCAAGCCCAACCACTTACGCGCGCCTCGCCGGCGGCAGCCGCGAGGCCGCAGAGGCCCTCGGCTTCACCTGGCCACCGGAAACCGACTGAACCAGACCCGCTCGCCACCGTCGGCCCCAACTCTGCGGAGCTGGGGCCGACGGTGGGCGTGGAACGTCTCGTGGCGCACTGATACGGCCCGGACATCTCCCAGCCGAGTATCCGTTCGACATGGTGATCGCGCGCTCCGGATCGCGTGGCCACAGGCACCTGACGCCGTGCCAGGAGCGATGCCCCACCTTCGACGAAGGCGGCTGCGACTGCCTCATCATCGCCCAGCTCACCTGCCCCTTGGGCGACTACTGGAACCTGCAGGCGCGCACTTGATCGATGGCAGATGCGTCAAGTGCGAACCCTCTGGCCAGAATCGCCGATCACAGTGAGTGACCACCTAACCCGTTGCAGCGATCGATAAATCCGACATGCAGGAGAATGGGCACATACAACCACCAGCTCACGGCGCCGAGCAGCCCCCGCCTCATCATCGAACCGTGGAAACCGTGAGACGAATGTGAGAGGCAGGCCCCAGAGCACGCCGAAGGCCGCTTCCTCGCGAACGAGAAAACGGCCTCTGACCTGCGACAATGGAGCGAACTCCAGTTGGGACGACAGGATTTGAACCTTCGACCCCTTGACCCCCAGCGGTCGAACGAGTGTCTGACTGATGTTCACCAGTCCGAATCGCACGGGTCAGGGCCCATCTCGTCCAACCCGCATGACGCCTGATGCGGCCTCGTGACACCCAATCCGCGAGAGGCACGCGAGAGGCACGTGAGAGGCAGCGCACAAGCGGGAGTTCGAGAGTGATTTACCCCACATCGTGATTGTAGGGCTAATTCCACTCGGGTTGGCAATGATCGAGCGGTCAGGGCCCCTGGGGTCAGCCCCCTCAGCAGCGCGATCCAGGAGCCCCCTATGGACCTTCGCCTGCACAATTGGCGCCATGCCGAATGATCCCGCTGCTTTCCTGCTCGCCGTCCGGGGCCGCGATGCGGTCACAGCCAGGCATCTTCTGGAGGCCGGCACCCTGGCCGATGCGATAGACAAGGACGGGAACACCGCCCTTGGGCTCGCCGCAGCGAACGCCGACACCGAGATGTGCGAACTCCTGCTCGACAACGGTGCGGATCCAAACCGCCGTTCTCGGGGCGGCCTCACACCGGTGATGCTGGCGGTGGACGCAGGCTCCGTCGGCGCCTGGCACACTCTTCGCAGCCGCTCGCCCCACCTCTGGCTCTGCGACGACCTCGGCCGGCACGTGATCGACATCGCCCGCGCCTGGCTCGACGTGGACCCGGTCATCGAACTGCTCAGGCGGCTCGGCGCGACAGACAGCGACGAAGTGGCCGTCGAACGACGGCCGGCACCGGACGAGGGCCTCGGATCGGCCGAGGCAATCCGGGTCAGCACCCCGCACGGTTGGGCGTCCGTCCAGACCGGTCACGCCGCGATCCTGACCGAACTGGAGGAAGCCCACGGAATCCGTGTCCCCTTCGCCGAGTTGATGTCTCGGGGACTCGCCTTCGACGACCCCGATCACGTCGGCCGATGGTTCCCGGCGATGGCCCTCGCCGCACGCGTGGACGACGAGACCTTCAATCTTGCCTCCGAGACGCTGACGTCTTCATCCGACGCCCGGCAGCGTCACTTCGCGGCTGAGATCCTCCTGATGTACGCGCTCTACAACGAGGATGAGACCGCCATACGGTTGGAAGGCGAGACCGTCGAACTACTGCGCCGCCGGGCCGTCGAGGAGCAGGATCCGACTGTCCTGGAACGGGTGATTGCTGGCCTTGGGCTCCACCACCAGGTGCGTTCCATTCCGGAGATCCTGCTGCATGCCCGTCATCTCGAGGCCGAGATACGCAGGGCGGTCGCCGCCGCGCTGCACCAACTGGTCCAGGCCGATCACACCGAGGCGATCACCGCACTCCTCAGCCTCGCCGGCGACAAGAACGCCAATGTCCGCCGGGCAACGGCGACCACCCTGTCCGACATCAACGCCGACACCCCCACCATCCGGGAGGCGCTGGCCCTGCTCCTGGACGACACCGACCCAGACGTCGTTCTGGAGGCTGCCCGAGGCCTCGGACTACGCGAGGACCCACGGGCCGACCAGCCACTCATGCACGCATTCTTGCGCATCCCCCCAGGGGAAGAGCGCGGACTTAGCCGAGCCTACGACGTAGTACGGCAATGGTCCTTCGAGCGGTTCTGCGACGTGCGCGACTCCCTCATCTGACCGGTCCCGGGCTCGACCCGAGGAATGTGATCACCGCCGTGCAAGGTTGCCCGCACTCGAACAGCAGGTGGACAATCCGCTCCGAACGGGATGTCACCGGTGGTCGATAAGCTCATCGGCCATGTCCACCACCCACGAATACACCTGTTCGTGCTGCCAGGGCTGCCATGCCGGGCCGACCCTGTCGCAGCGCCCCGGAACTGGATCTGTGGCACCCCGACTATGCCGAGGACCCGGACAGCTTCCTGTCCGACGACCTGTGCGCGACGGTCATCCGACTGATGTTCACCAGTCCGAATAGCGCAGGTCAGGGCCTATCTCGTCCACCCCGCATGACGCCTGATGCTGCCTCGTGACACCCATTCCGTGAGAGCCTCGTGAGAGGCGACGCGCAAGCGAGAGTTGGCGAGTGATTTGCCTCACACCCCGATCGAAGGGCTCTCCCGCCCCCTCGGGGCCTCCGATGTCCCTCGCCACGGTGCTTCTGATCGCGCCTGGGTCGCCGCACACCATCGACGACATGCTCTGCTCCATCGCGTCGATCCGCGTCGGGGCCTGACCGATGCCGACTTCGTCGCTCTCGACGCATGGCTGCGACGAACAGACGAAGGACACCGAACCGGAGTGTGCTGAGGTTCTCCAACCGCCGGATGGGCGGGAATTTCGGTTGCACCGGACAGGACGCCCCTGGGATTCTCTGCGTCATGACGAACCTGAAGGGCAGCGCCCTCTCCACCCGGTGAGCCCCACCCCGTCGGCTTCCACGCCGACCGACGCCTTCGACGCCTGGCTGCCAGTGGCTCTGGCCGATCCCACCGGGCACGGCTACGGCGACGCCCGCAGCGCCATCTTCGACGCCGACCGCGCCGACCGCGACGGCCCCATCTCCCAGCACCTTCTCACCCGGTGCGAACACCCCGTACCCGAGGTACGGCAACGGGTACTGCAGCTCCTCACCGATATGTGCTCCGACAACGACGATTGGGACGCGGCAGCCGACAACGCTCTACTTCGCCTGCACGACCCGGACCCGCAGGTACGGCGCAGCGCAGCGTGGCTGCTCGCCGCAGCCCGGTTCGAGCAGGCCCGCGCCCTGACCCAGGACCCCCACTCCGCCGATGCCCTCGCCCCTGATGCCCGGCTCGCGCTGGTCGAGGCCGTTTTCAGTTGGACGAGACCGATCACGGCGGCCGGCCGGTTGGCACTCGCCGAGCGCCTGCGCGACGACCAGGACGCGGCGGTCCGGCTGCGTGCGGCACTGGCCGCGCTGCGTATCGCGCCCGAGGAGCAGTGGCCCGCGTGGGAGGCACTCGCGCTGCAGTGCCTGCCGATCGCGGGCACGCGTCTGGGCCGCTCCGGCAACTGGCTGAGGGGGCGCGCAGGTTGGCTGTGGTCCGTCGCCATGGTGCGTCAGGAGCGCGAGCACGCGGCGTACGCCTGGGCGGCCCGGCTCCTGGCGCACCGCTCCCCTGTCGTCCGGCTCGCCGGTCTCGATTTGGCCCACGGTGCGCTACGGCAGTGGCGGGCCGCGCCCGACCATCTGGCCGAGGTACTTGAGGCCGCACTCGACGACGCCCACACCGCAGTACGTGCGGAGGCGCTCCTGGTGGTCGCCGCCTGTCTGGAAACCACCCGCCGCTGCGTGGACCGTCTGGCCTCGCTGGTGGACGACCCGGCTCTCCGGACCGAGGCCGCACTCGCGCTCGGTCGGATCGGTGACCAACGGGCCGCCGAGACGGTACTCGGCCTGGTCCGCGACGCCTCCGTCGCCCCAGGCCTCTCCGAGGCCGCGGACTCACTCGCCCGCCACTGCCCGGACCCCGGCCCGTGGATCGCGGCCGCCGACGAGGCGCTCGCCACGGCCCCCGACAGCTGCCCGACAGACGACTCCCGCTCGCGACGCGGGTGCGCCCTGGCCGGGGCATTCAACGTCGTCACCTCCCTGGGCTCGGCCGCCGCCCCTCTCGTGCCGAGACTGCTGGACCTGCTCTCGGAGCCGGCCTCGCTTCCCACCAACTGCCGCAGCTGGGCACGACGCCGAGCGGTTGCGGCGCTTGCCGCGATCGGTCCTGCTGCAGCCGCAGCCGGACCGGCCCTGGAACGCCACGTATCCGGGACGGAGTTTCCCGCCTCCGCCGTCCTGGCGCTCGCCGCGATCACCGGCGACCGCGAGCACGCCGAGCTCTATCTCGACCAACTCCCCATCACGGTACGGACCGCGGGGACGGACGTGGATCTGATGGAGTGGCTGACCGACCACGGTGGACTCGCCGACCGCCACGCAGCACGGCTGAACGCGATGCTGCAACGCCGACGCCGTATCCATCCACGCGCCCTGCGCCTGCTTTGGCGCCATCAGGGCTCGGCTGCTGTCGACCTCCTCCTCGAGACGCTCCCCGCCTACCTGACGGACGATCTGTACGGCGTGCCGGCCTGCATGCTGCTCGCCGAGATGGGGACACTGGCCCAGCCCGCCGTCGCCGCCCTGGAAGCGATCGTCCATCGCCGGACCAGGATCGGGATGTACATCGGAGACGAGGACGAGGAACTGCGTGCCGACGAGCGCCTCACCGAGGCCGCCGCGGTGGCACTCGCGCAGCTCGCGCGGGAGTAACCCCCCTAGCCGGCCCGAACCCACACCGCGCCACAGCGCAACACTTCGCAGCGAGGCAGCCGCAGGCATCGCTCAATGCCCCGAGAATCGGCTCCTACCTGGTGGGGTAGCCGATCTCGGCGATGTCCTCGGCCAGGTCTGCGACAGTCAGCTCGGCGTTGAGGGCACGGACCACGTCGTCAGCGAGCGGCCGGAGCGCACAGACGTGCCGGACGGCATCCAGGTCCACCGGTACCTCGTAGTAGTCCCCGACGAAGCTCGCGTACGCCTCCGGGGACCGGTCGACGAGGAGCCGGAACAGCCAGTCCGCCCCGACGGGGTCGGCATGGCCCTCCGGGAAGTCGATCTCCCCCGTCTGCCAGTGCGCGTCGGCCGACCCGCGCCACAGGCAAGCTGTCACGGTCGGAATGCCGTCGTCGTTGAACGCGGGCTCCTCGACGCACGACCGGAACTCCTCGGGGACGGAGTCCACCACGCCCGGCCACACTCCGTCCTCGGCGTAGGGGCTCATCGGCGACTCGTGGTCGAAGCCCCGGATGTACACCCCGGCCGGAGCGAAGACGATCGCAACCCACTGATGACCGCGGCCCTGCCCGACGAGGACGGCGTCCTGCGTGCCCAGTGGCGTACCAACCCCACCCGGGCAGACCGGCGCCGCGCTTTCCTCCGCACGATACGAAGGGGCGAGATCCGCACCGGGAAGGTGGCCGCGACGCCCCAATTCGGTGTCTTCGTCGACCTGGACGACGATCTCGGCCGAGCGACGGGCTTCATCAACGTCCCCGAGCTGTCCTGGACACACTTCGAGGCCATCACCGACATCGTGCAGGTCGGACAGGAGATCCGCTTCGAAGTCCTCGGCGTTGACCTGGAGCGCGAGCAGGTCGCGCTGTCGCTCAAGGCCTCCCAGGAAGACCCATGGCGGCGCTACTTCGCCACCCACCACGTCGGCGAGGTCGTCCCTGGCACGGTCACCAAGGTCGTCCCTTTCGGCGCCTTTGTCCGCATCGAACCGGGCATCGAGGGCTTGGTCCACCTTGTGGAACTCATTGCCCACGAAGTCGCCGTACCTGCGGAGGTCATCCGCGAGGGTGACGATGTCCGCGTCATGCTCATCGAGGAGATCGACTTCGCACGCCGCCGCATCCACCTCTCCATCCGGCGAGCCACGGAAGCGTCTGCCCACGACCCGACCGCCGCCAGCTTCGACACGACGCAGTAGCGGCACGGCGGAGGGTCGCTGCAGCATCGACGACGCAGAGGTATAGAAGCACTTGTCGCCACGACAAGGGATCACCCCAGGTCAGGCCACATTTCGACTCTCCGGTGAGAGCGGGGTGAGTGCGGCGCTGCTCGACCCTCGATCCGCAGCACGAGAGCATGGGCATGGCAAATCTGCACGACCTCCTTGGTGGCGATCACCATGCGCTCCGCAGCCCACACCGGGCACGTCTTCCGCCGGTGCGGCTGCCGCGACCAGGGTGGCAAGCAGTTCGGAGCCAGCTGCCCCAAGCTCGCCACCGACCCCGATCACGGCACCTGGACCTTCTCCCTCGACCTCCCCTCCCCCGACCGGCACCGCAACATCGTCCGCCGCGGCGGCTACCCCACCGCCGAGGCCGCCCGGACCGCCCTTCGCCGGATGATCGAAGGGCAGGCCGGCGGCTTCAACGCCGACCCCAACCAGACCATCGCCGACTACCGCATCACCTGGCTCACGGACAAGAAGCTCGTCCTCAAGCCCACCACCTACGTTCGCTACCGCGACTACGTCACCAACGATCTGATCCCCGCCTTCGGCCAGGTCAGGCTCGACGATCTCGGCCACTCCCACATCGCCGCCTTCGTCCACGCCCAACTCGACGCCGGCCGCGGCCAGGTGACCGTCCACCGCTGCCTCGCGACACTTTCCAGCGCCCCCGGCGACGCCGTCCGCCACCATCGGCTCCCCTACAACCCGGCACGCCCGACCGTCATCCCGAGACCCGCCGCAGCAGAACGGCAGATCTGGACCGTCCAGGACGCCATCCGCTTCCTGCACTCCTGCCGGGCCGCCGATCCGGCCTTCGCCGACCTCATCGAAGTCCTCATCGGCACCGGCATCCGCAAGGGCGAAGCCCTCGCCCTGCACTGGAACGACGTGCACCTACCCGAACGCGTCCTCTACATCCGGTACACGCTCTCCGCCGTCGACAACAACCGCCTGATCATCACTTCACCGAAGACCCGCAGCAGCAAGGGATGGGTCGCCCTCTCCCCGCGAGTTCGGCGTCCCCCGCACCACCATCCACGATCTACGCCACCTCGCCGCCACCATCTCGATCACCGCCGGCGTCCCCCTCACCGGCGTCTCCAAGACCCTGCGGCACGCCACCCTGTCCATCACCGCGAACATCTACGGCCACCTCACCACCCAGGCCGCCCGCGACGCCGTCGACACCATCGATCGCGCCCTCACCACCGCCGACCAGCCGGCGCCCACCCCCATCCGGCTCCCCCACCCGAGAACACCAGGGACTCACGCATCTCGGATCCCCAGACAACGCGCCACGGACAAGGACCCGACACAGAAGGCAAGTTGATGCCTACGCCCGAAGGGCGAGAAGATCCATCCCAGATCCCCGATATCACCATGCACTCACACGGCCCCGAAAACGCATCAAGGCCGTTTTCGCATCACTGCGAAAACGGCCTCCGACCTGCGAAAACGCTGGTCGGGACGACAGGATTTGAACCTGCGACCCCTTGACCCCCAGCAGCCTGGAGACGAACCCCGACGGCCAGCGGCGTGGATTGCGTCATGCAACCAGTCCGGGCACCCCGCAGAGTCAGGCCCTGTGGAGAAACCACCACTGTCAGCCCTGGACCTCGATTTCGACGGCCGCGCGGATCTCCAGGGTGCGCTGGGCCAGGTCCTCCGGGCGGCTGTCACCCTTCCCGTCGATGACGCCACCGACCGTTGTTCCGTCCGCCCATATGCAGATGGTCCGGGATTCGGTGGGCCCTGTCAGGACCGCACAGTCGAGCGCGCCGCCGAGCGGGCCGGCCGGGTAGTCCTGGCGGCCTTTCAGACTCTCGCCAGTCTCGCTGGACACGTCGGCCCCCAGACCGCACCGAACTGCCGGTCCAACTCCTCCCGGGCGTCGGGGAAGCTCCCGGTCATCCCGACCACCAGCAGAGTGCTGCGGTCCGACCCGGCGGACCCGTAACCCGCCACCGACACCTCCCGGTAGCGGCTCAACGCGGTCAGGTTCTTCTGGAGGCGGCCACGCTCCGCCGCGACCACCCCGTCGTCCGGCATCCGCTGCTCGTCGCCGATCCGGTCCGCCAGGACGATCCGGTGCGCGGGCGGGGCTCCCGCACCGGTCACGGTGGCCACGGTCAGCGCAGTGAACAGGGAAACGACCACCGCACCCGCGATCCACGCCTTGCGGGGCACCCTGCGGTACCAGGGCAGCGGGGCCGCCGGCTCCAGGGTATTGGCCCAGATCGCTCGGAGGCCGCTGGGCTTCTCGGACGGCTGCTCGGTCTCTGTATCCGCCATGTCACCTCATTCATAGAAAAGGTCCAACAGATTGCCGGACAGTACGCCAGCACTGCGGCCTGGCCGAAGAGCGAGTCCTCGGCCAGGCCGCAGCGCTGTCAGGCGGGAGGCTGGACCTCCCGCGCGGCCCTACACGGAACTTCGGCGGGCGTGGGCGTGGTCGCGGACGCTGCCCCGGCAAGCCTCAGAGCGCACCAGGACCTGAACCCGAGCCTCCTGGGCGCCCGGCGCGCAAGGCGTGTACGCCTTCCAGGTTCCTCGTGATCGGGCGGTGACTACCCCGGTAGGGACAGGGGCAGGGGCAGGGGTGTGCGGGGTGCGCGGGGATCGGAACCGAGGACCACGACCACCTCGGCAAAGAGCCGGTCCGCCAGCTCACGGCTCGCTGGGGAGAAGACGTCCTCCCCAGTGACGTCGGCCTTGCAGAACCAGCCCGGCCCATCAGCCCCCAGCACGCGCCGGAGATGGAGCTTCCGGACGCCGTCCTCCTCGAACGGGAACTGGAGCCAGACTTCGGGCCCCGCAGGACCGGAGGCCTCTTCCAACAGGCTTCCGCGTTCCAACACCGTGGGGTTCTGGATCAGACCGGACCTGATCCGGTCCCAGCGGTCCTCAGCGCCGGCTGCGCTGAACGCCGAGAGCGTGACCTCGATGCCACCGACGACCAGCGCGACGGAGGTGATGACCCCGCCGTGTCGGAAGGGCCGGATCTCCATCCCCTCCACCACTGGGACCAGCAGGGCGCCCAGGTCCAGCCGGCCCTGTCGGGGCTCGGCCAGTTCTGTGACGTCCCATGGCCCGGTGGCGGTCCCGCGTTCGGCGGCCTCCGCCTCGGGGACCGCCTTGCCGGGGTCGCCGGGGCGCATCGGGTACGGGAGTCCCGCGCGGTGCGCCGAGAACCGCTCGACGTCGGTGATCAGGTCGATCAGTTCTGCGTCCGACAGCTTCAAGTCGTTGACGAGGCCCAGGAACAGGTAGAGCTCGTAGGTGACGAGCTCGTGGTGCGAGGGCTTCGCCACGGCTCCGTCGTCGGCGTCGCCTGCGGCCCACAGGATGACGGAAACCGCCTTGTCCGCTGAGTACTTGACGTAGTTCCGACTCGATTCCAAGGGCCATGGGCGCTTCCGCGCCATGAACTTGAGGATCTGCCGGAGCTTCACGGACCGGCCGAACCTCCGCTCGACGATCCGGCGGAACGCTTCCTCCAGCAGGTCTTGCCAGGTTTCGCCTTCCTGCGCATCCTGCCGGAGTTCGGAGGACCAGCGCTCGTAATCCTCGTCATCCCCCCGGGTGAAGGCGTACAGCATCCGCCCGTTCGCGGTCCGTGGACCGAATTCCATGATCGTCCTCCGCTTCTCTGTCACCGCCCGCCTCAGCCCCGCTTAAACTTGCTGGCGAATGCCACGACCGAGATGGCCAGTTCGAGGATTCCGCCCACGCTGGCGTGCTCCTTCCCTTCCGGCAGCGAGGATCCCGTGTCCTTCAGCACAGTCCCGATCAGACTGTCGGCACCGTCCACGCGCTTCCCGGAGTCATCCGGTTCGTCCTTGAACTTCTCCGCCGTCGCATCGCCGGGCTTCGCGCCCTTCTCCTCGACCTTAGTGTCGGGGTTCTTCTCCGGCCAGGTGCCCGGCAGACGGGTGAAGTCGGTCGGGCCGGGCGCCTCCTCCGCGCCCTCTCCCGGCGGGCAGTTGTGCACGAGCACCGGGGTGTCGTCGGTGACCACGTAGTAGGTGTGGAGGTCGTCGACGCTCAGGTTGTCGGCCGTCTGCGGCGGAGTGTCGTAGGTGCGGCCGGAGACGACGGTGACGTGCCCGTGGTCCGGGGTGGTGAGCTGGTCTCCGGGCCGGAGGTCTTCCGCCGCAGTCCAGCGGTGGGTGGTGTCGTCCCAGTAGGGGTGGTGGGCGGTGGAGGTGAGCTCGGTCTCCGGGCCCGGGGTTCCGTTCCCGTCGTCCTTGGCCAGAGGTCGGCGTCGGCTTGTGGACCCAGATGGTGCCCGAGGTGATCAAGGAGAGTTCTGGAACCTGCGGGGACGGATCAACACCTTCACCATAGCCACCGACGACACCATCCCGTGGAGTCGCTCCATCCCCTGGCTCCGGGGAGCTACGAAGGGTTTCTGATCGAGAGTTTCCCGGTCCTGCGCCGTGCCCGCGGCCAGGGCCGGGCCCGGTCCCTGCGGCTGGACACATCGAAGTTCGTCGTCTCGTCCAGGCAACCCGCGACCGCGCTCAACGAGTTCGCCTCTATCCAGAGAATCATCGGACCCGGCGAGGTCATCGACCGTCTGCCGGACCTGCTTGAGGCGATCGGCACGGGAGAACTGGGGATAGCCCACTTCGCCTGCCGCAACTCCTACCGCCCAGACTCCGGGTCGAGCATCGACCTGGCCGGCGGACCACTCATACCGGAGTTGCTCAACAGTGCAGCCGCCCAGCGCAGTCTGGCCCGCAGCAACCCGCTGGTCTTCCTCGACGCCTGCCGTTCCTCGGGAGCCTCCCCGGACTTCACCCAGATGATGGGATGGGCCCAGCAGTTCCTCACAGCCGGCGCCGGTGCCTTCATCGGCACGCTGCGGGCGGTGCGCAGCGACAAGGCCACTTCCTGGCTACGACACCGCATCCTCCTCGCCTGAATCACGAACAGTTACCACCGATTACGGGACAGAGCCGTTCAAAGTACAGACCCCTGGCGCACGCATGGGCTGGCGGTTACTCGCTCATGAAGACGACGCGGCGGGGTGTACCGGAGGTGCCGGACGTCGTGGTGGTCGTGGTGCGGCCGGCCGGGACGGCTCGGTCGCGGCCCCAGGTGCGGATCTCCTCGATCTGTTCGGGGTTGGTCCGGCTGAGCGGCGTGGTGTTGGCGAAGGTGTCGAGCACGAACGACGGGAGCAGCTTGGCGGCTCCGCCGTTGAGGTGCACCTCGGCGCCGACCTCGTGGAGGGCGGCTTCGATGTCGGAGCCGGCGAATCCCTCGGAGAGGTCGATGAGACGGTCCACCTGGTTCGGGTCGGGCTCGACCTTGACGTACTTGCGGTAGTAGAGATCGATGATCTCCTTGCGGTCCTGCGCGTCGGGGAGGTCGACGAAGAAGAGTTCGTCGAAGCGACCCTTGCGGAGGAGCTCGGGCGGGAGGCTGCGGACGTCGTTTGCGGTGGCGACGACGAACGCGCGGGAGTCCGACTCCTGGAGCCAGAAGAGGAACTGGCCGATGATGCGCTGCGGCACGCCGGACATGTCGTGGCTGCCGGCCAGCCCCTTCTCGATCTCGTCGATCCACAGGATGCACGGCGCCACCCGGTCGGCGGTCTCCAGCGCTTCCCGCATCCGGCCCTCGGACTCGCCGAGGTACTTGCCGTGGATGCTCGCCATGTCGAGTCGGTAGAGCGGGAGTTGCCACTGCGAGGCGATGGCCTTGGCGGACAGCGACTTGCCGCAGCCGGGCACGCCGACCAGCAGCACGCCGCGCGGCGGCCGCAGGTCGGTACCGCGCAGATCGGCGTGCATCAGTTCGTGCTTGCGCTGGAGCCATCCCCGCAGGCTGCTCAGGCCCCCGACGGAGTAGTCCGAGGCCTTGAGCTGGACCCGCTCGAGGCCGGCGAGGTCGCTGAAGATCCGGTCCTTGGCCCGGGCCAGCGCGAGGACGTCGTCGCGCTGGACCGATCCCTTGGCGACGATGGTGGCCATCAGGTTGACCGCTTCGGCCTCGGTCACGCCGAGCAGAAACTCCGAGGCGCGGCGCGCGTCGTCCTCGTTCCATTCGATCGGCACCACGCCGTGGTGGTCGTCGAGGAAGCTCTTGATGGTGCCGTACATCTCGTCGGCGTCCGGCAGTTCGAGCTGCAGGCTCATGCCGAGCCGTTGCAGTCCGCTCCAGATCGGGCTGTCGGTGATCAGGACGATGCTGCCGGCGTTGGCGTCGGCCAACCGGGCGAGTTCGGCGACGTGCCGGGTGAAGTGGGTGTCGGTCTCCAGCCCGTCCGGGTCGACCAGGATCAGGGTGGCCTGCGGGCGGCTGGTGAACTGGGCGGCAGCGAACTCCATCGCGCCGGTCAGGGAGCGGTCGTCCTGGACGGTGGCGTTGGAGCGCAGGTCGCGCAGGCCAGTGGCCCTGGTGTAGATCCAGAACGGCTGGCTGCTACGGCGCGACCGGGTCGCCACCTCCTTCACCAGCCGCAGCGCCCGCTGCTGCTCGATGGTACGCAGGCCGATCACCGGTACTCGCGCGGTGAGGTAGTTGTCGAGGTCGTCTCGACTCTCGGCGTAGTTGGACATCTGGGCCTCGGGTCTCGGTTCGGCGGGACGGCGGCAGGACGGCGGGTCGAAGACGCGGTCAGCCCGGGACGATGCGGCGGCGCGGCCCGTCGGCGGGGTCGTAGGACCAGCCGCCCGGGTCGGCCGGGGGCGTGGCGGTGATGACGGCGGTGAGCGGGTTGTCGCGCAGGGTGCGGCGGCGGGCGTCGACGGCCTGTTGGTCGTGCTCGCGCGACGCCCGGCGCTCCAGCTCGCGTTCCAGGTCCTGCTGGGCCCGGCGGGTCTGCTCGTCGATGATCGCGGTCAGCTTCTCCCTCAGGTCGGCCGGGAGCTGCGGGTGGCCGGCGAGCGCCCGGATCCGGTGCAGCCCGGTGCGTGCCTGGGCGAGGGCGCGGCCCGCGGCGAACTCGTCGTCGGCCGCGTTGACAGCCGCGACGAGCGCGTCCGCCCAGGCCTGGAGGCGCTGTTGGAGCGCTTCCCTGATCCGCGCCCCGAGCCGCTGCCAGGTGTCCTCGGGGAAGTCGGTGGGCGTGAGCGCGGGCAAGCCGGTGTCGTCGACCGGCTCGCCCGCCGACCAGCGTTCCAGGAAGTCGGCCCAGGCGTGGTACGGGCCGCCGAGTGGTCCGGGTGTTCGTACTGCCTGCTGCCTGGCCGGTGTCACGCGCCGCCGCCAGGCCGGTGTCACAGCCCGCTTCCGGGGCGGCGCACCGTCACCTCGCCGGGCGGCAGCGGTTCCCAGTCCGGCAGGCCCTCGACGATCCGGCGCCGCCGGCTGGTGGCCCGCTCCGTGGTGGGCTTGGGACTGGCCGCCCACGGGGAGGCGGCGGGGCGACGCGGTGGTGGCGGGGCAGGGTAGGGCGTGGTCACTGCGTTCCTCCGGACTGCGGCGTGGCGGCGGCGGGTCGGACGGTGCGCCCGTCGAACGGGCTGTGGGCGTGGCCGGCGGCGGCCAGTGAGCCGATGAACTCGCGGGTCCGGGTCTCCACCTGGTCCGCGTTCCGGTAGGCGGTCTTCCAGTCGGTGTACTCGGCGCACGCGCCGCGCAGTTGGTGGATGGAGTCGTTCTTGGCGCGCGCCAGCAGTTCCTTGGCCGAGTCCGTGGCCTTCCGGGCGGCCTCGGAGCGGGTGTACAGCACCCCTCCGCAGATGCCGCCGGCCAGGACCGCCAGGCCGAGGGCGACCGCGATGTTCATCGGGCCGACGACGAACAGCAGCAGCGCGAGCGCGCCGCCGAGCATGACCAGCTGGCGCTGCAGCGGGTAGGCCAGCGAGGCCAGGAAGGGGGCGGTGTGCTGGTCCCAGTGCTGGGCGAGCGACTGTTCCAGGGCGGGGAGCGGGGTGTTGAACGAACCTGCCCACTGCGGCAGGTTGAAGACCTGGGCCCCGACGGTGTGGCTGGTGGCGAACACCGCGTGGACGTCCGGCGGTTCGGCCATCCGGTAGTCCCGGCTGAAGCCGGCGTGGGCCTGCGCGAACCACTCGTGGCAGGCGGCGACGGCGAGCCGCTGGGTGGAGGCCGAGGCACCGATGGCCGAGGGGTTGAGTGCCGCGGTGGACTGGATGGTGAGGTAGTCGAGCGTCTCCTCCAGCGAAGCGGAGTCCACGTCCACGGCCTGCCTGGCGGCGTCCAGGTCGCCGTCGCACGCCACCACCGCCTGATTGAACGCCAGGTCGCGGCGGAGCGGCAGCTCCTCGTTGTCGTACTCCGAGACCAGCCGGTCCAGGATGTCGTCGATGGCGTCCTCGAGCCGCTCGGACGGGAGGGACTCGCCCGCCATCATCGCGGTGTACTTGGCGAGGATCGCCTGCTGGGCCCGGGCCGAGGCGAGTACGGCGTCCAACTGCGGCCACTGCGGGGACACCTGGGAGAGCCGGGGGAACTCGCCGGCGGCCGATGGTGCGCGCAGGCTGTCGATCTCCGCACGCCACCGACGTACCTGGGCGGCCCGGGCCTCGTCGTCGCCGAGCAGGGTCTCGCGCCACCGCCCGAGCGTCTCGTGCAGCATCTCGCGGCCGCCCGCGCCGAAGGCCCCCTGCGAGATGGACTCCAGGATGACCGCGAACTCCCGACCGAGCGCGGCCGGGTCCTGGGCGACCAGGTAGTGCCGCAGCCACCGCACCGCGGCCTGCTGGCGGCCCTGTCTGCGCAGCACCAGCGCGAAGAGGAGCGAGGTGCGCTCCGGTGAGCGCCGGAACGCCTCGTCCACCGCCCGCTCGCACAGCGCCGGGTCGTCGGCGGACCAGGCCGCGAGGGCGACCAGGGCGGGCGCGAGCCAGTAGCGCGGCGTCTGGATCATCAGCTGCTCGCTCACCGAGGTCACCGTCGCCTCGGACACCAGGCCGAGGTCGAAGGCCTGCAGCATGCCGACGGCGGTGCGCCGGACCACCTTGTGGTGGCCGAACTCGTGGTCGACCTTGTCCTGGATGACACCGATGCGGGTCTCGGCCCGCTGCACGTTGGCGGTCAGCTGGGACTGGTGGACGAAGGCCAGGAAGTCGGCGCGCAGTTGCTGCAATTCGCTCTGGGTCTGCTGCTGCGCGATGCCGACGGCGGAGACCTGACCGGACACCTGGCCGACCTGCTCGGAGAGCCGGTTCACGAGTCTGTCGACCTGCGCCACCTGGTTGCGCAGGACGTAGTCCACCTCTGTCATGCGGGTCTCCGTTCACGGTGGAGCAGTCGGCGGGGCGGGTTCACGGGCGTACCACGCTGCCGTCCGGGAGCACCGGCAGCACCAGGCCGCCGTCGTACACCTCGACGAAGGCGTAGGCGCCGGTGCGCACCAGCATCCGGGCGGCCGCGAAGGGGTGGGGCATCGGATCCCCGGGGGCGAAGTGGTCCACGATCGAGTGGAAGAGGTTCAGCTGATGGTCGACGTACGGTGCACCGAGGTAGCAGGTGGCGAGGAAGCCGAGCGGGACGTCGCCGAACTCGGTGGTGTAGTGCTCCTTGAGCCAGTCGGCCAGCTCGCTGCAGGCGGCCGGGTCGAGTCCGGCGTCGAGTCGGCGTACGGCGTTCAGGAAGCCCACCGGCCTCGCGCGCAGCCGGTCCGCCCCGACGCGGGTCTGTGGCGGTCGCCCGCCGGTGGCCGGACCGCTCGCCGCAGCCCGACCGGGCGCGGTCGCCTGGCCCGGTCGCACGACGCGGCGGGGCTGCTCAATGAAACCCATGAATCCCCCGATGACCATGGAGTGACACCGCGCTCACACCGCGCGGTCGAGAAGGGAAGGATAGTGATCGCACTGCCATATTGCGAAGCCGTGCAGGTGATCGCACGCGCATGGCCGGATGACGACCTGTTCCCGCCCACCATTCGCCCGGTCGACCGGACCGCCGGGGCGGTGTCCGCCTGGAACACTTCTGCCCATGAGGACGGTTTTTGCACTCCTGGTGGGGATCAACGACTACTCGGCGCTCGGCCGCGCTTCGCTCCAGGGGTGCGTCAATGACGCGGCTGCTGCTGAGCATTGGCTGGACGCGAAGGTGACGGAGCCGGTTGTGCGGACGCTGCTCGACACCGACGCCACCGTGCGTGCGGTCACCGACGGCATCCGCGGGCATCTCGGGCAGGCGGGGCCACAGGACACCGCACTGCTCTGGTTCTCCGGCCACGGGACCGAGTTCGACGCCACGGCCGAGCAGCTGAAGGTCGAATCCACCGGCTGCTGCCAGGCCCTGGTCTGCGCCGACGGGCCGTTGCTGGACAAGGAGCTGGGGGCCCTGCTGGACGAGGTCGCCGCCCGCGGCGCCCATGTCGTCGCGGTCCTCGACTGCTGTTTCTCGGGCGGCGCGACCCGGGACGCCGAGGGCAGCGCGCGCTTCCTTCCACCGGATCCGTCCTGGGGGGCGCTCGCGACGGCCCGCGACGTCACCGGTCCCGCGGCCGGGCCGGGTCACGTCCTGCTGGCCGCGAGTCGGCTGAACCAGCCCGCGTTCGAGGACTGGTTCGACGGACGCAGGCACGGCGTGTTCACTCACGCACTCCTCGGCGCGCTCGGCGAGCAGGGCGGCCCGGAGCTGAGCTACCGTCGGCTGATGGCGGCCGTGCAGTGCCGGGTGCAGGGCTCGGGTGAACGCCAGCACCCGGTCCTGCTCCCCCTGGAGGCCGGTGGCCCTGCCGACCGGCCGTTCCTCGGCGGGGCCGTTCGCGCCCCGAGCCCTCACCTGCTCCGCCACGGTGCTTCGGGCTGGGAGGTGGACTGTGGAACCGTCCACGGGCTGCGCGGCGGCCCGGACGCCGGCGGTACCGAGTTCAGCGTCGAGCCCGGGCCCGGCAGCCAGGACCGGCACCTGCTGACCGCCCGGGAGGTCAGGGTCGACCGGACCCTGGTGGAGCCGTCCGGCTGGTCACCCGATCCGGCGCTCAGCTACCCGGTGACGCTCTCCGCGCTGGCCCTGCCGCCGGTGTCGGTACTGGTGGAGGCACTAGAACGCCCCGCGGTAGCTGACGAGTTGACCGACGCCCTGCGCACCGCCCGCTCGCCGCTGCTTCGCCTCGTGGACGATCCGCGGGACGCGCCCGGGACGCTGCTGCGGGTCGTCCTGGACCGGGCGGAGGCCCGGGTGCTGTTCCGGGACGGATCCCCCGCCGTCCCGGCACTGCCGTGGGACGGTACCGCCGACGCCCGGCGGATCGTCGACTGCCTCGTCCACCTGGCCGGTTGGCATCAGCTGCGCGACCTCGCCAACCCCGATCCCTCGCTCGGATCCCACGTCCGGGTCGAGGTGACGCCCTGGGGCAGCGGTGGCCCGATCATGCCCGAGGGCTCCGGTGAGATCGTCTGCAGTTACGGTCGCGGGCCGGGCGGCTGGCAGGAGCCGAGGGTGTCCGTCCGCATTCACAACCGTTCGACGGGCAAGACCCTCTGGTGCGTCCTGCTGAACCTCACGGACAGCTACGCCAGCCGATCGGTCCTCTTCCCCGGGGCCTTCATCGCCCCCGGCGGCACCGGTTACGCGCTGGACGGCGATCCGGTTCACCTCAGTCTCCCGTCCACCCGACCGGTCCGGCCCGGCGCCTACGTCCGTGACTGGCTCAAGCTGATCGTGGCGGAGGGCGAACTGAACACCGTGCCGTTCCAGTTCGGGCCCTGGGACCCGACGCTGCCCGCGGACCGGCAGACCGGCCGGTCGACGGACGGCGTGTTCCGCCCGCTCGCCCAGGGCGGCAGCCGGGACATGCTGCCCGGCCGCCCAGCGGCCTCCCCCGGCCGCTGGGCGGCGCTCACCCTCCCGCTCCGCACGGTCGTCCCGGACTGATCCGCCGTCACTGCCCCAGGTGGGTGAAACCGGCCCAGGCCGAGAGGTCGTCCGGCTCCACCGCGGCGGCGCGGGCGGCCAGCGCGCCGGGCATACCGGGCGGCAGCCGGCGGTCCGGGTCGAGCATCCACAGCTGGGCCCGGCGCAGTGCCCGGCCCGCCTGTTCCTGCTCCCGGCGCAGGAAATGGTGCGTCATGAACATCAAGACCGAGGTGGCGTCGTCGGGAACCGGCCACAGCGAGCCGATCACCGATCGGGCTCCGGCCACCAGGAACGCCGTGGCAAGGCTGTACGCCTCGTTGTGGCCGCGCCCGGACACGTGGCTCCGGCAGGCCGCCAGGACCACCAGCTCCAGCCCGTCGCCACCCCGCCCGGCCGCCTCGGTCAGCTCCTCGGCGGCCAGCTCACCGCCGCTGAAGGAGAGGTACGAGCTGTAGCGCTGGTTGGCGGCCACGGTGGCATGGCAGGCCAAGTGCAGGACGCCACCACCGCCGCGGCGCAGCCAGGCGAGCACCTCGGCCGGCGTGCCCGGGCCGTCGGCCTCGCCCGCCGCGCGCCGCCCGAGGAAGCTGCCCCGCGGGTAGAAGGCCCGCTGCACCGCGTCCGCCTCCTCGCCGGCGTAGCGCAGGTCCCCCGTCGGATTGCCGACCACCAGGGCGGCGCCGGTGTGCGGTGTGGACGGCCGGGCGGCCACGTCGCACAGCAGCCGGGCCGAGGCGGCGTACGAGATCTCGGCCTGCTCGACGGCGTACCGGCGGCGTCCGGTGGCGTCCGGCTCCGACCAGGCCGCGTGCCACGGCACCACGCCGAGGGCGCCCATGGGCACCAGGATCAGCGACGGCGGGCGGGTGCGGCCGGGTGGTGGCACGAGCATGTCCAGCAGTGGCTTGACCGCCGCGTACCAGGCCCAGGAGCACAGCCGGTCCAGTTGCCGGCGCAGCGAGGTTGAGTCGGGTGCGGCAGCGTGCGGGGCCGGCCCCATGTCCCGGACGGACCGGCCGGCCGGGGTGTAGGCCCGCAGGGGTCCGGCGTCCTCCTTCAGCAGCGGCAGCGGCAGCCAGTGCGCGCCACCGTCTGCGGTGACCAGGACCGCCGCCCCGCCGCGGTCGTCGGAGGCGGGCATCAGGTACACCAGGGCGTCCGCCCGGCAACTGCGCAGCGCCTCGCCGATCTCTGCGGGGGCCGGGGTGCCCAGCAGCCGGGCCGACGGCCCGCCGTCCGGGCCGAGGGCGGTCAGCGCGGTCAGGACGCGGCGGCGCAGTTCGCTCGGGACGCCGCCGGACCCGGTCAAGCCGTCCGCTCCGCCGGGCGGTTCGGAGCCGCCCGCGGCCCGCCACTCCTCCGCCAGGTCGGGCCGGCCGGTGGCGGTCAGCAGCTGGGGCACTGTCATCGCGGTGTTCGCGGCGTGCAGCACCAGTCCGCGGCAGGCGTCCAGTGCCTGGACGGCGGCGTCGGGGACGTCGTCGGCCAGGCACCAGGCGGCCACTTCCAGGGCCGCGGCGGTGGCCTCGGCCGCGCCCTCGGCGGCGTGCCCGGTGCCGGACTGGAGCAGCGCCGCCCAGGAGTGTCCACGCAGCGACTCGAGCCCGGCGAGGCGTCCCCGGCGGCGGTCGTCGCGGGCCGGGTCGGCGCGCAGTCGGTAGGCCCGGCCGAGGGTCAGGCTGCACACCGCCCACAGCCGGTGTTCGGGGCCGCCGGCCAGCCGGGCGGCCCGCTCCAGCAGGTCGATGCCAGTCCCCAGCTCGCGGCGGTCGCCGCTCCGGGAGGCCTTGGCGCAGTGGGTGCCGCCCAGCGTGAAGGCGTAGCGCAGCCAGTCGTCGCTTCCCTCGTCGGACAGGTCCAAGGCCTCCCGGAGCAGGGTCATTCCTTCGTCGAGAAGCCGGGGGTCGGGCCGGTCCATTGCCCGTGCGGTACGGGCGATACCCGCGTCCCCCAGCACCCAGGCACGGCGGTCGCGCGGCAGCCGGGCCGCTTGGCGGCGCAGTTCGTCGAGGGTGGCACCGCCGTGGGTCGCCATGGCGGCAGTCGGCAGGCCCAGGTTCCTGGCGAGCTGGTCGCGGCCCATCCGGGCGTTCTCCAGCATCGTCCACAGCTCCCCGCGGGCGGGGTCGTCCGGGTCGAGCGCGCCGTGGACCTCGGCGAGGCGCGCGATGGCCCGGTCGCTGCCGGCCAGGTCACCCTGCCGCGCGTACCGAATGGCCTCGATGCCCGCGACCTGGCCGTCGATGAGCGACCGGAGGTAGGGGGTGGTGCCGGGCCGGTCGCGCAACCGGGCGATGGCACTCCCGGCCGTCTCCACCTCGTCGAGGCCGCCGCGCAGCTGACCTCGGTGGCCCTGGACGAACGAGCGCAGCAACTCGATTCCGTCGGTCGTCCGCCCGTCCTGGCCGGTGCGCAGGTCGCGGGCCGCATCGAGGTGCTCCAGCGCCCCGTCCAGGCTCGACCCGTCTCCGGCCGTCGCCTCGTTCAGGCCGATCCAGCCGGCGATGGCGTGGAGGCTGCTCAGCCCGGCGGCATCGCCCTTCCGGTGCTGCAACGCGGCTTGCAAGAGCGCGGTCTTCTGCTCGGTGGTGACGTGCGTGCCGTGCGGATCGAGGAACGGCACCATGCCGAGCAGGAACGCGGCCGACTCGCCCGACTCGCGGCTGTCCGGGTCCGCTCCGCGCCAGGTCCGGTACAGCCGGTCGAATTCCGCGGGCAGCCGGTCGAGGCCGCCGATGTCGTTGGCGAGCCCGTTGAACTCCTGATCGCTGAAGTTCAGGAAGGCCCCGCCGTGTTCGACGTCCGCCATCGTCCCCATGGTGGCGCGGTGGGCCTCCTGGAAGAGGGCGTCGACCTCGGGGCCCGCCTCGGCAAGGCCCTGGCGCACCAGCTCGTGTCTGACCCAGCCGTGGCACATGACGGCCATCCGCCGGAACTCGGCGCCCTGGCTCTCGTCTTCGAGGGCACGCCCGCTGGCCGCGGCGAGCACCGGCAGGCGCGCCGGGTCGCCGTCCGCCCGGTAGCGGGCCCACTGGAGAGTCGCCACCAGCAGGCCCAGCGGTGCGGCCGAGCCGCCGTCGCGTTCGGGCTGCCAGCAGTCGAGAGCCCGCTGCAGCAGGTGGAGCGCCCGGTCTCGTCCGGCGTCGTCGTCGCGCTCGGTGGCACGCTGGTAGAGCAGCCGTCCGAAGCAGTCCAGGTACGTGGGCAGCAGTTCGTCGACGGCATCCGGCTCGGCGAGCAGTGGCGCCAACTCCGCCTCGGCGGGCCCGATCTGGGTGCTGTCGTCCCAGTGCCACCACAGCATCGCCCGGATGTAGACCATCCGGGCCATTGCCTCGCGGCCCCACCACGGTCGCCCCGCGGATCGCTCGCCGGCCTCGACCAGCGCTCGGCCGAACTGGGTCCGGGCCTCCGTCAGCAGTTCCCGGTCCCGGGCGCGCTGGCCGTGCACCATCTGGGCGGTGGCGAGTCCGTAGCGCAGCAGCGGGACGTCGCTGTCCGGCGTGGCCGCCTCGAGAGCCGCGCGGTAATGCCGGACGGAGGCCTGCGCGTCGGGCAGGTCACCGCCGGTCCGGTACCGCTCGTGGTGCAGTGCACCGGCCTCCCCGTGCAGTTCGGCGGCCTCCGGGCTGCCGGGTGCGTGGTCGTCGAGCGCGGCGTCGTACCGGCGCAGCGCCTCGGAGAGCAGAGCCGCCCGTTGCGGGGCGGGCCGGTCGTCGGCCTGCACCCACCGCAACCGGGCGAGCCGGGCCACCAGGTACCTGCCGAGCACCCTGAGGTGCTCGAACGACGACCCGGCGACCGGTTCGGCCAGGCCATCGACCAGCAACGCCCAGGCCCGGTCGAGCAGTTCGGGTTGCGGCCGGTCGTCGTACCGGAACAGCAGCACGCGAGCGCGGAGGATCCGCCAGGCGTCCCAGATCTCCTCGTCGTCGATCTCCTCGTCGCCGGGCCGGGCGAAGGCCCGCTCGAACGCCTCGTCCGCCAGGTCCAGGTCCTCCGGGCGTGCCTGCCGCAGGAAGAGCTGGTAGCTGAAATCCCCGGCGACCGCCCACGCCGTCGGCGCCTGCGGGTCGTCCGCCCGCAGACCCGCCAGCTGCTCCAGCAACTCGTCCCGCTGGGCGCGCAGTTCGTCGTCGGAAACCTCGTCCGGGTCCGGGTCCGGGTCCCGGTCCCGGACCGGGTCCATCGCCCCCTCCGGCGTCACGGGGCGATCCTCGCGTGGTAGGGCTCCAGCAAGGAGTTGAGCCGCCTCTCCCCCTCGGCGGTGTCGAAGTCGACCGGCGGGACGCCCGTCTCCTCGATCACGTCCGGCACGCAGCGGTCACCGAACAGGACCACCACCCGGTCGCCGGGCTCGCGCTTGGACGGCCAGAGGAAGCCCTGCGCCCACGGGTCGGTGTGCTCACGGATCCAATGACCCCAGTCACGGGTGAACGGGTACTCGCCGGCCTCCGCCTGGACCAGCCAGGAGTCCTGGGCGACACTCGCCAGCTCCCGGCCGGTCACCAGGGACACCACGTCCAGCTCTGCGGCCAGCCGCAGGAAGGACAGCCGGCGGCCGCGCATCGCGACCCTCGGCACCAGCCGCGGCGTCCCGCCCGGATCGAACGGAACCGACCGCAGCAGCGACTCGCACACCGCCGACTCGGCGGTGAGCCCGGCGTAGAGATAGCCGAACGGGTCGCACCTGGTCGCGTCGAAACGGCCGCCGCCGTAGAGGCAGTGGGCGGGTACGGGATTGAACGCGGTCGCCGGGTGGCGGGCCGCGTGCAGCCGGTACAGCGGGGTGCCGGCCGGCAGGGTCAGCTTGGCGGGCGTGCCCGGCAGCACCCGCGGGGGCCTGGTGTTCGCCATCCGGTTACTCCTCCTCCGACAGGTACCGTGCCGCGTCCACGAGTTGGCCGTCCCGCCCGGCGCCGAGCAGGTCGGCGGGGTTGCCGCCCAGCCAGCCATTGGCCGACAGCCACCAGTCCGCGACGCCCCACGGGTCGCGTTCGGCGTCCAGAACGGTGTTGACCTCCACCACCGTCGGCAACGGCGTGCCCGCGACGCCGAACTGGAAGCCGGGCAGCCGCAGCCTCCCGCCGGGCCCGGTCAACCTCAGCAGCCCGGCAGCGCCAGGATCACCGCCCAGCAGCCGCACCTCGTCGGGGTCGAGCGCCGGTACGGCCAGGATCCTCGCCCGGATCGGGCCGAGCACCGGGCCGACCATGCGGTGGCCGTCGAGCACCAGCACGGCCAGGTCGTCCGCATGGAAGCCGAGGTGCGACCGGTCCTGCGGGTCCCCGGCAAACCGGGCACCGGACGCGTCGTCGAGCCGTCCGGACTCGGCGTCCGGCAGCGCTTCCAGCAGCAGCCGGGCCGCCTCCTCGGCCGCCTGCAGCCGGGCTGGCCCGTCCTGCTCGGCGGATCTCAACGCCTGCAGCCGCGCCTCCAGTTGGCGGCCCGACACGGGTTCCATCAGGCCGGCCAACCGGTCCCAGTCGGCGGCGGCGGCCGCAAGCACCTCGTACGGGTTCATCGGGTCCTTCCGGCGACGGCCTTCACGACGGCGAGTTGACGTTCAATCAGGTCTGCGGCGGCGGGCCGCCGCACCACGAGGTGCACCTCCCACTGCGCACCGCGGATCAGTTCGGCCTCCACCGCGGCCCAGAGCATGCCGAGACTGACCTCGTACGGCAGCCCGCCCCGGCCGGAACCGAGCAGCGGAAGACAGATCGAGCGCAGCGGAGGATCGAACTGCCGGCGTTCCTCGGCGAGCACGGCGAGCGCCCGGGCGACCGCCCGGGTCACGTCCGCCGGCAGCACGTCGTAGTCGTTCGTCCCGAGGCGCGGGACCGCCACCGCGGCGTGATAGATCCGCCGAACGCCCTGCTCCACCAGCGCCCCCGCCCCGACCGCCGCCACGGTTCCCGGCAGGACCGCCCGGCCCGGCGCCCCGTGCCGGACGGCCCACCTCCGCAACTCCTCGTGCACCAGGTCCTCGACGAGCTCCCCGGTCGACCCGCGCAGCGCTCCCACCCGCCGAAGCGACGCCGACACCGACGACTTGTACGGCTCCGGCAGCGCCAGATAGGTGTTGGTCGGCGAGACCACGACGTCCACATCGCGCAGCAGATCGACGGGGTGGACGTGCACCGTCACCAGCGCGGTCCGCTCGCCCACCCGGACCCGCAGCGACCGGTGACCCGACGACGCGGGTGAGAGCGGCCCGACATCCCCCGCCTCCCCTGCCTGGTCCGCCTGGCGCGACTGCGCTGCCCGATTCGGCTGCCCCGCCCGCGCGGCCATCCGGATCACCTGCTCGGCGACCTCACCCAGCACCAGCGCCTCGTGGTGCTTGCGGAATCGCTCCACGCTCACCCCGTACACGCCCGCGGCATGCTTCCGACGGTCGGCGGGCGGCCAGTCGCGAGTGCCCTGGGCCAGGCCGAGGCTGTACTCGGCGGCCGTGTGAAGGTTGCCGGGATCGATTCGCGTCACCGCCAGCCGCAGCAGCCGCTCCACAGCGGCGGGCCGCGACTCCCGCCCGTCCGGCAGGTCGATCATGTCTGCGGCCCGGGCCAGCGCCGGGAGCTCCAGCTCACGCAGCCGTACCAGGCCGACTCGCCGCAATTCCCGCACCTCCCTGAGAACTGACGTGTGGTCCGGCAGGTCGCTGTGCAGCATGCCCGAAAGGATCGCACCGTGCCGACGGCGGCGACAAGCTGGATCCGCCCTCCCATCCAACCACCCCGCCCGGGCGGCTTCGGGTCGCTTTCCGGGCGCACCTCGGGCACCCGCCGGACAACGGCACGCGGATCGCTCCGCGGGTCGAAGCCGATCTGCAGAGCCTCTGGTGATCGACGGCAGCGTCCCCGGGCCGGATGCCGACATGGTGGGGCCGTCGACGGCGGCGAGGCTAGTGGGCGTTTCGTCCGTGTTTCCGGGGTTCAGGTTCCGCGCCAGGTGGGGGCGGTCTCGCCGGTGAGGCGGCGGGTCATGAGGCCGATCATCGCAACGTGGACCATGGCTTCGGAACGGGCCGGTAGGGCTTCGTAGTCGCGGGCCAGGTGTCGGTGGTTCATCAGCCAGCCGAAGCTGCGCTCGACGACCCAGCGGCGGGACTGGACCACGAACCCCCTGGCGGCGGGGTCGCGGCGGACGATCTCGACGTCGATGCCGAGGGCGGCTCCGTGTTCGATGACGGCGTTCTTGTAGCCCATGTCGGCCCAGGCTTTGGTGACCGTCGGGTGGTCGGCGGCCACTTGGGTCAGCAGCTACCGGCCCGCGGTGCCGTCGTGCACGCCGGCGGCGGTCACCAGCACGGCGAGCAGGAGGCCGAGGGTGTCGGTGACGATGTTCCGCTTCCTGCCGACGATCTTCTTTCCGACGTCGATGCCCTGGGTGGAGACGGGGACGTTCGTGGAGGTCTTGACGCTCTGGGAGTCGAGGATGCAGGCGGTGGGCTCCGGGTCGCGGCCTTCGGCGGTGCGGACCAGCCGCCGCAGGAGGCCGTTGAGCTGCTCGAACACTCCCTCGCGCTGCCAGCGGGCGAAGTAGGCGTAGACCGTTTCCCAGGGCGGGTAGTCGTGTGGGAGGTAGCGCCAGGGGATGCCGGTGCGGTCGACGTACAGGATCGCGTCCAGCAGGTCGCGCAGCTCGTGCTCGGGCGGCCGGCCGAACGCGAGGGCGCGTTCGGTGCGGGCTTTTCGCCACGCGGTCAGCGTGGGTTCGACCAGCGCCCAGCGGGCGTCGGACAGGTCGCTCGGATACGGTCGGCGATCCGTCATGATGACGGCATACTGCGCGATTGCCGCTTTGACCAGAGACCGCGGCGCCCGGCGGACAAGCACGACTCGACCCGGCATCCTGGGATGAGACAGGAGGAACGGCGCAGTTCCGGCGGACATTCGTGCAGTGGTGGCGCTGCTGTCCCAACAGCCTCCGGAGCCACCGCAGGCGGCTCGACTGAACGGTGCGGAATCCAGTATCAACCAGCTCCCACACGGACAAAACGCCCAGGTACTGGGCGTTTCACCCTGATTCCGAGGTTCATCTTCCGCGCCAGGTCGGTGTGCTCTCGCCGGTGAGTCGGCGGGTCATGAGCCTGATCATCGCGACGACCACTCCCGCACCCACCCGGAAAGGCCCGCAGCACACCGGCCCGTGCCACGAGGACGCTTGAAGGAACGTCACAGTGGCACCACGCCGATAGCCGAGCCGACGACCACCCAACGACCACCAACGGAAAAGGCCGTTTCCACCATCCGGTGGAAACGGCCTCCGACCTGCGAAAATGCTGGTCGGGACGACAGGATTTGAACCTGCGACCCCTTGACCCCCAGTCAGGAAAGGCTCCCATATTCCTGCCTGAAATGCGCTCGCACACACGTCGTGCATGTGCAGATGAGCATGTTTCGCGCACCTCGTGCGGCAGCACGCATGACGTGTGGTCCCCAGCTGGTCCCCAGATCAGGGGCTTGACAGCCGCCACACCCACCACTCCCACAACTCTGGACACGCCATCACCACTTGATCCTAGGAGGAGTCCCATGACGCAGCGTCCCAAGCGGGGCAGGGTGTACCGGCGGTGCGGGTGCACTGAGGAGAACAGCAGGAAGCAGTTGAGTCCGCGGTGTCCACAAGTGGCCGCCGACACCGCGCATGGCCGGTGGACGTACGCGGTCGACCTGGCGCCCTAGGACGGCAAGCGCCGGACTCGGCGGCGGGGCGGGTTCGCCAGCCGGACGGAGGCGGCCCGGGAGATGGCGCGGGTACTGGATGCCGAGTACCGGGGCGTGTACGAGGACCGCACGCTGCGCCCCGAACACCTGGGCGGGCTATCGGGCCTGTATCGAGCGCGACCTGGTGCCCGCGTTCGGCGGCACGCTGCTCGTCGACCTGCGGCCCAAGCACATCGACGCCTGGGTGGGCGCGCAGCTCGCCGGCGGCCGCGGGCGCACCACCGTTCACCATGCGGTGGCCATGCTGCACAATGCCCTGAACCACGCGGTGCGGACGTGGCGCCTGCGCTACAACCCGGCCAAGCACTCTGTCCCCGCCAAGCCCCGCGCTGCTGCCCGCAGCTGCTGGACCCCCGACCAGGCCGCAGCCTTCCTGCGACACAACACCGAGCACTACGCCGACCGGCTCACCGACCTGTTCGAGGTCATGCTCGGCACCGGCATGCGCCGCGGTGAGATCCTCGCCCTGCACTGGTCGGACGTGCATCTCATGGACCGTCAGCTCTACGTCTGCTGGACCCTGACCGCCGTGAACAACGGGAAGATCCACCTCGGCGAGCCCAAGACCGAGGCCAGCCGCGCCTGGATCAGCCTCTCCCCCAGGGTCATGGCCGCCCTCCAACGTCAGGCCGCTCTCCAGATGGCGGCCCACCCGGAGGGCAGGCTCGAAGGCCTGGTCTTCGCCCGCCCGGATGGCGAGCCGCTGCGCCCACAGTGGGTCCTCGACCAGCTCCGCAAACGCACCGCCGAACTCGACCTGCCGAAGATCGGCCTGCACGACCTCAGACGCACCGCGGCCAACATCATGATCGCCGCCGGCATCCCCCTCGCCGTCGTCTCCAAGACCCTGCGCCACTCCAACCTCGCCATCACCGTCGACCTCTACGGCCACCTCCTCAAAGACTCCGCCGACGATGCCGTCAAAGCACTCGCCTCCGCACTCGACCGGGCGGACGCCGAGGTGGCCTGCCCGGCCGGTCGCTCGGCCCGCCACGGCTTCGGCAAGGCGGCGTGACCGGACCGGGCGTCAGGTCCCTTCGCGGGTTTCCGGTTGGAGGAGGTCAAGCAGCAAGTCCTGTGCTGCCCGGTCCGGAAGGGCGAGCGCGACGGGGACCGGAAGCGCGCACGCCGGTATGGACCGGACTGCCCGTGCCGGTCCTGGCGACAGCGGGCGAGGTCCAGCGATCGAGTGTCCGCGCAGACATCACCCACCGACGAACCAGCTCCGACCGGATCGACCTCGGCCAGCCAGGGGTACAACTCGTGCGCCATCACGTGACACCAGCGAATTCCCAGAAGCATAAGTGGCAGGACGCATAGCCCACACTCAAGAGGATGGGCACGTCCCGCCGCTTGGCTTCATTGATCGCCTCCTCTCCCCATGGACACCAATCCACCGGGTTGGAGGCGTGCTGGAGCAGGTACGGCGACGTCGCGTTCGCGAGTCGGTTCATACCTGCATCGGCCCACGAGCCGGAGCGCAGGCGCTGCAACTGACGTCCGGGTTCCCGGACAGGAGCCACGACTACCCAGGTCGGCGAACAGGACGTTACGAGCACGAGACGGTCAACCGCGACCTGTCCCGGGTCCGGAACGCATCCGACTGGGTGGAGTCCGCGGTCACGACCGGCAGCTCGAGCCTGGACGAGGGCCCGGCCGCGCTGCTGCGGGGCGAGTAGCGGCACCAATGGCCAGGAGTACGGTCCTGGCCGGGGCCCGCTCCCGGAGTCTGCTCCCGGGCGCGGTTTCGTCCTGGGTACGGACGAACTTTCCTGTCCCCGAATGGTCCTCTTGATCAAGGCCGGGAATCACCGGCGCCATTCATCGGAGGGGTCCTTTCGTGTACGAGCATGCACCGCACCGCCGCTTCCCGCTCTCCCGCCGGGGCAGCCGGCACCGCGCGGCGGCGGTCGTGACCGCCCTGGCCGCCGTGGGCATCACGGTCGGGGCGCTGGCACCGACCGCGGCGTTCGCGGGCGGTCGACCGGACAGCGTCCAGTCGAACCTGAACACGCTGGTGAAGGACGACGGCGTGCCCGCCGCACTGGCCACCGTCAAGGGCCGGGACGGCCGCACCCACAACTACACCGCCGGCGTCGGCAACCTCATCACCAAGGCCAAGGTCCCGGTGGACGGACAGATCCGGATCGGCAGCAACACCAAGACCTTCACCGCCGTCGTCGCCCTCCAGCTCGTCGCCGAGGGAAAGATCAGCCTCGACGCCTCCGTCGACACCTACCTCCCCGGCCTGCTGCGCGGCGACGGCATCGACGGGCGCAACATCACCGTCCGTCAACTGCTCCAGCACACCAGCGGACTGCCCGACTACGTGGACAAGGGCGCGATCCTCGCCGATCCGAAGCGGTACTTCGAACCGCGTGACCTGCTCGACGCGGCGCTCGCCCAGAAGGCCCACTTCGCCCCGGGCGCCCGCTGGGAGTACAGCAACACCAACTACCTGGTGGCGGGCCTGATCATCCAGAAGGTCACCGGGCGGCCGCTCGGCGAGGAGGTCAACCAGCGCATCGTCGACCGCATCGGCCTGCGCCACACCTACTTCCCCACCCCGGGGGACATGACCATCCACGAGGCCCACCCCGAGGGGTACAACCAGGACGCCGACGGCTCGTTCCACGACTACACCGAGCTCGACCCGTCCTGGGGCTGGGCGGCGGGCGCCGTCGTCTCCACCAACAGCGACATCGTCCGCTTCTACACGGCGCTGCTCGGCGGCCGGCTCCTCCCCGCGGCCCAGCTCGCCGAGATGCGCACCACCGTCCCCGCGGACGAGGTGGGTCCGGGCGTCCGCTACGGGCTGGGCCTGATGAGCACGCCGCTGTCGTGCGGAGGCGTGTTCTGGGGCCACGGCGGGACCATTCCGGGCTACTACACCGCCGGGGGCGCCACCGACGACGGCCGCGCCGTCAACCTCGCGGTAACCATGATCCCGGGTGACGCGGCCGGGAAGGGCGTGGAGGCCGCAGTGGACTCCGCCCTGTGCCACTGACCCCGCCCGATCCGGCCTGAGCATCGGCACCGGTACGACCAGCGGGTTCTGCGCGCACCTGTGCGCAGAACCCGCGCGCCATGCCATTTCCGCCCTCCAGCAGAGGAGTTCCTCCATGAACGAGCACGTGCAGCACAACCGGGCCCAGCTGTGCCACCGTGGCCGGCGCGGGTTGGCGGTGGCCGTGGCCGCCGTGGCCGTCACGGTCGGGGCACTGGCACCGACCGCCGCGTTCGCGGGCGGCCGGCCGGACAGCGTCCAGTCGAGCCTGAACGCGCTGGTGAAGGACGACGGTCTGCCCGCCGCGCTGGCCACCGTCAAGGGTCGCGACGGCCGCACCCACACCTACACCGCCGGCGTCGGCAACCTCGCCACCGGGGCCAAGGTCCCCGTGGACGGGCAGATCCGGATCGGCAGCAACACCAAGACCTTCACCGCCGTCGTCGTCCTCCAGCTCGTCGCCGAAGGAAGGATCGGCCTCGACGCGTCCGTCGACACCTACCTGCCCGGCCTGCTGCGCGGCGACGGCATCGACGGACGCAACATCACCGTCCGTCAACTGCTCCAGCACACCAGCGGCCTGCCCGACTACACGGACGCCCCCGCGCTCTCGGACTTCAGCACGATCCAGCACCGCTACTTCGAGCCCCGCGAGCTCCTCGACGGCGCCCTCGCCCAGAAGGCGCGCTTCGCCCCGGGCACGCGCTGGGAGTACAGCAACACCAACTACATCGTCGCCGGACTCCTGATCCAGAAGGTCACCGGACGGCCCGTCGGCGAGGAGATCACCAAGCGCGTCATCGACCGCATCGGCCTGCGCCACACCTACTTCCCCACCCCGGGGGACATGACCATCCACGCGGCCCACCCCGAGGGTTACAACCAGGGCGCCGACGGCTCACTCCACGACTACAGCGAGATGGACCCCTCGATGGCCTGGGCGGCGGGGGCGATCGTCTCCACCAACAGCGACCTCAACTCGTTCTTCACCGCGCTCCTCGGCGGCCGGCTCCTGCCCGCGGCGCAGCTCGCCGAGATGCGCACCACCGTCCCCGCCGAGCTCCTGGGCCCGGGGATCCGCTACGGGCTGGGCCTGCAGAGCAAGCCGCTCTCCTGCGGCGGCCTCCTCTGGGGCCACGGCGGGACCATTCCGGGCTACCGCTCCCGCGGCGGGGTCACCGACGACGGCCGCGCCGCCAGCATCACGGCCACCACCATCCCCGGCGATGCCGGGGCGCAGCACATGGCGGACGCCCTGGACGCAGCCCTCTGCCACTGAACCACCCCCGGCGCGTTCGGGTTGCCGGACACCGGGCGGACGGCCCCGCAGCTTCCGTTATCGGGAGCCGCGGGGCCGTCCGCGAAGTACTGCTGCGCTTCAGCCCGCCGGGTTCGCGCTCCGGGGCTCCACCAGGCCCGTCTCGTAAGCCGCGATCACCGCCTGGGCACGGTCGCGGACACTCAGCTTGGCGAAGATGCTGGTGATGTAGTTCTTGACCGTGGAGACGCTGATGCCCATCGCCGACGCGATCTCGGCGTTGTCGAGGCCGGTGGCCAGCAGGTGCCACACCTCGATCTCACGGGGCGTCAGTTCACCCAGGTCGGACACCGGCACCAGCGATGGCGACTGCGGCAGGCGGGGTGTGGTGACGTACGTGGAGATCAACCGGGTGAGCAGGCGCGGCGCCACCGCCGCCTCCCCGGTGTGCACGGTGCGCACGGCCGCCGAGAGCTCCTCCGGGGAGACGTCCTTGGGCAGGAACCCGGAGGCGCCGGCGCGCAGGGCAGCCACCACGTACTCGTCCATGTCGAAGGTGCTCAGCGCCAGGACCCGGCATGCGGGCAGCTCCCGCGCGATCCGCTCGGTCGCCTGGACCCCGTCGAGAACCGGCATCCGGATGTCCATCACCACGACGTGCGGCCGGTGCTGGTGCGCGAGGTCGACCGCTTGCTGCCCGTCGTCCGCCTCGGCCACCACCTCGAACGCCGGGTCCGGTGCCAGGATCAGGGCCAGGCCCCGCCGCACCAGCGGCTGGTCGTCCGCGATCAGCACCCTGATCCGCTCCGGGGTTCCCGTCATCCGAGCCGGTCCTCTCCGTCGGCCGGCGCCGCCGGCAGGCTGGCCATCACCCGGAAGCCACCACCGTCGACGCCGCCGGCCACCATGCTGCCGCCCTGCAGCGCGACCCGTTCGCGCATGCCGATCAGACCGTACCCGGTACGGCCTGCCCTCGCTCCGGCCGCGCCGCCCGCCCCCGTCAGGGCTCCCACCAGGGTGTCGGCCGGCGCGGCGGCGCCGTTGTCGGACACCTCGACGGTGACCCGGTCGGGGTGGTACGTCAGCTGAACCCGCGCCTGGGCCCGGCCGGCATGCTTGCGGGTGTTGGTGAGGGACTCCTGAACGATCCGGAACACCGCGAGGCTGGTGCTCGGCGGCAGCGGACGCTCCTGCCCCAGAACGGCGAACTCCGTGGGCAGACCGGCCCTGCGGGACTCCTCGACGAGTCCTCCGAGGTGCCCGACGCCGGGCTGCGGCGCGGACGGCGCCCCGTCCGCCTCCTCCCGCGCGTCGCCGGCCCGGAGCACGTCGAGGAGCTGGCGCATCTCGCGCAGCGCCATCCGCCCGGAGCCCTCCAGCGTGACCAGGGCGTCGCGCACCACCTCGGTGTCACCCCCGAGGTTCGCTCTGGCGCCGCCGGCCATCAGCTGCATGGTGGTGATGTGGTGGGCCACAATGTCGTGCAACTCCCGTGCGATGCGGCGCCGTTCCTGCGCCACCGCGCGGTCGGCCAGCATCCTGCGCCTGAGCTCCACCTCGTGCTGCCAGCGCTTCAGCACCTCGGCCGAGACGATGACCAGCGCCGCGGCGAGCACGTTGACCGCCACTTCCCCCGCCGGAGGGGGCAGCGGATGCCCCTGCCCCAGGAGTGGCACGGCGGCCGCCAGCAGGGCGGCCGGCGCCGCCATCGCGATGCCGCGGGAGCGGGCCACGGCGAACAGCGCGACGCACAGCGTGCCGTTGAAGTGCTGCGGCACCGGCCCGCTCAGGTTCAGTGCCAGGCCGAGGACCAGCACACCCGCCAGTGACGCCAGCGGGTAGCGGCGCCTGGTGAGCAGCGGCATGGCCGCCAGTACGAGCAGGACCAGGGCGGTCAGGGCGATCGGCTGACTTCCGTCCAGACCGCCGACCGTGTAGCCGAGGAGGTCCAGGGCGGCCGCCCCGACGGCCACCAGCGCGTCACTGGCCGTCCAGGGCAGGCCGTCGGCTCTCGGCGACGGCGGCAGGGGCCGGTGGTGCGTCGACATGCTGGGTGCTGGTCCTTTCTGTGGCCGGTCGGCACTGGCCTTCGCCGGTTCGCCGCGGCCGTCATCCGTGAGGCGTGTGCCGTTCCCGCAACGGCCTGCCCCCCCCCGGGGGGGGGGGGGGGGGGGAAGCCTCCGCGGTCCATTCTCGCAGCGGCTCCCGGCCCCGGGCAGGCACCCCGGACCGATCCCTGACCAGGCCCCTGGTCCTGGTCAGGGCCGTGTGCCGGGCCCAGGTCCTGACGGCGTTCTCCTCCCCCGCTCGGACGAGAAGGCCCGGTACGCCGTGATGGTCTGGAGACGTGCCGGGACTCCCCGGTTACAGCACCACAGCCGGAGGACATCGTGATCCGTGCCCTGACCGGATTCTCCACCAGGAATCCGTGGAAGGTGATCGCCGTATGGGCGGTCCTGGGAATACTCCTGACCATCCTGAGCCAGACCCTGATCTACCGGGTGACCCAGACGCAGACGGCCGACTTCCTGCCGAAGAGCTACGACTCGGCCGCCGCCATGGAGATCGCCCACGACCGCTTCGGGACGAAGCCCGACGCCAACCCGGTGACCATCCTGGTCGCGCGGACCGACGGCCGGGCGCTGACCCCCGCGGACCAGGAGCAGATCGACGCCGGGGCGAAGCGGCTGAGCCGCCTCAAGGTCACCATGCCCAAGGTCAAGGACGCGGCGCCCCTTCAGCACGACTACTCGCAGATCCCCCAGGTCGGCCCGGCCATGACGGCACCTGACGGAACCTTCGAGCTGCTCTCCGCCAACCTCACCGGAAACTCCGCCGACCCGGGCCTGGAGAACACCTTCCGGGCGTTCCGGGACAACGCCCGGGCGGAGTTCGCCGCCCAGAACCTGCGCACCGGCTTCACCGGCGCACTCGCCGAGCAGGTCGACTCCGCCGACGACGGGAAGGCCCTCGCAACCATCACCGCCGCCTGCATGGTCGGCCTGATCGTGCTGCTCCACGTCCTCGTGTTCCGCAGCGTCCTGGCCGCCCTGCTGCCGCTGATCTCGGTGGCCCTCATCAGCGGCGTGGCCAGCGGCGCGGTCGTGGGCACCGCGCTGCTCACCGGCATCAAGATCGACACCTCCGTACCGAGGCTCATCGGCGTGGTGCTCCTGGGCATCGGCATCGACTACTTCCTGTTCATGATGTTCCGCTTCCGCGAGCAGTTGCGGGCCCGACCCGATCGCCACCACCGCGCCACCGCCGCCGAGGTCAGTCAGAAGGTCGGCACCGCGGTCACCTCGGCCGCGCTGACCATCGTCGCCGCCTTCGCCACCCTCGGGGTCGCCAGCTTCGGCCAGTTCCGGGTGCTCGGCCCGGCCGTCGCGGTCTCCGTCCTGGTCATGCTGCTGGCCAGCCTCACTCTGATGCCCGCCGTGCTCGCGGTCTGCGGACGCAAGCTCTTCTGGCCCTCACGCGCCCTCAAGGCCGAACCCCGCCCCGGCACCGCAGCCCGGTTCGCCGACCTGGTGGCCCGCCGGCCGCTGACCATGGTCCTCGCCTCGCTCGCCCTCCTGGGCGCCCTGGCCGCCGGGCTGGCCGGGATCAGGATGGACTACGGCCTGGGCGGCGGCCCGCGCACCGCGTCCCAGACCACCGCCCTCGAAATCTCCCGCGCCCTGCCCGCCGGCGTGGCGGACCCAACCAGCGTCTACGTCGAGACCAAGAACGCCGGCCCCCTCTCCCCCGGCGCCCTGGACGGCCTGACCCAGCGCCTCACCCGGGTCGCCGGCGTCGGCCAGGTGGCCAAGCCGGTCCTGAGCGAGGACCGGCAGGCCGCGCGGATCGACCTGTTCCTCACCGAGGACTCGCAGTCCCAGCGGGCCCGCGACCTGGTCTCCGGCCCGATCCGCGCAGCCGTCGCCCAAAGCACACCCACCGACCTGACCGCGCACGTCGGCGGCACCCCGGCCGTCTTCGCCGACGTCTCCACCGCAGTCGACCGCGACCTGCGGCTGGTCTTCCCGGTCGCGGCGGTACTGATCGGGGTGATCCTCCTCCTGCTGCTGCGCAGCCTGCTCGCACCGGTGGTCCTGATGCTCTCCGTCGGCCTCGGCTTCGCGGCCACCCTCGGCGCGGCCACCCTGCTGTTCCAGCACGGGATGGACAAGCCGGGCGTCAACTTCATGCTGCCCCTGGTCCTGTTCCTGTTCGTGGTCGCACTCGGCACCGACTACAACATCCTGATCAGCGACCGGATCCGGGAGGAGATGGAACACCCCGGGCCGCCCCGCGCAGCAGTCGCGCGCGCCCTGCGGCACACCGCCCCGGCCATCGCGACGGCGGGCCTCGTTCTGGCCGGCTCCTTCGGCAGCCTCGCCGTGACCCCGGATCCCTCCACCCAGCAGATCGGCTTCGCCACCGCGCTCGGCATCCTGCTCTCCGCGTTCCTGCTGTCCATCGTCCTGGTGCCCGCTATGGCCGCGATCCTCGGCCGCGGCCTGTGGTGGCCCCTGCGCCCCGGACGCACGACCGCCCAACCCACCGGCCGGCACCACACAGGCACGCCGCTATCGCCGCAGTCGCCGCCCCGGTCCCAGTGGCCCGCGCCGCAGCACCAGGACACCTACTACCCCTAGAAGACAGATGCAGGTCCTGGTGTGGTCCGGGCTGCCGCCGCCAGGCGGTGGCTCGGATTTGCCAGGTGGTGCCGCCGTGGTGGAGTCCGAGGTTCGCTGATCAAGGGAGATCAGCAGGTCAGCGCGCTATTCATGAGCCTGTGGTCGCAAAGTGGTCGTCCCGCGAGCGCAGACCGGGAGTGGAAGGTCCCGCGCGCTCGACCCTTCGAGGCGATCACCATGCGCTGCTCACCCGCCCCGCCGACAACCGAGACCGCGGACACGTCTACCGGCGTTGCGGCTGTCGCGACGACCAGCCCGCCTGCCTCGGGATCAGGAAAGTGCTGCCGAGAAGTGGCAGCACCTACGTGTCGGCGCACGAGCTCAACATGCTGTCTGCGGGTCGACGGCACCGGCGCGAAGGGTGCCGTCCTGTTCCAGTGCGGGGTGCCAGACCCGGCCGGGCAGGACCCGGATGGCTTTGCGGATGGGTTCGGTGACGGCGTGTCCGACGGAGAAGGTGATCTGGATGCCGCATTTCCGCAGGCCGCGCAGGTGGGTGAGGAACGCTTTCGAGCTGCCCGCGCTGTCGGCACGGATCAGGATCGGGGTGCCGTGGCGGTGGGCGTCGGGGATCTGCGCGAGGGCCTGGGCGAGGACGGCGATGTGGTCGGCGGCGGTGTTCGGTCCGGCGTTGCCGGGCCGCAGGATCCCGGCGAGGGCTTCGCCAGTGTTGTCGAGGGAGCAGAGCAGCGGGTGGTAGCCGAAGCCGCGTTTGTAGGTGGCGGCGGCCTGTTCCTTCTCGGAGTGGCAGGTGACCAGGGTGGCGTCGATGTCCAGGACCAGGCCCGGCAGTTCACGTCCTCCGGCATGGGCTGCGGGTATCGCGCGTCCGGTCTCGTCCGCCTGCAGCCAGGCGACCTCGCGGGCCTGGGCCCTGGCTGTCCGTAGTGCGTTCAGGGCCGCTTCGTCGATGCCGGCGAGCACACGCCAGGCGGTCGGGGTGGAGGCGACGGGCCCGAACACCTCGCGCTGGTCGCGCAGCACGGCGAGGTCGGCGATCGCTTCGCCGCCGTCAGCGAGCATCACCGCCAGGTCCACCGCGACGCGGCCGGGGTCATGCCCGGCCCCGCGTGGCCGCAGCCGGTGCAGGACATCGCTGAAGGCGCTGGTCAGCGAGGTGGCGCCGGCGAGATCCGCGAGCAGACGCGAGCCGGCGTGGTTGGCCACCCCGTTCCCGTCGGCGCTGACGACGAGCCTGGGCCGGGACCGGGTAGTGTGCACGCAGAAAGTGCCTTCCTGCTGGAACGACTGGGACCTTAGACAAGCCTCATCGTTGCAGCTCATAAGGCACTTTCGCTTTTCTGATCATGGTCCGAGCGTGACTCCAGATGAAGCGCGCAGGCTAGCTGACGATGAGCACGAGCCTGCCTCGGATGCGGCCGGTCTCGCTGGCGCGGTGTGCTTGGGCGATCTCTTCGAGCGGGAAGGTCTTGTCGACTGGCATCCAGAAGCGTCCCGCTTCAATGAGGGTGCCGATGTCGTTCAGTGAGTGGAAGGCGTTGCCGTCGGTGAATCCGTTGCTGAAGTGCACGCCGTACTCCTTGGAGCCTGCGAAGTCGGCGAGGGTCACCACGTTGGTCGAGCCGCCCGCGAGGTCGATCAGGTCATGCAGGACGCCGTTGCCGACGACGTCGAGCGCGGCGTCGACGCCGTCGGGGGCCAGGGCGCGGACCCGGTCGGCCATGCCCTCGCCGTAGGTAACCGGCTCCGCACCGAGCAGCGCGAGGTATCCGGCGTTGCCGGCGCTGGCGCAGCCGATCACCCGTGCGCCGCGGGCGGCGGCGAGTTGGACGACTGTGCTGCCGATCCCGCCGGAGGCGCCGTTGATGAACAGCGTCGTCCCGGCCTTCACGTGGAGCTGGTCGAGGCTGCGGGTCGCGGTCTCCAGCGCGACGGGCAGCGCTGCGGCGTCGACGAAGCCGAGGGCGGGCGGGATGATTGCGCGGTAGGTGAGCAGGGCGAACTGGGCGGCGCCAGCCTGGGTGTCGGAGACGCCGAAGACGCGGTCGCCGACCTTCACGTCGGTCACCCCGTCCCCGATCTCGTCCACGACGCCCGCAACGTCAGCGCCCGTGGTCTGCGGGAGCGGGTGGCCGAAGTTGAGCTCGCCGCTGCGCAGTTTGGGGTCGGTGCCGCTGATTCCGGCGGCGTGCACGGCGACGCGTACCTGGCCGGGGCCAGGGTGCGGGTCGGGAAGGTCGACGATCTCCAGGACTTCGGGGCCGCCGTACCGGCTGAACTGGACTGCCTTCATGATTCTCTCTTTTCTCGTGCGGTTTGTGCGGTCGAGGCTTACTGGACCGGGGCCGGGATTCTGGTGGTCTGTGGCTGTCCGGCGTGGCGCCGAACTGCTTCCCTGGCTGTCTTGGTGGCTCAGTGGGCGAGGGCGGGTTGGTCCGGTTCGCCGGCGGGCAGGCGGCCGCTGCGGAACAGGGCGGCGGTCAGCAGGGCGCCTGCGAGGAATAGGGCGGCGGCGACCCAGAACACGAAGTGGTAGCCGGCGAGGGTCGCCGCGGTCCTGGTGGCGGTCTCGGCCGCGGTCGCGGCGTGTGCGGTGAGGTAGTGCGAGGTCGCCATCGTGTCGAGGGAGCTGAAGGCGGCCAGCCCGATGGCGCCGCCGATCTGCTGGGTGATGTTCACCATCGCGGATGCCACTCCGGCCTCGTGGGAGCGCACGCCGCTGGTGGCCGCGTTCTGCCCGGGGCCGAAGATCAGCCCCAGGCCGAGGCCCAGGACCAGCAGGGGCGGGAGCACGCCGGTGGCGTAGGTCGAGTGGGTGCCGAGCCCGACCAGCATTGCCATGCCGATCGCGGAGAGCAGGCAGCCCACCGGCACGATCGGGCGCGGCCCGATGCGCGGCAGCAGTACTGCGCCGGAGATGATCGCTCCCACCATCACCAGGGCGATCATGGGCAGGAAGGCCACACCGGTCGTGATCGGCGAGAAGTGCAGCGTCTCGGCGAGGTAGTAGGTGACGAACAAGAACACTGCGAACCCGCCGGTGCCTGAGATCCCGATGGCCAGGAACGAGGCGCCCCTGTCGCGGTCGAGCACCACCGGCAAGGGCAGCAGCGGGTTGCGGGCGCGCCGCTCGACCAGCATGAACACGGCGACGAGCAGGATTCCCAGGGCGATCGGTGCCAGCGTCCAGGCATCGCTCCAGCCCTTGGTTGCGGCGTTGCCGAGGCCGTAGACGATGCCGACCAGGCCGAGCAGGGCGAGCACCGTGCCCGGCAGGTCGAGCCGGGTCCGCTGCGGCCGGGCGTGGTCGACGAGGAAGAGCAGCGCGCCGATGACGGCGAACGCCGCGATGATCACGTTCACGTACAGGCACCAGCGCCAGGAGAGGTCCTGGGTGAGGATGCCGCCGAGCAGCAGGCCGAGCGCACCGCCCGCACCCGAGATCGCGCCGAAGACACCGAACGCGCGCCCGCGCTCGCCCGCGTCGTCGGCGAAGGTCACCGACACCATCGACAGTGCCGCTGGTGCAAGCAGGGCCGCGAAGCCGCCCTGGGCGATGCGTGCGATCAGCAGCACGTCGAACCCGCCCGCAGCGCCACCGAGTGCGGACGCGGCAGCGAAGCCGACCGCGCCGAGGATGAAGATCCGCTTGCGTCCGAACAGGTCGCACAGCCGACCACCGGGCAGCAGCAGGCTGCCGAACGCGAGCGCGTACCCGGTCACCACCCACTGGCGGTTCGCGGTGGAGAAGCCCAGATCCAGCTGAGCGGTGGGCAGCGCGATGTTCACGATGGTGGAGTCCAAGATGATCATCAGCTGGGCCAGGCTCAGCACGACCAGGGCGATCCAGCGGTTCGGGGAGCGCGGTTCCGCACCCGCCCGGCCGTCCTTGGTCAGGGTTGCGGAACCTGTTGGCCGTTCCGCTTGTGCGGCCGCCTGTGGCACCTCGGGGTTCATGTCGACCCTTCCTTGGGTTTGCGGCAGCGTCGGGCACCGCGCCGGTGTGGACGCGTGTCGCCGATCACCAGTAGAGCGGGTGGGGGCTGCGAAGGAGCTGTTGACCATCCCGGCTCATCTACCGTCGCACGGCTAACTTACCAGGGTCAAGTTAAACTTACCGTTGGTAAATTAGGCTACCGCTGGTATTCTCGGTGACCGTGACCACGGAAGATGCCCCCACCGGCGAGAGCGTGTGGCTGCGCGATGCGGGCGAGCGCCCACCGCGCCGCGCCACCCCGCTCACCCTTGAGCGGATCGTGGCCGCCGCCGTCAGTGAGCTCGACGCGCACGGAGCTGAGAAGCTGACGATGCGGCGACTGGCCCAGCGACTCGACGTGAGCTCGACGGCGCTCTACTGGCACGTCAAGACGAAGGAAGACCTGCTCGACCTCGCGACGGACCACATCATCGGCGAAGTACCGCCACCGGCCCCCGACCTTGAGCCGCGCGCCGCGATCTACGCGCTACTGCTCGACTGGCATGCCGTGATGGTGGCCCACCCCTGGTCGCCCGGCTTCTTCAGCCGACCGCTGCTGGGGCCGAACGTCCTGGCGCGCACGGAGTACCTCCAAGCCGAACTGACCAGCGCCGGCCTGTCCGGCATCGACCTCGCCTGCGCCACCCGGCTCCTGGTCAACTTCGTCATCGGCGCGGCGATGGCCGACGCCACCTGGCGCTGGCTGGACAACCCCGCCGTCCTCGACAAGGCACGCGCCCACATCGCCGACCGCGCTCACCTCTACCCGACGCTCACCACCTCAGGCTTCATCGAAGCGCCCTGGAGCGACGACGAACTCTTCAGCCGCGCCGTCGAACGTGCCCTCGAAACGGTCATCCCCCCAGCCTGACCCGAGCCCGCCCCGCACGGAACGGCCTGCACCGCCAGGGCCACCGCGACGCGACTACTTGCCATTCGTCCAGACCTCTCAGATCCTCCCCTCGCTCTACTCCGCAGCGGCAGCCCGAGGCGGCGCCGGGGCGTCGGGGATCCGACGGGCAGAGCCCCGGGACCCAAGGGGCAGGGGTTCCGGGGCTCTGATCGTCGTCCCCGCTTGAGGCGTTCCTGGTGGGCTTGACGGTGGTGCCGTCGGTGCGGGAGACCTGGCGGCCGGTCGGTGCCGGGGGTGTTCAGGCGCCGATGGTGACGGTCCCGCCGTATCCTGGGAGACCTTGGCCGACGGCGTTCCAGGTCACCAGCCAGACTTGGTAGTGGTGGCCGCGCACCAGCCCGTCGATGTGCACTGACAGCCCCTTGACCGCGGTGCCCTCGATGTATGCGCCGGGGGTGTCCCTGTCCCAGATGATGATCTGGTAGCGGTCGATCGTGTCGGTGTAGGGGCCTGTCGCCGCGTTCCACGCGGTGTCGAGGCCGGTGGCGGTGGCGTGGGCGACGATTCCGGTGGGCGGTGGGGCGGTTTGCGGGTGTGCCACCGCGGTGACGATCGGGGACCAGTCGGACTCCCCGTCAGTGGCGTTGAGGGTGCGGACCTGGTATTCCCACTGCCAGCCGTCGGCGGTCCACGAGGTGTCGAAGCGGTTCGCCGGCGGCGTGGACTCGGTCCAGTCGAAGCCCCGGCCCGCGAGCCTGGACCGGACGGTGTAGCCGCGGGCGCCGTAGACCTTGTCCCAGGTCACCGTGATCCCGGCCGGGTTGGCCTCGGCTTTGACGTTGCTGGGCACGGGGGTCGGCCGGGCCGGGACGTTCGTGGGGACATCGGGCACGAAGGATCCGATGCCCCAGCCGTCGTGCAGGGTGCGCTCATAAGCCTGGGCGATCTGGTACTCGCCCAGTGCGTTGGGGTGCAGACCGTCGTAGCCGGCCGGGCAGCTGTCGACCCCGCAGCTGTAGTTGCCGGCCCAGTCGACCAGTTTCACGGGGGACGTGGCGGTGCTCCACGACGGGATCGCGGCCTTCAGCATGTCGTTGTAGGCGGCGGTCTTGACGGGCAGGTCGTCGCGGCCGCCGATGTGGGTGCGCTGGGGGACGTTGGCCAGGGCGATGTCGAGGTCGGGTTTGGCGGCCCGGGCCTCGTCGACCAGCGTGTGCATGCTGTCGAGGGTCCCTGCGGAGTCGCTGACGAACCAGCCCATGTCGTTGAACCCCAGCCCGACCAGGAGAAGGTCGGGCTGGTACCGCTCCACCTGAGCCCTGATCAGGTTCTTGTCCTGGGCCGCCTGTCGGCCCCAGACCGAGAAGTGGTCGCTGTCGAAAGGCAACAGCCCCTCGGCGTACGAGCCGCCGGCGCGGACTTCGCCCGACGTGGCGGAAACTTCTCCCTGCAGAAGGGGCGGGGTGGGGGGTGTCGGGGCATCGGGCTCCCGGGTGCCCTTGTAAGGGCCGGCGAAGTCGACGGAGACACCCTGGTTGAGGAACCACTGGTACAAGCGGTAGCGCCAGGTCCAGTCGCCCTCGCGACCCTGGCTCATCGAATCACCCACCACCATGACCTTGAGCGTCCCGCTCGGAAGGGAGCCACCCCCTTGGCCGCCCACGCCCCGCTGGAGTAGTTGGAGTCGTGAGACCAGGGCTGTGGCCATGCCGTTGCTGAAAAGATTGGCCATGAATGTGAGCGGGGTTTCCCAGAACTTGTATGCCGCCGCCCAGCGTCTCAGCGTGGTCTGGATGTTGGCGATGATGCTGGCGGACTCGGCGCTGGCGAATTGCACGAGCGCTCCGCCGAACCCTCCCGCGACCGCACCCCAGATCGCGCTGCCCAGCGCGGCCCCCCAGACTTCCGCGTCGATCGGCTTCTTGTCCAGGGCAGCGCTGATCACTTCGCCGATGCCCGCCGACAATCCCCCGGCCACGGCTCCGCAGACCGGTGCGGCGGCAGGAGCTCCCACGTTGAAGGCGGCCAGGCACGCCGCCCCGACGACCGTTGCTATCAGGACGATGGACAGGCCGGTGACGAACTTCTTCCAGAACCCTGACCACCAGCTCGCCCAGCTCGCGGCGGCGATATCCGGCGACGGCACCACGATCACGAGGCTGTGGCCGACGACTCGTATGGTTCCGTCGTAGTCGATGCTGTTGTCGGTCTCCAGCGGGTAGAGCCCCACATCGACCTGCTCGGCCCGCCGAACGAAGGACTGGGCCAGAGAAATCCCGTGGGCCTGATCTGCGTGGGTGGTGTCGACCACTTCCTGCATCTTCTGCTGCAGCTGATCAGGATGGTCCGTCAGGGCGAAGTCGATGGTCGCCACGACGTCGCTGTCGCTGTTGGCCAGTGAGCGAAGGCCCCCGGAATCCCCCGCGCAGCCCACGCGGACCCCCGCGCCGTTGCGGTCGAGCGGCTTCTCGTCGAAGGACGTGGCATTCAGGGAGCAGCCGGTGGCATTCACCGCGGCGGCGGCCTGCTGGCTCACGTCCGGCAGGGCGGTACCGGTCACCGTCAGCGCCAGTGAGAGGCCAAGCGCGATGAGGAAGCCACCCCCAAAACCTCTTCTTCTGGTCGAACCTGGCCTATTCATGCTTTTCAACACTCCTGTTGCTTTTCGGCCGGAAGCGAGCAGGGTGAGCTGAGACGGGGTGCCGCTTCCAGGTCCGGGGATATGCGTGGCGGTACCGGCGTTGCCCGTGGAACGCGGCGTTCAACTTCCGGCGCGGGTCAAGAACGAGGCAGATCCGGTGGGTTCACAAGGCTCGAATTTGCGCGGGCTGTGCCGGGTGTAAAAGATCGCCAGCCAGGCGACCCTGTCTCAGGCGATCCGGGCCGATTCGCTCGGTGGTGTAGAGCGTGGCCATGGTGTCTCCATTCACAGGTATTCGGATCACAGGTATTCGGATCACAGGTATTCGGATCACAGGTATTCGGAAACGGTGGACGGGTTGCGCGGCCAGCAACGAACGCAGACCGGAGCGCGCGTCGGACTGCGATCGGACGGGCGGTCTACCGACGTCGGCTGGGACCCGCCGACGCCTCAGTGGGACCGTCGAGGTCCGGCTCCTCTTCCGCCGCGTGCGGCATACGCAAGAACAGGGTGTCGAACGCCCCAGCGCCGTGGTAGGTGAGGGTGACCGTTGGGCTCTCGTCCTCGGTGTGCCTTGCCCAGTCCACTCTGGGGTCCCGTTTGACGGGGTGGGGGAACGTCAGGTGCTGCGGTGTGTACGGGGGTTGGGGTGCGTACGGGGCGTAGGCCGGGTACGGCGGTATTCCGGTACGGCGGTGTCTGCCCTGCTGTGCCGTGGCTTGTTCCACGCCGCCGCTCGTCACCACGACCGTGACGCCGACGATGATCAACAGGAGCCCGGGCACGGTCGCGGGCTTGATGCCCTGCCCCAGGAACCACCACGCGGCGAGCGCCGCCACGGGGGTCTCCAGCAGGAGCAGGACGCTCATCGTCGTCGCCGATGTCCTGCCGAGGCCGAAGTTCAGCGAGCCGAGCCCCAGAATCTGGGGAAGGACGAGCAGACCCAGCAGCGACAGGTGCGTGGACCTGTCGAAGCCCGTCAGCGGGATGTGGGCCGGCCGGCAGACGACCAGGAGTTCCAGACCGCAGACCAGCGAAGTGACCGTCGAATACAGCGGTGTGCTCACATCCGCGCGCGACCGTTCACTCAGCGCGGTGTACCCGGCCTGGGCGACGGCCCCGACGAGGGCGAGCAGGTCACCCAGCAGCGCCGTACCACCGGACCTGATGTCGAAACCGCCCGCCGCGACCGCTCCCACCACGGACAGCGCGAGACCCGCCCAGGTCCGCCGGGACGACCGGAGACCCTGCCCCGCGGCGATGAGAGCCTGCCAGACGGGCTGGGTGGCGACGAGCGCCGTGGACATGGCGACCGAGGTCAGCCGGGTGCTCGTCATGAACGCCGCGAAGTGGAGGGCGAGCGCGGTCGCCGCGAGGAAGCCGAAGACCAGGGGCCGCCACTGCTCCCGGCGCAGGAGGCCGCGTTCTCCCCGAGCGACGCGCACCACCTCGCGACGGCGCAGTAGGAGCAGGAGAGGCCCGAGTACGGCGAAGCCCAGGCAGTTGCGCCAGAAGGCCATGGCGAGCGGCGAGGCGGAGGCGGCGGCGGTGAGCGGGGCGGTGGCCGAGACGGAGACCACGGTGACCGCCATCGCCACCATGGACAGCGGATCGAGCTTGGACTTCACGCCTTCGTCCCGCCGTCCGCGGTCGGCGTGACGGCGGCGGATGCCGGGGTTCCGATGCCGTCGCGCGTGGAACGCGGCGGCGGCACATGGGCGTTCGCGTGGCGGTACGACGCGCCGTCCTTCCCGCCGCGGCCGCCATCGAAGACCTCCATGCCGTGCGAGCCCAGCCGCATTCCGTGGCGAACTCGCACGAACTGCCACAGGGCTGCGGACATCGCGGGTATCGACGTGCCGTCGGTGGTTGCCGCACCGGCGTCCGGCAGGTGAACGGCATCGCCCGCGAGTATGTGCAGGTGTGGAGGCAGACCGTTTTTGTCGAACGCAGCGAATGGGTCATCGGTTGCATGACCAATATTGATCACTGGGTACGCGGTTTCTGTGTTGTGGGAAGTGGGGGCGGCGACTCAGGGCTTCGACGGCGCCTACTGGACCGTGGCTGTGAGCCTCACCTCGATGTTGCCCCGGGTGGCGTTGGAGTACGGGCACACTTCATGTGTGGCCTTCATCAACTGGTCGGCCGTGGACTGCTCCAGGCCGGGCAGGTGTGCGGTGAGCGACACAGCCAAGGTGAAGCCGCCGGTATCCAGTGCAAGCAGGCTCACCTTCGACTGGACGGTGGAGGCGGACAGTTCGACGCCCCGCCCGCCGGCGATCAGGCGGAGTCCGTTGTGGAAACAGGCCGCGTATCCGGCGGCAAAGAGCTGCTCCGGGTTGGTCCTGTCGCCGCCGGGGCCGCCCATCTCCTTCGGGACCGCCAGGACTTCGTCCAGGACGCCGTCGAGGGAGCGGACTTCGCCGTTACGGCCGTCGCCGGCCGACAGGGCCTCGGTGGTGTACAGCGCGGACATGTCGGGTTCTCTTTTCGTCGATGCCACGGATAGTGGGCAGAGGTGGTGGAAATGATCAGGCCGGTGCTTCCTCGTCACCGGCACGACAGTGAGGTTCATGGGGTACGCGCCGGCCGGTGGTGCGGTCAGCGGACGTCCACCTGGCGCAGGGTGAAGCCGTCATTCGGTCCGCCGGCCAGCAGGGCGGCCAGGCCGCCGCTGAGCGCGTAGGTCATGCCCCGGGGGCCGGCCGTGACGGCGCTGGTGACCGGGTCGGTGACGGTGTCGGTGACCGTGACGGTGGCGGACTTCCATTGGTGGGCAGGGCGGACCCGCTGCACGACGGCGGCCTGTCCGCTGAGCAGTCCGCTGCTGATCGCGGCGATCGACCCGTCCGGCAGGACCCGGATGCCCGCGGTGATGGTCTTGAGCCCGGTGGAGAGCTGGACCTTGGCGGCCTGTTCGGGGTGGTGGACCGGCACCCGCACCAGGCTGCCGTCGGCCATCGCGAGGATGAGGATGTTTCCGGGCATCCATGCGACGGCGCTCATGCCCACGTCGTTCAGGAAGCCCGGGATGTCCAGCTTCCCGGCCAGCAGGTCGTCGCGCAGGAGGATGGAGGCGTGGCCGTAGCGGTCGATGCGGAAGATCGTCGGGGTCAACTCGTCCACAGCGTACGCCGTGCCGTCGGGAGCGATCGTCACGTCGGACAGCAGATGCTGCTTGCCGTCGTTCGCGACCTTGTCCAGATCGGCGTACCACTGACGGCGTCCGCTGTGGGCGTCGTAGGCGGCGACCCCCGCGATCCGGAACTTCGTCGCGGGCGTGGAACGGTCGGCCAGTCCGTAGTCCACGTTGGTGGCCAGGATCCGGTTCCGTTCCGAGTCCACCCGGACGGCCTGCACGGACACCATGTCCTTCTCGTCGACGAGGGTCCGCACCGTCCCGTCCAGACCGACGGAGGAGATGGTGCTGTGGGCCAGCGAACCCACCACGAACGTCCTGGAGTTGGGGTCGTAGTCCACGGAATGAGGGAAGACGCCAGGACCCTTGGCGGCGACGACGCCGGGTGCCGCCGTACAGGAGTGACTGTGGCCGGGCGTGGCGGCATACGCGCCGGTGGCGCCGGTCAGGGTGGTACCGAGTGCGACGGTGGCGGTGAGGGCCACGGTGATCGCGGAGAGCTTCAGCCTCATGGGTCGTGCTTCCTCTCTGCGGGCGGCTTGCGCTGACCCTTCGAACGCCCCTCGCTCAAGGGCAAGTTGAGTTGAGTCGAGGTCAACACTGCGTTCTGCTCGTGGCTCCGAGTGTGGTGGCACCGGCCGCTCGTAGCCTGCCCTTGCCAGGGGCAGGCTGTCTGGCGTCCCGTTGCCGGATACTCGGTGCATGACCAAGAAGCTGCGGTTGGGAGAGTTCCTCAGGACGCGCCGAGCGCAGTTGCAGCCGGCCGATGTGGGTCTCCCGGATTTCGGAGAGCGCCGTCGTGTGCCTGGGCTGCGCCGTGACGAGCTGGCCCAGCTCGCCGGGGTGGGCCTGTCCTACTACACGCGACTGGAACAGGGCAGCTCGCTCAACGCGTCACCCGAGGTCCTGGAGGCTCTGGCCCGCGCCCTCGGTCTCGACGAGGTGGAGCGCGCCCATCTGCACGACCTGGCCAGCGCACCACGCCGCGCCACCACCCGGCCCAGGCCCGCGCCGGAGCGGGTCGGCGACACCACCCGGCAACTGGTTGACGCATTCGGCGACGCACCCACGGTCGTGCTCGGTCGCCGCAGCGACGTACTCGCCTGGAACCGCACCGGACACTCGTTGTTCGCCGGGCATCTGGACCCCCGAAGCCCCGATCAGCCCGACCAGCGCCCGAACATGGCGCGGCTGGTGTTCCTGGACGCGCACACCCGGGACCTGTTCGTGGACTGGCCGAAGAAGGCCAGGAACGTGGTCGGCAAGCTCCGGCTCGCCGCCGGGCGGCATCCCGACGATCCCCTACTGGCCTCGCTCATCGGCGAACTGGCCATGAAAAGCGCGGAGTTCGCCACGATGTGGGCCGAGCACGGGGTCAGGAAGTGGGCCCTCGCGGCGTACCGCATGCACCACCCGGTCGTCGGCCGCATGGAGCTCAACCTGCAGTCCCTGAACGTCCCCCAGGATGAGGGCCAACGCATCGTCGTGGCCACGGCGGGCGCGGACACCGCGTCCGCGGCGGCGCTCTCCTTGCTCTCCCGACTCGACACCCCGACCGCACCGGGCACCGGGCACCGGGCACCGGGCACCGGGCACCGGGCACCGGGCACGCCGAAACCGCGGAACCGCGGAACCCACGCCGACGGTCGCCAACAGCCCTCGCTGAATCTGAATCCTGGAGCAGCCTGACCGGAGACTGAAGGCCGGCCGCACATACTCGCCGCTCTCAACCACCCCAACACCGTCGTCCGTATTCGTCCTGACGGGCACCACACCACTGTCCTGACCGCAGCGGATGGTCTGCAGAACCCCACGTCGATCGAAGTACGCGGCAACACCGTGTACGTGCTGAATGCTGCCTACGTCACGGCCGCGGACCCCAATGTCCTGGTCGCCTGCCTGCGCGACCTCCGCTGATCCCCAGAGGGGAAATCCTGTGGATTCCTTCAGTCTCGGTGGCGTCGAGGTGACGCGCGTGGTGGAGTTCGAGACCCCCACCCGCCCGCCGGCGGCCATGTTCGCGGACATCGGCCCTCAGGTGTGGCACGACAACCGCTCCTGGCTCTCCCCCGACCACTGGGACCAGGACGCGGGGCTCCTGATGACCCGGATGCAGGCGTTCGTCCTGCGCAGCGGGGGCGCGACGATCCTCGTGGACACCGGCGTCGGCAACGGCAAGTCACGCCCGGACACACCGGCGTTCGACCATCGCAGCACCGACTTCCTGGCCCGGTTGGCCGCCGTAGACGTCCTACCGGAGGATGTCGACCTGGTGGTCAACACCCATCTGCACGCCGACCACGTCGGGTGGAACACCCGCCTGGTGGACGGGGAGTGGGTACCGACGTTCCCCAACGCCCGGTACCTGATGCCGCGCGCCGACCACGACTTCTGGCACCCGGACAGCGCCCGTCCCGCCCGGACGGCAGCGGCCAACGCGAACGTCTTCGACGACAGCGTGGCACCGGTCGTACGGGCCGGCCAGGCCGTGTTGTGGGAGGACATCCACGACATCGACGGTGCCCTGCGTCTGGAGTACGCGCCGGGCCACACCCCGGGCTCCTCGGTGCTCACGCTGCGGTCGGGCGGCGAACTGGCGGTGTTCGTCGGTGATGTGCTGCACAACCCGGTGCAGATCATCGAGCCGGACGCCAACAGTTGCTTCTGCGAGGACCCGGCCGCAGCGCGCGCGTCGCGGCGACGCGTGCTGGACCGGGCCGCCGACCAAGGTGCGCTGGTCTTCCCCGCGCATCTGCGGGGCGCGTCCGGGGCACGGGTGCGGCGGATGGGCTCGTCGTACGCCGTCCAGTCGTGGGCACCGTTCGGAGAGCGGGTGTGAGCGGCGCGTTGATAGTCCGTACGACGAGTGGACTGGTCCGCGGCACACTCCACGCCGGCGTACGGACCTTCGCGTCGATCCCGTACGCCGCCCCGGTGACCGGTCCCGCCCGGTTCGCCGCGCCCGCCCCGGCCCCACGGTGGGACGGGGTACGCGAAGCCACCGTACCCGGCGGAACCGCTCCCGCCCTGGCCCGTTCCGGTTTCGGCGGCCTGGACCTGTCCCCGGTGCTGGGGCCCGGCTGGATCCCGGACCCCGGCTATCTCACCGTGACCGTCACCGCCCCCGAGAACCCCTCCGGCGGGCTGCCGGTGCTGGTCTTCGTGCACGGCGGAGGCCTCATCTCGGGAACGGGACAGGCACCGCTCTACGACGGGTCGTCCTTCGCCCGCGACGGCATCGTCACCGTCACCCTCAACTACCGCCTGGGAATCGCCGGGTGGCTCGACGTTCCCGGCGCGCCGGCCAACCGCGGACTGCTCGACGTCATCGCCGCGCTGCGCTGGGTGGCCGAGAACGCCGCGGCCTTCGGCGGCGCCCCCGACAAGGTGACCGTTGCGGGCCAGTCCGCCGGGGCGATGATAGTCGCCGCGCTGCTCGCCAACCCCGACGCACGGCGCGAACGACTGTTCAGCCGGGCGATCAGCCAGAGTGGCAGCGGTACGGCGGCGATCAGCGAGGAACAGGCCGCGCTGACCACCCGGGCGGTGGCCGAGGCGCTGAACACCCGGGCAACGCCCGCCGACCTGGGCGCGATCGACGACCGGTGGCTGGCGAAAGCACTCGGCACGATCGGCCCGGTCGTCGTCATACCGGACGGTCCTCTCGACACCTCACTCGGCGAGAGTCCCGTGAAATGCGTCATCGACGGCCGGTCGCTGGACCGGCAACCCGCCGAGGCCGTACACGACGGCTACGGCGCCGACGTGGATCTGCTCATCGGCACCAATCGCGAGGAGGCCAACCTCTACACCGTGCCATCGGGCGCCGCCATGACCGAGACCCAACTTCTCGCACTCGCCGAACGGCGCCTGACCAACCCTCGGGAACGGCTCACCGCCTACCGAACCGACAAACCGGCTGCCCACCCCGCCGAGTTGGCGAGCCGACTCATCACGGACACCTTCGCCCAGGGCAGCCGACTCCTCGCCGACGCCCACGCCCGCCACCGGCGCGCTCGGACCTTCGCCTACGAGTTCGCCTGGCGCTCGACCGCCTTCGGCGGCGCGCTCGGCGCCTGCCACTGCGTGGAACTGCCGTTCGTCTTCCACCACACCGACCTGCCCGCCCTGTACGGCGACACCGCCCTGCTCGGCCCCCACCGACCGCCGGCCGACCTGGCGGACCGCACGCACGCGGCCTGGACCGCGTTCATACGCGACGGCGCCCCGGGCTGGACTCCGTACGACCTCGCAGCTCGCGCCACCGCCGTTATCGACGAGCGGTGGAGCATGATCAGCACCGTCGGTCATGGTGACCGCATCTCGAACGCCTCCGGCTCTCACCTCTGTACGAGTAGAGCGACTGCGCGCCGACCTGCTGGGTAGCGCGACCGATCTGGACGCCGCGTAGGAGCTGGTTCGAAGGCCAGCGGCCCGGTGACGTACTCCAGCTCGTACTCTTCGAACAGCGCGCGCACCTTCACCGCGACCTCGGCGTACCGGTTGCTCGGCAGGTTCGGGAACAGGTGGTGCTCGATCCGGTGCGACAGGTTGCCGGTCATGAAGTGCATGGCCCTGCTGCCGCTGATGTTCGCCGAGCCCATCATCTGGCGCAGGTACCACTGGCCGCGCGTCTCGCCCTCGATCGACTGACGCTCGAAGACCTGTACGCCCTCGGGGAAGTGCCCGCACATGATCACCGAGTGGGACCAGATGTTGCGGACCAGGTTCGCGGTGAACGTTGCGGCGAGCGTGGTGAGGAACGACGGGCCCGACAGCAGCGGGTGGATCACGTAGTCCTTGAGCACCTGCTTGCGGATCTTGCGGCCCACGGCCTTGGCCCGCGCGCGGAACTCCGGGTCCTCGCGGCGGTGCTTGTGCAGGTTCTTGCCGAGTTCCAGGTCGTACGCCGCGATGCCGTACTCGAAGAAGCAGGCGTTGATGAAGTTCCACAACGGCTGGCCGGGGTGGAACGGGTGCCACTTCTGGTCCTCGTCGACGCGCATGATGCCGTAGCCGAGGTCGTTGTGGGAGGCCGCCGGGCCACTGCGCGCGTTCGGCGTCCGGGGCGACGCCGACGAGGCGCTCGCAGGGCGTCGACCTGCGCTTCGCCCGGGAAGGCCTGCTTCCCGGTCAGGCGGATATCGCGCACGGCCTCTACCCCCGCATCCGCCGCGGTGGCGCAGCAGGCAGAGTTCACCCCCGGCCGGCAGACGCGCGGCAAGGACGGCGCACGGTTCGACTGGTACACCCGTGGCCTGCGCACCGCCGTCCAGTGACGGCCGGCGGTGGTGGAACGGCCCGTAGGTCAACCGGATGTGACACACCACCACCCGACCGCGGAAGCGTCAGGAAGACGTGGTCGGCGCTTCGCTGTTCTGGCCGTTGAGCCGGCTGTTGAGGTCGCGGTCCTGCGCGAGGTCCGCGAGGAGACCGGGGCGGGTCGGCGTCCAGCCGAGGGCGTCGCGAGTGATCTGGCTCGAGGTCGGATTGTCGAGCCCGGCGAACATGCTGAAGTGACCGAAGTGCTGCTGACGCTCCTGGCTCGTGATGGCGCGGACCGGGATGTCGAGGTGACGACCGATCAGCTCCGCGATCTCGCGGATCGTGATGCCCTCTTCCGCGACGGCGTGCACCCGCGTACCGGCGGCCGCGGACTCGAGCGCGAGGCGGTAGAGGCGGCCGACGTCGCGCACATCGGTGGACGGCCAGCGGTTGTTGCCCTCGCCGGCGTGGCCGGAGACGCCCGTCGCACGGGCGATCGCGATCAGGTCCGAGACGAGGCCGTACCGCCCGTCGCCGTGCACGGCGGGCGGCAGACGGACGACCGACGATCGCACGCCGTCGTCGGCAAGGGCGATGACGGTGTTTTCGGCATCGATTCGCAGGCCGCCGGGGCGGGTGTCGTGCTCGGTCAGCTGCCCGTCGAAGCCCGCGAGCGCGAGTGCGCCGGTCGCATTGGTGCCGACGAAGGGCTTGCCCGTCCCGATCAGGGGGGTGCTCATCGCCGCGATCGCCCGCAGATCCGCCTCGACGGCTTCCGTCAGGTTCCCCGACTGCTGCATGTCGTGCTTGAACGCGAGGTGGATGACGCCGTCAGCCTGGTGAGCCGCGGCGGCCAGGCCCTTGAGGTCGTCGAGGTCGCCGCGGAACACCTCTGCGCCCAACGACCGGACGACAGCGGCCGAGCTGTCCGAACGGGCCAGGCCGATGACGGTGTGCCCGGCGGAGACGAGCTCGGGAATGACGGCTGAGGCCACGTGTCCGGAGGCTCCCGTGACGAAAACGCGCATCGCTTGACCCTTTCGATGACTTCGCCGAGGCGGCGAGCATGAGAGTTATTGCAGTGACTGCAATCACCGTAGCGCGTGACTACAGTGACTGCAATCACTAGACTCGGCACCATGTCACGATGGGCACCCAACGCTGTCGACCGCCTCCAAGAGGCCGCCATCGACCTCTTCGAAGAACGGGGGTTCGACCGGACCACGGTCGCCGAGATCGCGGAACGGGCAGGCCTGACCGAGCGCACGTTCTTCAACCACTTCGCCACCAAACGCGAAGTCCTCTACGGCCCGCGCTCGTTGCGCCAGCAGCAGGTCGTCGGCCGCGAGATCACGGAAAGCCCTGACGCGCCGGCACCGCTGGACACCGTCGTGCGTGCTCTGCAGGTCGCCGCCGACGAGGTCTTCGAGGGGCTGCGCACGGCATCCATGCGCCGACGGAGGATCATCGCCGCCAGCCCCGAGCTGCAGGAGCGCGAGGACGGCAAGCGAGCAGCGCTCACCGCCGTCATCGCCGAGGCCCTGCAAGGCCGTGGCCTGGAGCCCGACACGGCGCTCCTCACGGCTCGCGTCGGCGTCCTGGTACAGCAGACCGCCGAGCAACGGTGGGCGGAGCCAGCTGAGCGGCGACCGCTGCGGGACCTCCTCTCGGAGGCGCTGCTCACGCTTCGCACGATCGTAGATTGAAGCTTCAACCGCTGCCAGCGGCTACGCCGCGGTGACTCCCGGGAGACTCGATGGACGGGGCCAGGGACGCAATAGCTGTCCGTGAAGTGGCCGAAGGCCGACGCAGCCGACAACCATGAACGCATCATCGCGACCACCCGCGAGGCCCTCGCCGCAGAGGGCGTGGACCTTCCCATGCGCGAGATCGCGCGGCGTGCCGGTCTGGGCATCGCGACGCTGGACACAGCAGGTCCTCGGGTGCTGTGCGCGGCGCCCCTGACGGCCGCCGGCCAGCGCCCCGGCCGCCGGCCGTCAGGGGCGCACGCCCGGGAGCCCGACCCACTCCGCCCGAGTGGTCGACTCGACCACGTGGCGGGCGCGATCGGCAGCGCTCCGCCCATTCCTTGATGGTCCCCGTTGCTCGGCCGCCCACCTTGATGGTCCTCCCGGGGTGGGGTTCCATACCTTGATGGGCCGCCAAGGTATGGATTGGATACCTTGGCGGCTCGGTCACGGCTGGATAACGTCGCAGGTCAAAGCATTGGTGAGGGCGGGTCGGGCACCTTGACGCCCGACCCGCCCTCGTTCCTGCTCCTGCCGGACCTCTACAGCTGCGTCCAGCCGCACGGCCGCCGGTCCGGGCCGCCGAGCGGGTGCCAGACAGGGGCGGCCGGGCCGCGCTGGATGAGGTCCTCGATGCGGGCGGCGCCGGCCGGGACGGTGGCGAGCAGCTCGGTGACGACGGCCACCGGGCTGGCGGGCCGCCGTGGCCACGGTGCTTCGAAGTCCATGCCTTCCTCGGGCTCGATGGCGCGGCCGTCTTGATGACCTGGGGCAGGAGCCCCCGGACGTGGCCTCCCGGAATCCGGGAAACGCCTGCCTCGGTGCTGCCTCCGCACCGGCGGCGACCGGCCCATCCGGGGAGGCGTAGCCGCCCCGCCCCGGCCCCGTCCGCCGTGGTTTCACCGCCCGCTACCGACTGTCCGTTCGACGCGGGGACGCCGGGCGGGCGGCGGCTCAGACGATCAGGACCCGGCGTCCCCGGGTGTGGCCGGCGCGGCTGTCGGCGTGCGCCGACGACGCCTCGGTGAGCGGGTACGACTTCTCGACCGGGATGTGGAGCCTGCCCCGGGAGATGAGGTCGAGGGCCTCGGCGAGTGCGTCCGGCACGCTCCCGGCCACGCCGGAGAACCGGACGCCCAGCTGCGGCGCGCCGAGGTCGGCGATGGAGACGACCTTGCGCGGGTCCCCGGTCAGCTCGACGAGTTCGCGGATCACGCCCGAGCCGGCCAGGTCGAGGGCCGCGTCGACCCGGCCCAGGTGCCGCACCCGTTCGACCCAGCCCTCGCCGTAGGTCGTGGCGAGGGCACCCAGGCCGCGCAGGTAGTCCTGGTTCGCGGCCCCGGCCGTGCCGATCACCGTGATGCCGCGCTCGCGGGCGATCTGCAGCACCGCCGACCCGACGCCGCCGGACGCGCCGCTGACCAGCAGCGTCTGCCCGGGCCGCACGCCGACCTCGCGAATGATGCGCAGCGCGGTCTCCACCACGGACGGGTACCCGGCCGCCTCCTCGAAGGTCAGTCCCGCGGGCATGCGGGCCCAGGCCGACAGCACGGCGAACTCGGCGTACGTGTCGGAGCCTTCGCCGAACACGCGGTCGCCGATCTCGACCCCTTCGACGCCCTCGCCGACCTCGTCCACCACCCCCGCGGCGTCCAGCCCGACCCCGGCGGGCAGCTCGACCGGATGGGCTCCCAGGACCTGGCCCTCCCGGATCCTCCAGTCGACGGGGTTCACACCCGCCGCCCGTACCGCGATGCGTATCCGGCCGGGGCCCGCGTGGGGCTCCTCGGCTTCCACCAGTTGCAGGACCTCGGGACCGCCGAACTCGGCGAAGCTCACTTTTCTCATGCGACCGAACATAACCCTAACCGTTATGGTTTCACAACGGTTAGGGATTCGTACCTGGTAGTGTCATGGCATGACCGAGCTGCCCGGACGCCGCGAACGCAAGAAGGCCGCGACCCGTCAGAAGATCGCCGACACCGCGCTGCGGCTCTTCCTGGAGCGCGGGTACGACGCCGTGGGCATCCGTGACGTGGCGGCCGAGGCCGACGTGGCCGTCACCACGGTCTTCTCCCACTTCGCCTCGAAAGAGGCCCTGGTGTTCGAGCGCGACCAGGACTTCGAGCAACGCCTCACACGGGCGGTCACCGACCGGCAACCGCACGAGCCGCTCATCCCCGCGCTGCACCGCGAGGTCCAGGCCCTGGTGCGGCACTGCACGGCGGAGGACAGTGCCTCCGTCCGGCGCATGATCGAGGGATCACCCGCCCTGCGGGAGTACGAGGAGTCGATGAGCCTGCGTCACGCGCAGGCGCTGGCAGCCGCTCTGGCCGCCGACCCCCACCTGTCCCGGAGTGCGACGGCCTGCCGGGCGACCGCACGGTTCGCCATCGACGCCTACGCACTGGCCTGCCAGGCGGACGATCCCGCAGCCACGGTGGACGAGGTCTTCCGGATGATCGAGGCGGCCTGGGAAGCCACCGCGCCCTGAGCCGGGGGCGCCAGCCCGCTGCGGCCGGGCCGGGGCGGGCACGTGCGGAGTGCCCCAGGCGGCCGCTCCTGGCTAGGGCTACAGCTCCCAGGCTCCGCATCGGGCCCGGTCGCGGTCTGACTCGAACCTCGGCGGTCACGCCCGGTCGGCAGGCCAGTTCACCTGCAATGAGGGAATCGGGACCGCCTGTGGGCCCGCGCGTCACGTCACCACGGGGCAAGGGTTCTCTGATTCCGGCCGGCGCTATACGCCGGTGGCGCCGTCGATGCGTTCCCTGACCAGGTCGGCGTGGCCGTTGTGGCGGGCGTACTCCTCGATCATGTGGACGTAGATCCAGCGGAGGCTGACGTCCTGCTCCGTGAAGCGGCCGGTGTCGGCCAGGGCGCGGCTGGCGCAGTGCTCGCGGGCGCGGGCGATTTCCGCGTGCCAGGTGGCGAGAGCGTCGCGCAGGGTGGCGCCCTCGGCCAGATCGAAGCCGCCGTCGGGACCATGCGGGTCAGCCTCTGGGTCGTAGATGGGCGGGGCCTGTTCTCCGGCGAATACCCGGCGGAACCAGTTCCGCTCCACCTCCGCCATGTGCCGGACGAGACCGGTCAGAGTGAAGCCGGACGGCGGCACGGCCGCGACGGCAGCCTGCTCGTCGTCCAGGCCCTCACATTTCATGGCGAGTGTCGCGCGATGAAAGTCAAGCCAGCTTTCGAGCGTGGTGCGCTCGTCGGCGTTCAGGGGCGGCAGAGGGCGTTCGATAGTGGCCACCCGGTCGACTATCGTCACCGGCCGAACCTGTTGGCAGGCAGCCTCACAGCAGGGCGAACGTTGCCTGATGCGGCACTAGCTTAGTGGTCGGCTCCGGAAGTCCGTCGGGGGTTGACTGCGGAGCCGACCATGCGCCTGAGTGCCGGTCAGAGGTCGGGGCCGGTGCCGGCCGCCGCCGGACGGCTGCTGGCACAAAGGCGGCAAGGGCGACTGACTACAGCACAGCCACGGTCGACGACGGCCTCAGCCTAGGAACTCTTGGCGCGTTGAGGCCGAGGTGCTGAGGTCGACTGGTTCCGGAGCGGTGCGCGGGCTGCCGACCTGTCGGCGTCGTACCAAGAAACACGAGACGGCACCGATCGCGATCACGATGATGGGCAGTGCCAGGGTCGGCCGCATCGCGTGGACAACCGCGTGTTCGAACGTGGACGCCGCCACCTGATCGATGTGATGGGCCAGGCTTGTCGGCGTTCCCTGCGGCGGGTGGACCACCGCGCCGTTCCGCCCGGCGCCGACCTCCTGGCCGCTCTTGGCGGCGTTGCGGAAGTCGGCCAGGAACTGGCCGCGGACGTCGGCCGGGAGGTCGGCAGCACGCTTCGCCGCTTCGTCTTGCAGCGAGGTGGCCAGGCGGTTCTGCAGTACTGCGCCGACTGCGGCACTGCCGATCACTGTGCCGATCTGGCGGATCGTGTTCATCACGCCAGATGCCGCTCCGGCCATCGTGGGCTCCACGTTGTACATGGCGACCGTGACCATCGGGCCGAACACACAGCCGATGCCCACCCCCGCCGTGACCAGGGCGGGCTGGAACTCCCACCAGGCGCGGCCGACATCGGTGACCTGGGTGAGCCAGGCCATGCCGGCCGCGAACAGGGTCAGACCGATCATCAGGACGTACTTGCCGCCGATCCGGTCCGCCATCCGGCCCGCGACCGGCGACAGCACCGCTGACACCACCATTGCCGGCGCCATCACGAGTCCGGCTGTGAGGGCGCTGAAGTTCAGCACCGACTGCAGATAGATCATCACCGGTAGGAACAGGCCGAGCATCCCGACCTGGACGGTCGCGGACACGAAGCTCATGACCGCGTAGTTGCGGTCGCGGAAGAGAGCGAAGGGCAGCAGCGGTTCGCGCTGCTGCCGGGTGCCCTGGTGGATCAGGAACAGCACCAGCAGCAGGGCTGCCGTGCCCAGCAGCACCCAGATCCCGGCGTTCCAGTCATACCGCTGGCCCTCGGTGAGCGCAAAGGTCAGGCATACCAGCGTTGCCGCGGCAAGTACGACACCCGCAATGTCCAGCTTTCGGTGGTTGCCGTGCCGGATGTCGGGCACGAGCGTGACGGCCATCGCCAGGACGATCGCGCCTATCGGAACGTTGACGAAGAAGATCCATCGCCAGCCGGCCGTGCTGACCAGGAACCCGCCGAGGGTGGGCCCGGCGATCGTGGCCACGCCCGCGACTGCGCCCCAGACGCCAAGTGCGGTGCCCCGGCGCTCGGCCGGGAACGTGCCGATGATGATCGTCATCGTCTGCGGCATCAGCGCCGCCGCGCCCAGGCCCTGCACGGCCCGGGTGGCGATGAGCTGGGCCGGATCCTGGGCCATGGCGCACAGTACGGATGCCACGGTGAACAGCGCGACACCTCCGATGAACATGGTGCGCGGCCCGCGCACGTCGCCCAGTCGGCCGAACGTGATCAGCAGTGCGGCGAGGACGAGGATGTAGACATTGATCACCCATAACATCTCGTCCAGTGACGCGTGCAGGTCGCCGATCATGCTGGGGATGGCGACGTTGACGGCCGTCAGGTCCAGCAGTGTCATGAAGAATCCCAGGCTGAGTGTCAGCAGCACCGCCCAGGGATTGCCTTGCCATCTGCTCATTCGTGTCCCGTCCTTCGCTCCTCGTATCCCCACGGTCAGTGGCGCAGGCGCCGCCACCGGGTGGGCCGAAAACGTCTTGTTGTGCCGGATGTCCTCGCCCGGTGCCCGCGTACGGGGCCCCTCTCGTGCGCTGTTGCCGGCAGGCGTGTGACCTGGGCTGTGGGCGGGCGGGACAGCGCCTGGCAGGGCAGGCGGGTGCCTGGCGACTCACGGTTCTTGTGCGGGCTGCTCCAGGAGCCCGTGAAGCCGCTCGCCGGCTCGATTGTCGGTCTCCGTCATGGCATAGCCGGTGCCGTTCTTCGGAGTTCGCCTCGGCGGTTCGATCAGGCCGTACTCACGAACAGGGGGTTCAGCAGCGCGCTGCTGAACCCCCTGCGGGCGCGATGACCACTGCCGGGCAGGGCGAAAGCCGTTACTGCTGCAGGATTCGCCGGGCGGAGCGCAGGCACCGTCGGCCTGGGCGAATCAGCCCGCCCGGACGAGAGGGAGAACGTCAGTCCTTGGCAGGGGCCTGCAGACTCCACAGCCGCCCGTCGGGGTCGCGGACGGTCATCTCCCGGGTTCCGTAGTGCGTGTCCTGGAACGGGGTGACCACCTCCACAACCGGATCGGGACGGAACAGGTCCGCATCGGGCACCTTCAGCGCGACCTGCACGCCGGGCTCCCGGTCCTCGGGGATCTCGACAACGACGAGGTAAGGGCCCTCGCCGTTGCGGAACACGCCGGAGCCGTCGCCGGTGGAGGGCTCCAACTCATAACCCAGTTCCTGGAAGAACTTTGCGCTCTTCCCCCAGTTGTGGGTCTCCACGAACACCGCCTCGAACCCTTCGGTTGCCATGTCATGACTCCTTTCCGGAAGAGGGCTGCCGCTGCCCGTGGGCGTCGAGGTAGGCACGCAAGGCGTCTGCGACCAGCGCGGACAGCGACATGCCAGTCTCGATCGCGTGATGCTTGACCTGCCTGATCAGCCCCAGCGGCAGATACACGTTGAACTGTTTGACTTCCGTATCACCCATAGGTCGATACTAGCTCACTAGATTGCTAGCATCCTAGCCCATGGAAGGGGACGCTCGTGTCAGTTTTCGGAGCCGATCCGCACGACCCGGTTGTCGTCCGCGCAGGCGACGCCGAGCAACTGCCCGAGATCGGCCACTGCCTACTGGCTGACGCCAGTGCCACCAACGGTGCGCTCAGCGCCCACCGCATCCAACTCGCCCGCGGCGCCGATGGCGCGGTCCCGCACCGGCACGACCACTCGTCCGAACTGTTCTTCGTCGTCGACGGAAAACTCCAGGTGCTTGTGGGGTCGAAGGTCATCACCGCCGGCTCCGGCGACTTCCTGGTCATCCCGCCGCGCTGTGACCACGCCTTCCGCGCCGCCCCGGAGAACACTGCCGATGCCCTGATCGTGATCACCCCTGGCATCGAACGATTCGACTACCTTCGGCAGGTCGTCAGGATCCGCCGGGGCGAAGCCAGTCGCGACAGCCTGCTCACCGAGCAACTCCGCTACGACACCCACTTCGTCACCAGCCCTGCCTGGTAAGGCGAGACCATCGCCTCCACCACCGCACCGGCGGCAGCACCCCAGCTCTGTCACTTCTCGTCAGGAAAGTCGCACGCGACGCCGTTGCCGCCGGCAGTGAACGCAAGTCCTGGTCCGCGAGCGGCGCCGCTCGCGAACCTCCGCCGCACGGGCGTCCTGCGAGCCGCTGCGCAAACCGCCTGTCAACGGCGGCCCGAAAGCTATATAGTCGGATTCGAATAGACGAATTCGACCAAAGGGACTGCCGTGGCTGCCCGCGCTCTGCGCACACCGACGACGACGGCCGTGCTCGGCCTGCTCGCCGAAAGCCCCAGACACGTCTACGACATGCGCGTGACGATGCGTGAACGCGGTCACGACCGCGTGCTGGAGATCAAGAGCGCCTCGCTCTACGACGCACTCCGCCGCCTGGCCGCGGCCGGAATGGTCGAGACCGCGGAAACGATCCGCGACAGCGCCCGGCCGGAGCGGACCGTCTACCGCATCACCCACACCGGAACCCAGCAGCTCCTGCAGTGGCTGCGCGAGCTCCTCAGTGACCCGGCACGCGGCCGCATCGCGTTCACCGGCGCCCTGATGTGCATGTACGCGCTGCCCCAGGAGGAAGTCGCCGACCTCCTGGACGGCCGAGCCGATCGCCTCGACGAGGAGATCGCAGCCACCGACGCCACCACCCGGACAGCCCGATCACAGGGCCTTCCCCTGGTCTTCCTGTCCGAGGACTCCTACACCCAGGCGCTTCGCCGCGCCGAGCGCGACTGGTCGCGCGCTTTCGCAGACGACCTGCGCACACGACGGCTGACATGGCCCGAAAGGACATTCCCGTGATCTCTGAGACCCTGCCGGACCCGCAGGACAAGCAGCCCACTCCGGCAGACCACCATGCCAGCACGAGACCGCTACCGGCACGAACGGCGGTGGCCGTGGTCGGCGGGAGCGTGGTGGGGCTGACCACGTCGGCGCTGCTGGCCCGAGCCGCAGTGCCCTGCGTACTGGTGGAAAAGCACCCCGCGCCCTTGATCCACCCACGCGCACGGGGCTTCTCCCCCCCCCCGGAGCATCGAGGTCTTCCGCCAACTGGGCATCGAGGCGGAGATCCACGCCGCGGCGGGGCTGGGAAGCGACGACCCGACAACTCCCGCCATGCGCGCCGCCACCCTCACCGACCCCGACCCCCGCTTATTCGAAGCGGGCGCGATGGAGTCCATGACCGACATCAGCCCCTGCACCGCACAACCGGTCCACCAGAACCGCGTCGAAGAGGTGATCCGCCGCCGCGCGGTCGACCTGGGGGCCGACATCCGCTTCGGAGTGCACGCGGTGACGGTGGACCAGGACACCGAAGGAGTCACACTCCACCTCAGGGACCGCAACGGCAACGAGCAACTCCTGCGCGCGGACTACCTCGTGGCAGCCGACGGCGCCTCCAGCCGGATCCGCCAGCACTGCAACATCGGCCTACGCGGACCGGGAACACTCGCCCACGTCCTCAGCCTCATGTTCGAAGCAGACCTCGACGGCCTCCTGCAAGGACGCCGTTTCAACGTCTGCTACCTCGACCACCCCAAACCCGGCACCGTGGCCGCAGCCGCCGCCCGCACGGCCACGAGCTCCTCATCCTCCTCGACCCCGATTGCGATTAGCAGGTCCCGCTGCTCCTCGGCCAGTTCGGGCGGACATCCTGCCGGACAGGCAGGTGTCGGGGTGCGGCAGGATGCGGCCTGTCGTGATCCGCTTCTCGCGATCGGCCTTCCTGCCTTGCCCGTTGCCTCCGCCTGCCCGATTACTTTGACCGCCTCGGAACGCGAGCGGCTGAAGAAGATGGCCTACGGCCACAAGACCGAACACCGGCTCCGTCAGCGCGCCCAGGTTGTCCTGCACGCGGCCCGGGGCCGCTCGAACGCCCGCATCGCCCGGGAGACCGGGCTGCACCTGGACACCGTCCGTACCTGGCGGGGTCGGTTCGCCGGGAACCGACTGCCCGCCCTGTCCGACCGCAAGCGGTCCGGGCGCCCGCCCCGCTTCACCACCCTGCAGGCCGCGCAGGTCAAGGCCCTGGCCTGCCAGCTGCCCGCCGAGAGCGGCGCGCCGCTGTCGCGCTGGTCCTGCCCGGAACTCGCCCGCGAGGTCATCGACCGCGCCATCGCCGACACGATGTCCGCCTCCACCGTGCGACGCTGGCTGAAGGAGGACGCGATCAAGCCCTGGCAGCACCAGTCCTGGATCTTCATCACCGATCCCGCCTTCCGCCCGAAGGCCGGGCGCGTGCTGGACCTGTACGCCCGCGTCTGGGAAGGCACACTGCTCGGCGCGGACGAGTACGTGATCAGCGCGGACGAGAAGACCTCCATCCAGGCCCGCTGCCGCTGCCACCCCACTCTCGCACCGGGGCAGGCGCGGTCGATGCGAGTGAACCACGCCTATGGCCGCGGCGGTGCACTGGCCTACCTGGCCGCCTACGACGTCCACCGCGCGACGGTGTTCGGCCGCTGCGAGAAAACCACCGGCGTCGACCCGTTCATGAAGCTGGTCACCCAGGTCATGAGCCAGGAGCCCTACGCCGGCGCGAAGCGGGTGTTCTGGTTCGTCGACAACGGCTCCTCGCACCGCGGCAAGGCCGCGGCAGACCGGTTGACCGCTGCGTTCCCCAACGCCGTACTGGTGCACACCCCCGTGCATGCCTCCTGGTTGAACCAGGTGGAGATCTACTTCTCCGTCGTGCAGCGCAAGGTCGTCTCGCCCAACGACTTCACCGACCTTGCTCAGGTCGGGGATCGGCTCCGTGCCTTCGAAGACCGCTACAACGCCACGGCACAGCCGTTCCAGTGGAGGTTTACCACCTCCGACTGGACGATCTGCTGGCCAGGCTCGACCGATACACCGCCGATCACCCAGAAGAATCCTCGTTTCGCCTCGCCGGGTGATCAGCCCCCGAAGGACTTCCGAACTCGACCACTTAGCACAGCGTCCACTTCAGCAACGGATTTCACGACGGCCCGGCCTACCACGCGCTCGCCGAGGTGGGCGAGTTGATCGAGGCCGGGCGGTTCTGGCTGCCCGTCGACCGGACCTTCCCACTCGCCGAGATCGCCCGAGCGCATCGCGTCAGCGAGCACGGTCACGTCCGCGGCAGGCTGGTGCTGACCGTCAGTTGAGGCCATGACAGGCGGTGGAGGCCGTGCGGAGCCGTACGAGGCGTCGCGCCCGGGCGACCTGCAGAATGCACTCCCACGGGACGTATAGCTGCCGGAGGTGCTCCGCGCCTGGGGGTTGCCGGCCCCTCTACGCGCGACCCACGAGCAGCCAGGGCGGCAGCCTGGAGCACCACCCGGAGGCACGCTTCTGAGCTCCAGGGGCCGCGATCAGAAGACCGACCAACCGGTGAGTGTGGTGAAGGCGTCCAGCGCGGCGATGCCGGCCACGGAGTTGCCGTGCGTGTCGAGGGCCGGCCCCCACACGCACAGGCCACAGCGGCCGGGGACGACGGCGAGGATGCCTCCGCTGACGCCGCTCTTGGCGGGCAGCCCCACCCGGTGGGCAACGTCCCCGGCGGCGTCGTAGGTGCCGCCGACCAGCATGACGGCATTGATCCGCTTGGCCTCGCTGCGGGTGAGCAGGCGGGTGCCGTCGGCGCGGATACCGTGTCTGGCCAGCAGGCATGCCGCCAGCGCGAGGTCACGGCAGGTCATGGTGATCGCGCACTGCTTGACGTAGTGGCGCAGGACGGTGCGCACGGGGTTGGTGAGCTTGCCATGGTCAGCCAGCAGGTGGGCGAGGGCTGCGTTGCGGTGGCCGTGGCGCTGTTCGGAGACGGCGACGCGGGCGTCGAAGTCGATGGCGGGGTTGCCGCTTTCCGCGCGGAGGAACTCTCGCAGGGTCCCGCTGGCATCGCCGGTCAGGGTCTGCAGGCGGTCGGTGACCACCAGCGCGCCGGCGTTGACGAACGGGTTGCGCGGCACGCCCCCCTCACGCTCCAGCTGGGCCAGGGAGTTGAACGGCGAACCCGAGGGTTCCTTGCCCACCCGCTGCCACAGGGCGTCGCCATCGGTGGCGAGGACCAGGGCGAGGGTGAACACCTTGGAGATCGACTGGATCGAGAACGGTGTCCGCCAGTCGTCGGCGCCGTGGACCGACGCGGGGTCGGTGGCCGTGGCGAGGGCGATCCCGAAAGCCGCCGGGTCGGCGCGGGCGAGCGCCGGGATGTAGGCGGCCACCCTTCCTGTACCGGAGACCTGCCGCGCCGCCCCGGCCACCCGCTCAAGCACACTCCCGTACTCCATGGTTCCCCCATGCGGTGCGACACCTTTGTCAGCGCCCGGCCAAGGATGCGCGCGATGCCGGAACACGGGAAGACCGCGCGTTCACATCGGTACAGTTACCGAGAGGACACACTCGTGCACCGAAAGTAGTAAGCCCATGTCGGATGAGACATCCGCACACCTGATCTGGCACGAACCGAGCACCAGGATCCTGCGGCTCGACGAGGTCACCCCAACCCCCGTGATCGTCAAATGCATGGGCCGGACCTACACGGCTACCCTGGTCGACGACGCCGTCGACATCCAGGACCGCACCGACGTCACCAGCCCACGCAACCTGGGAACCGCCCGCCCGGGCCCCACGACGGACCGCTGGGAGGTCACCGACTCCCGCGGGGTCTTGCTGACCAGCACCGCGGACCTCCTCCACACCGTGGCCCTGCTCCGGCAGGCCCAGTGGCCCCCGCGCGACCAGGCGCCGCTGCCACGAGCCAGGCTGAGTCCATGTCACCACGCGAGCCGGGAGTCGACCCAGTCCGTACCGCCCTCGACCGACCGGAGGCACGGCACCCCCCCTGACGCGCGAAGAGCTTCCGGCAAGGTCGGCCCCGGGCCGCCCGGTCGCTCCGCAACCGTGCCTGGCCGCCGGTCCTTCAGGCGGGTCAGCGGCCAGTTCGACCGAATTCCCCACTGGCGGCCACCTGACGGGAATCACCTGACCGCATCCATTGACACGCTCCGTGACCGATCGACCGTACTCGAGAGGGTCCGCGGCCGTCCGTAAGATGCGCGAGATCTTCTCCAGCGGCACGGGGGATCTCGGTGGTGCCGCCGGGGGGGGGGGGACGGCCCCCCCCCCGCGGGGGCGGGGGGCCCCGGGGGCGGGGGGCGCCGGCCGCGGGGGGGCCCGGGGTGGCGCCCCGGGGCCGCCCGGGCCCGGAC